>CABUCM010000001.1 GCA_902490005.1 uncultured Ruminiclostridium sp.
TTTCTTTCAGATCGGCGGTATAAAGCTTGTCCCGCATAGAGGAAACGAATCTTCTGGCGTTGAAGCTGGACTTTACGCGAAGGCAAAGCCATGTACCCCCATTTTTTAGTTCTATACCGGCCTGGTCAAAATCAAGCTCCATTTTCAGCCTCCTGCACTGTTGGCCTTTTTTCTAATTTGTGTGCAATAAAGGTAAATTGTTTGATCGTGATGGAATTTAAATCTTTCGGCGGGTTGTCAGGGAACTTTTGCGATAAGTATTCCAGCATACCGGCTGCATTCCAGCCTGTTCTATGCAGTTCACTGAGAAGCACGGTTTTCTTAATATCATCAATGTAATCCTCCCGTGCGTGAGGTTCCTTTTTTCCGCCTTCTGGCGGAGTTCCTGCCGTGCCGTCTTCCGGTAAATCCTCTCCGGCGTAGATATACAAGCCAAGGCCGTGCCGGGCCAGAGCTTTTGTCAAACTCCTTTGGATCGCCTTGTTTACATCAAAGGAAGTGACTTCCGCTAATGGTAAAGATTTGTTTTTGAAATCCATCACCGGAAGATACTCAATATGTTCCAGTCCGTTAACTGTTACCCCGGTCTTTACCCAGCATGTTTTCCCGTCTGTGTGATAATTAAGACCGTCCACGTTTTCATAAATATTATATGTGGTGTCTGGGAAAAGCTTTTTGACTTCTCCCCAAGCCCATGCCCATGAAAGATAGGTAAGATTTCCTTTCTTTTCGGTCTTATCATTGACGTTTATAGAATTTAATTTCTTGAAATAATTCTCCATAAAGCCCTCCTGATTCCTTCTTGACTTTCATATTCGCTTTCACCGGTTTCCGGCTCCTCATTATCTGGCGGGGTTATGTACTCCCGTTCCGCACGGGATAGGCCGTTGTCAATGTTACGCTTGTTCATCTGACGATACCTGTAGAAAATATGGCTTCCCGTCCAACTCAAACCGCATTGCCACGGCATTTTCATATTTATCCGGGTTTTTTCGATATCCAGCTTCTTTCAATCCATTGCGGTTATGATCAACAATGATGTTTTTTACTTCCTCAAAAAATTCCAATATGTCCATTTGACAAACCTCCTGTTTCGGTTTACTATATAAATACAGTATTTTCTCTTGCCGCGTTCCTGGTGCCAGCCGGGGCGCGGCTTTCTTTATATTTGCGCCAGGCTGACCGCCAGTCGGCGCTTTCCTTGCCGTCAATTTCACAATCCGCTTTTTTCATTTCTATGTACTCTTCATGCGTAATCGTGAAGTAAAACGGAATGTTTCGGCCTCTTTGCCTTTTTGCTATCTCCAACCTTTTGACCTCCCCGGTATATGATCTTTTTTAAACTGCCGGTAAACCTGCTCTGAGCGCTGGTCGCTGGCTGTTTGGCGGCCTCTGCGTTTTGCTTGTTCCGCCTGGTCAAAAGCTTCTTTTTGGGCTTTCCAGGCCGTGTAAGGTTCGCATTGGCCTATCCCGTGACAAAATGGCGTCCGTTCTGAACAATCCCGGCAGGGGGAAGGTTTAACGAATCTGCTGATAATGATATGCTGCATACCGGCTCCTTTTCTTCTTTAAAGCGGCCCTTAGTTTCCGGTTTTCACGCTCTAAACTGTAGCAGCCGCAGATTACTAAGACTAGCGCGATTAACAATATCCACGCTTGGGGTGTCATGAGCTTGTCCTCCTTTCAACTTCCTGCAAAAATTTATCCCTAGGGATAAACCACTCTCTTTCAATTTTGAATCCCGGTATGATTCCTGCAGACAACCAGCGTTTAATTGTAGCTTCCGATTTGCGTAAATAAATAGATACATCGTTTACTGTTAAATTTGGATACATCGGTAATTCCATTTTTCCGGGTGTCCATTTTGGCGCACGACATAAAGCTTTGCGCATATCAATTCCTCCTTTCTGATACATAAGATCAGAAGCAGCGCCTGTTTAATCAACATAGTTAGGCTCAATCGGGATCCACATATTAGGGTTAAAGTTAAGAGTATATTTGTACTTGCTGACATCATCAGAAGTAATATCTTCCACAACATAAGTCACGTTGTCGCTAAGACCAATAAAATGTTTCTTATATTCTCCGTTTTCATCTTCCACAACGATCTCCAGCTGATTATCTTTCACGTCGGCGGTAATGGACATTTTGCCAGTCATTTGAAACAGCACATCGCCTTGCAAGCAGTTAATTACAGTTATTTGCCTAATATCGTTGAAATTGTCAGCTTCCAGCGATAAGTTGTAAGAAACCTTTTCGGCTTCCGACTGGCAGGCAGTAAGTGATAATAGACCAACCGCCAAGATCGCTAGTGTAGTAATTGCTTTTTTCACAAAATACCTTCTTTCCGCCGCCAGAGGGCGGCGATTTATTTTAGTTTGGTTGCCTGTCCTCCCAACGAGTGGTAAAATGTCAATAGGGAGGGGGTGAAAAAATATGTTTGAATCTCTTACTGTATCCGATTGGATTCAGTTTATAGGAGTTATGGTGTCACTTACAGTTGGCATCGCTTCAATTATTATTGCAGTTATAACTTTAAGGCAAAATTCAAAAATGATTGCCGAAAGTACAAGGCCATATATAGTAGTGCAATTTGAAAGGGCTTATACTTCAACTTTACGCTGCTATTTTGTTGTGAAAAATTATGGCCAAACGGGTGCTAAAATTACAGATTTTAAATGTATTACAGAAATCTCCGCGAAGTTTGCAGACCGAGAAATTAATGATCAAATAAAAGCTGTTAAAAATACCTTTTTGGCTCCGGGTCAAAAACTAAATTTAATTTTTAATGAAGCGCCAAACACTAAAAATGTAACTTTTTTGATTAAGTATGAAGCGAATAAGAAAACATATCGTGATACGATTTTGCTTCACATACCCGATGAAATTCCCATAGTACGTGGTTATAGTACCAAGGGTAACGAACGTAACTATTTGGGAGATATTTCTAACAGCATTCAAGAAATTGTTGAACGTACATTTTAAATCTTTGCTGTTT
Source organism: uncultured Ruminiclostridium sp. (assembly GCA_902490005.1). Lineage (GTDB taxonomy): Bacteria > Bacillota > Clostridia > Oscillospirales > Acutalibacteraceae > Clostridium_A. Next base: position 2,999 of record CABUCM010000001.1, read on the forward strand.
GGTAAATTTCCTTTTTGCATTCATTTAACAAGAACTCAGCTGTTGTAACATTCAGCCCTTTAAGGGATTCCATAATTTCTGAGATTATGGAGTTCCCTTTTTCTTTTTGTAAAATCGTTTCCTGAAATTGATAATTACAATCTAACATTCCCTCACCCCGCTTCTTTGTGGTCGTCGTAGTTCCTTACGTCATTAGGCGAACGATTAATAGCTTCGCAGATTCTAAAAAATTCATTTGCTTCCAGTTTGCGCCTTTTGTTAAGAACTTCGCATAATTGAGAAGGGAACATATCTGCTTTTCGAGCAACTGCTGACCGATTGTAGTTTTCAGAATCAAAAATACTTTTTAAATTATCACGAATATCAAATCCCATATTTTTCCCTCCTTTCACTGAAATATTCGGTGCAACTATATAATAATACCGAAATTTACGGTTGTCAAGCTATTTTTACTGAAAATTTTTGTATTTTGTATTGAAATCTAAAAAAATCATGGTATAATCCAAATTAAAGGAGTGATACAAGTGACAAAAGCTGAAATAGCAGAGACTCTAAAAAAATTACGGCTCGATGCAGGATATACCCAGATTCAAGCTGCTGAACATGTTGGAAAAAAGCAGCAAACCTTGGCGTCTTGGGAATCCGGCCAATCTCAGCCCGATGCAAACACTCTTTTTATGCTCTGCGATTTATATAGAGTTAATATTGATGATGCATTTGGGTTTAGAAAACAAAAAGACCCCACGCCGAAGCGCGAGGTCGATCTAAGAAAAGAAAAGCTTATTAGAAACTACGATCAGTTAAATGAAACGGGAAAATGCGCATTACTGGATTTTTCTAATTACCAGCTAACCAAAAATAAAGAGGACGACGGAGAAACCTTATACGTGGCTAGCAGAGGCGGCGGGGTGGAAACCAGGCATCTCACTAGGGAAGAAGTAGAGAAAGCAGATAAGGTGATAGAGGCAGTTCTAAAAAGAGCAGAAAAAGAAGGCTGGGGTAATAATGACCTATAAAACTGAAACTCGATTCTTTTCTATGTATTCAACAAATTGATTCATTACTTGGCGTTCCAGGTTGGACATGCCATAGTTAGAGGCTCCGCGCTCTTTAAAAAATTGTTGTTCACGATTGTTGAGAAGTTTAAGCCGTGCGGCCCGGTAATCCGCACAGCATTTACTGATTTTACAATAATCCGATATTTCTTGCGCCGAAGAGACACCAAGTTCGTGAAGAACGCAGGCCGGCGCCAAAAGTCTTGAGGCGAATACATTTGCTTGTTGTTCCAATGGATTATCGTTAGGCGAAGGCTCCCGGTTGATAGCGGTGGCTTCTCCTTCTTTTCTGTGAACATGGTCAAGCAGAATGTGGCCCAGTTCGTGGGCAATGGTAAAACGCAGGCGAGAGCTTGGCAAGGAGCTGTTATAAAAAATGAAATACCTTCCCATGTGGTAAGTACTGGAACCGTCAGTTTTATGGATTCTATCCCCAAGATTTAAAATGGAGATGATATCCTGCCCTTGTTCATAAGAATACAGTATGAACCCATACGCTTTACAAATACGTGACACAACAACGGGAAGTTCTTTGATTTTCATTTCCATCAAAACTAACCAGGACAAATCTCTTGCTTTTTTATAGTCGTTATAATTCATATAACAACACCTCCTAAGAAAAAGTGTAGATTTTTCCAGGGGTGAAGTATACAGGTAAATACTGGTAATATGTTGTACTAGTGAACGATGCTCACTGCGTTAAATAAAAAAATCCCCCACCGGTTCGACCCCCGACTGGATAAAAAATAGCCGCATGAAAGCGGCCAGAAAAGATTGACGAATAGAAGGAGTGCTTAAATGGATAAGGAACCTTTAAATCCCAGTAATATTGTTTTATATCAAACAGAAAACGGGAATGTTACCGTATCTGTTATATTTGAAGACGAAACCTTCTGGCTGACACAAAAAGGGATGGCGGAGTTATTTGATGTAAATGTACCAGCTATTTCGAAGCATCTACAAAACATTTATGAGGAAGGAGAGTTAGTTCGGGAAGCAACTGTTTCCAAAAAGGAAATGGTTCAAGAAGAAGGGAAGCGTGATGTTCGAAGAATCATAGATTTTTACAATCTTGATGCTATAATAGCCGTAGGTTATCGAGTTAATTCCAAACAAGCTACTGCATTTCGTAAATGGGCAACACAAACATTGAAAGAATACATAATCAAAGGGTTTGTTTTAAACGACGATATGTTGAAAAACGGCAGACCTTTTGGTAAAGATTATTTTAGAGAGCTTCTTGAACGCGTCCGTTCTATTCGTGCAAGCGAACGGCGTATTTGGCAGCAGATCACCGATATTTTTGCAGAGTGCAGCATTGATTATGATAAAAATTCGCCCATAACACAAGATTTTTACGCAATGATACAAAACAAGTTTCATTATGCTATCACAGGGCAGACCGCTGCTGAAATTGTTTATTCCAATGCTGACCGCCATAAGGAAAATATGGGGCTGACCACATGGAAAAACGCGCCAGACGGACGTATTTTGAAATCAGATGTTTTGGTTGCAAAAAATTATCTGAACGAGAAGCAGATTAGGCAGCTCGAGAGAACTGTTACCGGATATTTTGATTATATAGAAGATTTGATTGAACGGGAAAACACGTTTACAATGGAAGAATTTTCTGCCAGTATTAATGAATTTCTGGCGTTCCGAAGATATGATATTTTGCCAGATAAGGGACGAATCTCAGCCCGAGCCGCTAAATTAAAGGCGGAGGCAGAATACGAAGAGTTCAACAAAACTCAGAAGATTATTTCTGATTTTGACAAGCAGATAAAAAAGCTCACGAAGAAAAAATGAAAAACCGCCCGCTTCTGTTGGCGCAGAAACGAGCGGCGAAAATAGAACAGCTTACCCAAAGTGGATAATCCGTCTGAACAACGAAATTATACCACTTTCTGGGTAGGCTTTCAAGTCATACTTTGGAGGTGGTTTTTATTATGGCAAAAAGCAGGGTAAAGAAGAGACCAGACGGCAGATATGCAATGCAGATATATCTCGGCACTGTAGACGGGAAGCGAAAATATAAAACGGTATATGGGGTCACTCCTAAGGAAGTACAAAAGAAAGCTGACGAAGTGCGGATTCTCATGGGAAAGGGAATTAGTATTACCTCTATGAGAGATTCTTTCGGGGATTGGGCAGAAAAATTTTTAAAATCTAAAGAGGCCGATGGAGTATCCATTTCACAGATTAATTCCTATAAAAATTATTGTAGAAATCATTTGTCTCCATTATATATGAAATCTCTTTCTGAAATTCTACCGGCCGATATACAATCTATAATTAATGATACTAAACTGGCAAAGAATACATTAAAAGCAATTAGAAATACTGCATCTCAAATATTTAGGCTTGCTATTGAAAATAGAGCCATTGATTTCAATCCAGCTGATTATGTGAGAATACCTAAAATTGCGCCGGAATCTCACAGAGACGCGCTAACTGACGAACAGCAGCGATGGATAAGGGAAACCCCGCATAGGGCGCAACGCGCTGCCATGCTTATGCTTTACTCAGGAATAAGGCGAGGTGAGGCAACGGCTTTAACTTGGGGAGATGTGGATTTAAATGCAGGCACAATTTCCGTGACCAAATCAGTGGAAATGATAAAAGGAAAACCGCACGTTAAAACTACCAAAACGGAATCGGGTATTCGTATAGTAAGAATACCACAGGTTTTGATTGATTATTTAAAGGCTGAGAAAGACTCTGAGTCTCCTTTGTGTATGTATGTTATTCACAGCGTTAGAGGAAAAATGATGACAAATCAGGCATGGAGATGTATGTGGGACAGTTATCTATTAGATTTAAATATAAAATATGGTTACAGTGGAAAAATAAATAAATTTGATCCACACGGAGCTGTAATGAGAATCCCGACGTTTACCCCGCATTGGCTGAGGCATACTTTTGCCAGTCTATTATATCGGGCAGGCGTAGACGTCCTTACAGCCAGAGATCAATTAGGCCATAGTGATATCAAAACTACATTGACAATTTATACGCATTTGGATAAACTATATAAAGAAAGGCGTATGGATAAATTAAATGAGTATTTAAACCCATGCAGGTCATATGCAAGTCAGCATGATTCTGAAAGCCGCATGAAATCTAAATAAAACGCGATATTATTAGCCGGCTCATAACCGGTCGGTCCGGGGTTCGAGTCCCTGATGGCCCACCAGAATAAAAATCCGAACCTTGTTCCGGTTGGCAATGGGTTCGGATTTTTTTATCGATTGTCAGCCTGGCACAAAAGGATCGCGCAAAAAGGGTCAAGGGAAGCCTTTTATGCTCTTGACTTTTGAAAAAGAAAAAGTTACCCTTATTTTGTCAATACTAATGATGGAAATGCTTGGCGGAAAGGTTGGATGGTTATCAAGAACTTTCTAATTCACAGCAGAAGCATCGGGAAATCATCTTATCTGTGGAATTCGGCGTCCGCGATGCTGAATTCTTTCCAGACGGTGGTTATCCTGATGGTCATTTCCAGAATCGACCCTGTCAACGACGCGGGGATTTTTGTGATCGCTTACGCTATCGGGAATTTGATGCTCACCATTGGGCGTTATGGAGTCCGCCAATTTCAGGCTTCCGATGTTGTGGAAAAATACAGCTACCGGGAGTATTACTATTCCCGGGTTTTGACCACCGCTGTGATGCTGGTGGTTTCTCTGTGCTATATCGGTTTTGAATATGGAACCGGCCAGTATGACGGCAATAAAAGCATCGTTGTGCTGCTGATTTGCCTGGTCAAATGGATCGACGCCTTTGAGGATGTGTTCCATGGCATGCTGCAGCAGCACGACCGGCTGGATATCGGCGGAAAAATCCTGACCCTGCGCCTGTTTCTGTATACGGTCCTCTACATGGTGCTTTACGCCGTAACCAAGGACCTGATTATAACTTCTTTGGTCAGCCTGGTGTTTTCCTTTGCGCTGTTTGCTGCGCTCAACGGTATGGTGTTGAAAGCCTTTCCTGTGGAAAAGGGAAGCCTTTCCTTTCGGAAAATCGGCGGGCTGATGTGGGAATGCTTCCCGCTGTTCGGCTCTACCTTTTTGATTATGTATATTGGAAACGCGCCGAAATACGCCATCGATTCCGTGCTGTCCAACCAGGACCAGGCCAGCTTTAATTATGTTTTTATGCCGGTATTCGTCATCAGCCTGCTGAGCAACTTTATCTATCAGCCGGTGCTGAATAAACTGGCGGTGATCTGGAATCAAAAGGAAACCTCCCGCTTTTGGAAGCTGATCGCCAAATATATCGCCGCGATTTTAGGTTTGACGGCGGCGGTAGCCATAGGGGGCTATTTCCTGGGCATCCCGGTGCTGAATTTGATTTACGGCGTGCATCTGGAGGGATACCTGCTTCATCTGGAAATCCTTTTGGTGGGCGGCGGCCTGCTGGCGTTAATCAACTTTTTTACCATGATTATCACCATCGTCCGGTTCCAAAAATACCTGATCGGCGGTTACGCGGTTGTGTCCTTGGCTTTTTTGCTGTTCGGCAGCAAATGCGTACAAGCCTATGGGGTGCTGGGCGTTTCCTGTTTTTACACCCTGTCTATGCTGTTTTTGGCTTTGCTTTTCTTTATCCTGCTGGTGGCTATTGCAAAACACTCCTTCAAAACCCGGTAACCCTTACGGGTTCCTGAAAACTCACTCTTGCAATAAGGTTCTTTTTCCTGCATTCCATCCATAAACTAGCAGGGGAAGCCTGCTTTTCCAAATGAAAGCTTAAAAAAGGAGGAAGCGGTATGCTCCCAAAACAATTAAAAGAGCTGCTTTCCGGTATTCCTTATGAATGTATCCAGGGAGATGACCAGACGGTGGTCAGCGATGTGGTTTACGATTCCCGAAAGGTGACGCCCGGATGCGTGTTTGTCTGCCTCGTCGGTTCCGCGGTGGATAGCCATCAGTACGCCGCCCAGGCGGTGGAGGCGGGGGCCTCCGCGGTGGTAGCCAGCAGGAAGCTGGCGCTTTCCCAAGGAACCTTGATTTTGGTGGAGGATACCCGCAAGGCCATGGCTTTTATGGCGGCGGCTTTGTTCGGCCATCCCGCCTCTAAGCTGAAAACTGTGGGCATCACAGGGACCAAGGGGAAGACCACCACCGCCAGTATGATTAAAACAATCCTGGAAAAGGGCGGGATCAAGACCGGCGTCATCGGCACCCTGGGGGTGATTATCGGGGATGCTGTCTATCCCACCAATAACACCACCCCCGAATCCTATGACATTCAAAAATATTTGAACCAAATGGTGGAAGCGGGCTGCCAGTGCGCGGTCATGGAGGCTTCCTCCCTAGGCTTGAAATGGCACCGCACCGACGGCTTTGTATTTGATTACGGCGTGTTTACCAACTTTTCCCCGGACCATATCGGGGAAAACGAGCATGAAAGCCTGGAAGAGTACGCTTCCTGTAAAAGCCTGCTGTTTCAAAGCTGTCAGCTGGGGCTTATTAATATCGACGACCCGGCTTATGAAACCATCATCGAGGGGCATACCTGTCAAATAGAGACCTTTGGGTTTACCAATCCCAACGCCCAGCTGAAGGGCGCCAATGAGGGGCTGATTTACCGGCCAGGCTATTTAGGGGCGCACTTCGACGTTTCCGGCACCACGAACCTTAGCGTGGATGTGGATATCCCCGGAAAGTTCAGCGCCTATAACGCCATTGCCGCCATCGCCGTGTGCCGCCATTTTCCTGTTTCTGAACAGAATATTCTGGACGGCCTGAACGAGGTAAAGGTAAAGGGCCGGGTAGAACCGGTAAAGGTGCCGGGAAATTATACCCTGCTGATCGATTACGCCCATAACGCGGTGAGCATGGAAAACATTCTCACAACCCTGCGGGAATACCACCCCCACCGGCTGATCTGTATGTTCGGCGCCGGGGGCAACCGGGCCAAATCCCGCCGATATGAGATGGGCGAGGTAAGCGGCAAGCTATCTGACTTGACAGTGATTACCGAGGACAATTCCCGGTTTGAGGATGTGATGGATATCATCAGGGATATCCAGACCGGCATGGCGAAAACACAGGGGAAAAGCGTCGTGATCCCCAACCGGAAGGACGCGATCCGATACTGTATTGAAAACGCCCAGGAGCACGACATCGTAGTGCTCGCGGGAAAGGGCCATGAGGATTACCAAGAGACCAAAGGGGTCAAACGGCATTTTGACGAGCGGGAAGTCGTGGCTGATATTTTGAAAGAATTAGGCTTGGAGGAATAAGCATGGAACCGATCCGCATCAGTGAAATCGTATCGGCGGTGGGAGGCGTTTTACAAAAGGGCAATCCCAACGCTGAGGTGACCTCGGTAAGCACCAACAGCCGGGAAATCCAGCCCGGGGCTTTGTTTGTGCCGATTATTGGGGAAAAAGTGGACGCCCACCAGTTTATCCCCATGGCGCTGGAATCCGGCGCGGAGGCGTGCTTGACCCAGGAGCCGGATGAAAGCCTGAAATTTCTGGATGGCGCCGTAATTCAGGTAGAGGATACCCAAAAGGCGCTTCAGGATTTCGCGGCCTGGTACCGGGGACGGTTTTCCATTCCGGTGATCGGCGTGACGGGCAGCGTGGGGAAATCGTCCACGAAGGAAATGATTGCCGCCGCTCTGAGCCAGGGAAAAAGGATCCACAAAACGGCGGGGAATTATAACAGCCAGATCGGCCTTCCCTTGACGGTTTTCGGCCTGGACCACACCCATGAGGTCGCCGTGATCGAAATGGGTATGAGTAATTTCGGGGAAATGGAGCGGCTCTCCGCTATCGCCCGCCCTACCAGCGCGGTGATGACCAATATTGGTATTTCCCATATTGAACAGCTAAAGACCCAGGAAAATATCCGCGGCGAAAAGCTTCATATTGCCGACACAATTGGTGAAGGCGGCGTTTTATATTTAAACGGCGACGACCCCCTTCTGCGGCCTCTGAGAGAGAGCTATCCCAAGAAAATCACTTGGTACGGTACGGCGGAGGACTGCGGCTATCGCGCGGAAAATATCGATACCGTCAAAGACTGTACCAGGTTTGACCTGCACGCGCCTTTTGGCGTCCATAAGGTGATGATCCCCGCTTTGGGGATTCACAACGTCAGCAACGCCCTGGCGGCCATTGCGGTGGCGTATGACCAGGGACTATCTTTGGACGATATCCGCTGTGGGCTGCTGACCTATGAGGGCTTGGCCATGCGCCAGCAGATTCATGAGCTGGAAAGGGTGACCGTGATCGACGACAGCTACAACGCCAGCCCGGATTCCATTAAAAGCGGGATCGGGGTTTTGAAAGCGGTAAAGAGCGCCGGGAAGAAAATCGCCGTGCTGGCGGATATGCGGGAATTGGGGGAGCATTCCGCACAGGCGCATTTTGAGCTTGGCACCTACGCTGCGAAGAACGGCGTAGACGCCATTGTCACCGTTGGAAAGGAAGCGGAGAGGATCGCGGAAGGGGCTTTGGCCGAACGGCCGGATCTTTTTGTGAAAATTTGCGCTGCCAATGACGAGGCTTTTGCTGAACTGGAAAAAATCCTGTGTGATGGGGATTGTGTTTTAATCAAAGGCTCCCGTGGGATGCATACCGACGAGATCGTGCAAAAGCTTTTGACAAAGTACCAATAAAATCAAGAAAATCTTTCAAAAACTCTTGACAGAAATCACTGGAAATGGTATTATAGTTCACGCGTCACAGATAGTTTCGGCGCGGAGTTAGGGGTATAGCTCAGCTGGTAGAGCAGTGGTCTCCAAAACCACGTGCCGAGGGTTCGAATCCTTCTGCCCCTGCCATTTATGGTCCGGTAGTTCAGCTGGTTAGAACGCTAGCCTGTCACGCTAGAGGTCGACGGTTCGATCCCGTTCCGGATCGCCATTTGCTGCTATGGCTCAGGTGGTAGAGCGCATCCTTGGTAAGGATGAGGTCGGCAGTTCGAGTCTGCCTAGCAGCTCCACAGAAAACCGTATGAAATGGCCATTTTTTGGTTGTTTCATGCGGTTTTTATTTTTTGTAAAAATTACGTTTGTAATTCCATAGCCGGCCAGAAAATTTTCTGATGAGGTCAAAGAATGGATTTTCCTTTTTCATTTTTTTGCTAAAAATTTACAAATGGATTCTATGGAAAGATATTGACAATTTTTGCGGTTTCCTTTAGTCTATATAGTATGTAAGTATTATGTAGACTAACTAAAAAACGAATGTAAAGCTTTTGGAGGCGGATGATGAAATCTTTTAAGCGGATTATTGCGAGTATTCTCGTGTGTGTATTTGCGGCGGCAAGCGGTATTAACGCGGTGGCTGCCAGCCCGTCGGAGAACTCCTCGGCTGCGGGCTCAGAGCCGGCCGGCAGCGTGTCTTCGTCTATAACTTCTTCCAGCGCAGGCAGCGATGGGACGCCGGATAATTCTAGTTCAGTGGCTTCTTCAGAAGCTGACAATTCTTCCACCACTTCGAAAACAGAAAATACCGATGCCTCATCTCAGATCGAGCCCAGCGCGTCTCAGAACAGCATACTTTCCGCGGGGATTGACAGCAGCGCCCAGGAGAAGGTGGCCGCGGCAGCAACGGTAGATGTTTCTTATAAAACTCATGTGCAGACCTTTGGCTGGCAGGACTGGGTAAGCAACGGCGGTTCTGCGGGCACTACCGGTTTGGCGAAACGCTTGGAATCAATCCAGATTAAAACATCTGTGCCTGCCGCTGAAGGCGGCATCCGGTATAGGACCCATGTGCAGACCTACGGCTGGCTGGATTGGGTAAGCGACGGCGCTTCCAGCGGAACCACTGGCGAATATAAACGGCTGGAGGCTATTCAAATTGAATTGACCGGTACGCTGGCTACTCAGTATGATGTGTATTACCGCGTCCATGCCCAGACCTTCGGCTGGCTGGATTGGGCCTGCAACGGCGCTTCGGCCGGCAGTGCCGGTTATGCCAAACGGTTAGAGGCGATTCAGATTGTATTAGTGCCCAAGGGTGAAAAAGCTCCCGGTAGCACGGCGGATTCATATAGAGAGCTGCCCCCTTCGGTTGTTTATCAGAGCTATTTGCCCGGCAGCTGGCAGGGGACCGTTTCCGATAACACCATCAGCGGAACTGTAGGACAAGCAAAGGCGATTGAGGGAATCCGTGTGTCCTTGCAGGATAAAGCCAATTCTTTTCCCGGCTCTTCGATTGAATACTGCACCTATTTGCAGACCTATGCCTGGCAAAACTGGTCGGCAAACGGCGAAACCAGCGGCAAAGTGGGTTCCGGTAAACGGATGGAAGCGATTCAGGTGAAATTAACGGGCGCCATTGCATCTGTTTATGATGTTTATTACCGTGTCCATGTGCAGACCTTCGGTTGGCTGGACTGGGCCTGTAACGGTCAGCCGGCGGGTACCTCAGATTACGCGAAGCGCGTGGAAGCGGTGCAAATTGTGCTGGTGAAAAAGGGGGAAGCGGCTCCCGGAAGCACAAACACGCCTTATATAACGCCTGTGGTTCCGGGGCCTTTTGAGGTCTCTTTTTCACCGTCTGGAGCTTCTAACTTTGGCGGGTTAGTTTCTATTGAGCCTAACTGTGACGTTTCCCTGGTAACTTCCGCGGAAGGCGGCGCCGGCGGCTACCAATACCGCTACCGTGCGGAATTGATTGGAGGCGCCACGCAGACCCTGATGGATTACAGCTGGAATCCCAATTATACCTGGAAAACCAGCACTCCCGGCAGATATAAGATGTATGTGGATGTAAAGGATGCCGCGGGAACGGTAAAAACCGCTATGTTCCAGCTGTCGGTTGGCTACAGCGGCATTGACGTGTCGGAGCACCAAGGCACCATTGATTGGGCTAAGGTAAAGGCTTCCGGGATTGACTATGCCATGATCCGATCCAGCTTTGGCTGGGAAGATATCGACGACCAGACGGATGCTTCTTTGGTGCAGAATGTAAATGGCGCCAAGCAGGTGGGCCTGCCGTTTGGCTTATATCATTACAGCTATGCGGATACTGTAGAGGAAGCAGGGAAAGAAGCGCGTTTTTTGCTGCAGATTCTGAATGAGAATAATATCAAGCCGTCTGATTTGGCTTACCCTATTGCTTTTGATATTGAAGAACAGGATCGTCTGAATGCTTCTCAGCGGAGAGTGAATACGGATATGGTGAACACTTTCTGCGATATTATCCGAGAGGCCGGTTATCTTCCTATGGTTTACGCCAGTAAAACCGTGATTCAGAATTATTTATACTATGATGAGATTAAGGCCAATAATATCTGGATGGCGGCTTGGACGTCCACGCCCAGCGATACCACGATTTTTGATAATTGCTACCCGATCGATATGTGGCAGTACAGTGAAAACGGCACCATTAGCGGAATCAACGGCAGAGTGGATTTAAACATCTGCTACACCACAGCGTTCCGTGACGGCAGTGCGGATACCTCACAAAAGGGGAAAGTGGTAGTCGATGCCAACAGCAGCTTGAATATCCGTAAAGATCCCAGTTCCAGTGCCGCGGTAATTGGAGTGCTGTATAGGGATGACATTGTGACCATTGTTTCAGAAACCAATGGTTGGTACCAGATTGTCACTGCCAATGGCCTGTCGGGTTATGTGTCTGCGGTCTATGTGGAAAAAATTTAATTATAGTTACCTCAAAGAAGCTCCGTTTCCCACGGGGCTTCTTTTCTTTTTTTCAGCGGTTTATAAAAATCTTTAAATGGAAAATCCTTCGTATAAAAAACTACTGAAAAAAATTATGATAGGCTTTTATCATTCCGCTGATTTTACGGAAACAAAAAGGGCCTCGCCGGTAAAAACCGGCGAGGCCCTTTTTGTTTTACCGATAAGCAATTACGTCTACCAGTTGAATGTCATTGGTCAGATACCCTTCTTTGGCGGGCTGGGGTACGGAGTAATCGGTGGACAAATATTTTTTATTGTCATCGGCAAAGACCGTGGCAATCACACTTTCTTTACCAAGGGCCTCCTGGGCGATGACAGCGCCTAAAAAGTTAGCACCGGAAGAGACTCCCACGCCGATGCCCAATTGCTCGGAAAGCATTCTGGCCATCAGGATAGAATCCCCGTCGTCCACAGAAACCACTTGGTCCAGTTCATTTAATTTTACAATACTGGGGATAAATTCATCAGAAATACCATAGATTCGGTGCTTTCCTACCCGGTAGCCGGTGGAAAGGGTGGGGGAATTAGAGGGTTCAAGGGGATATACTTTACAGTTGGGGTTCTCTTTTTTCAGCCTTTTTCCAATCCCCATAACCGTCCCGCCGGTTCCCACTCCCGCTACCGTGCCATCCGCTTTCAAACCAAGGACAGAAAGCTGCCGGACGATCTCTTCGCCGGTGGTGAGGTAGTGGGCTTCCACATTGTCCTCATTGGAAAACTGGCGGGGCAGAAACACATTTCCCTGTTTCGCCAAATCCTCCGTCATTTGAATGGAGCCTAAAAAGCCGCCTTCCTTCTCTGACACCAGCCGGACTTTGGCCCCGTAGCTTTCCATGAGGGAAATACGTTCCCGGCTCATCCAATCGGGCATATAAATCACCACATTGTGGCCTAAATAACTCCCCATTGCCGAAAACGCGATTCCGGTGTTGCCGCTGGTGGCTTCGGCAATGCAATCGCCTTCCTTGATGGTGTGGCTTTCATAGGCTTTTTTCAAAATGTGAAAAGCGACCCGGTCCTTAATGCTTCCAGAAAGATTATAGTATTCCGCTTTGGCGAAAATGCGCCGGTCAGACCCGCGGTATTTATATTTGATTTCAAGCAACGGCGTGTTTGAAATCATAGGAGCAATATTTTGAAACTTTATTTCCATAGTGCGATCCATAAATTAACCTCTTCCCATTTCAGTCCTCATGGAACCAATCCATATCCAGCCTAAACCCCTGCTGGTCAAACAAAGTTATTATAGCACACATGCTCTGCCCCTGCCTAGCCCTATCATAGAAATTTGCTTAAAAAACCATTTTCAGCCGCGCTGGTTTGTTTTTGGCAGTGCAAAGAAACAGTCTTGAGAAAATTGAAAATTTGTTACGTTAGCTTGTTGAAAAAATGTTGCTTATCGTTATTTTTTTAAATTTAGTTTCATATAAAATATAAAAACTACAATAATGATGTATGTTTTTTATGCAATATGCATCATTTACGAAACAATGTTACTTATTTATGATTGGAAACAGAAAGTAACAGAAACACGTAACGCTGTTTCTCAGAACCACATTTGTGAACATGTTGCAAAATTGTGCTGGGTAAAGAGGGGGAGCAGCAGTGCGGGTAACCATGGACGAAATCGCAAGAATTGCAGGGGTATCAAAAGCCACCGTTTCACGGGTGGTGAATCAAAAGGCGGACGGCGTAAGCGACGCCACTAGAAAACGAGTTCAGGAGCTGCTGAATCAGATGGGGTACCATAACAGTCCGGTGTTTTCCGCCGGTACCAATGCGAAAACAAAAACCATCGGACTGATTGTACCGGATATTACCAATCCGTTTTTTCCAAGGCTGGTGGAGGCGGTGGAGGAAATCGCCAGCTTAAATGGTTATTTGGTTTTGCTGGGCAATACCAATTTTTCTTCGGAGAAGGAGGACGGCTACATATCGGCGTTTATCGCTAAAAGAGTAGACGGCATTATTTTAGCGTCGGTGCAAAGCAGATACAGCAACGCTTACGACCTGTTTAAAAAATATGACGTTCCTTATGTGCTGGTGGATCGGGATATCCGTCACAGCAATTATGACGCGGGGGTTTTTGTGTGCAACGACTATGCGCTGTTTACCGCCTGCGAGTATCTGATCCAGCATGGAAACACGGAAATCGCTTTTATTTCCGGTCCCGCCATGCTTTCCACGTCAGCGGACCGGATTGAGGGCTACCGGGCGGCCCTGACTCAGTACCAGATTCCTTATCAGGAAGAGTTGGTAAAGTACGGAAACTACACGGTGGACAGCGGATATCAAGCGATTATGGAGCTTTATGAGGACCAGACCGGATTCACCGCGGTGATCGCTTCCAACGATACGATGGCCATCGGCGCCATGAACGCCCTGCGAAAACTGAAAATCAATGTGCCGGAGCAGGTAGAGGTGATCGGCTTTGACGATATAGAGTTCGGAAAAATGATATCGCCCGCCCTGACCACGATACAGCAGCCTGTGCGGGAAATGGGAAGAAAGGCGGCTTCGATCCTTTTATCCCTGATCAACGGAAAGGACCCGGAACATAAGATAGTCAATTTGGACGCCAAATTGATTGTGAGGGAATCTACGAGATAGGGGGAAGGGTATGAAAAAGATACTGATCGTTGGCAGCGCCAACGTGGATTTGTCCATACATGTAAAACAGATTCCTGCGGTGGGGGAAACCGTCCTGGGAAAAAGCTTGGAAAGGCTGCCGGGAGGAAAAGGCGCGAACCAGGCATGCGCTGTGGGAAAGCTGGGAGGAGATGGATGCTTTTTGTGCGCCATCGGCGCGGACGCGGCCGGCACGCTGCTTCAGGAAAGCCTGGGCGGGTCCGGGGTTAACCTTCAGCATGTGAAAATTTGCCCGGAAGAGAATACCGGCATGGCGGTGGTGTGCGTCAGCGACCGGGGAGAGAACAATATTATCGTGGTAGGCGGCGCCAATACCCAATGCGATCCCAGTTATTTGGAGGAGCGGGAGCCGCTGTTCCGAAACTGTGATATTCTGCTGCTGCAAATGGAAATCCCCGTGGAAAGCGTAGCCTATGCGGTGAAAAAAGCCAAAAGCCTGAAAAAGACGGTGATTCTGAACCCGGCGCCGGTTCCGGAAAATTTTCCGGAAGAGCTTTTAAAATATGTGGATTATCTGACCCCCAACGAGATAGAACTTTTTGCCTTGGCGAAAATGGAAATAAAAAACGATATAGAGTCCGTTATCCAGGCGGGGAATTACCTGCTGGAAAAGGGAGCGGGGCGCCTGCTGGTTACCCTTGGCGGCAAGGGAGCCCTTTATCTGGATAGAAAGGATCGAAGGCTGTTTGCCCCGCCGGAGGTTCCCGTGGTGGACACCACCTCGGCTGGAGATACCTTTAACGCGGCGTTTGCCGTAAAGCTGGCGGAAGGCTGGAGTGTGGAAAAGGCGGTGCGCTACGCTAATTACGCCTCGTCTCTGGCGGTTTCCCGTAAGGGAGCCCAGGATTCTATCCCCACGGGAAAAGAGGTTCAGGATTTCCTGGCGGCAAGGGAACCGGCCCTTCTGTAAGCATGTGCTTAAGGCGGGAAAGCAATCCGGCTTGCCCGCCTGAAAATAAAGCAAATGAAAAGGAGGAAAAATATGAAAAAGACAAAGATTTTGGCCCTGGGGTTAGCGATGCTGATGGGCTTGGCTCCCATCACGGCGTGCAGCCAGGGCGACAGCGGCGAAAGCTCCCAGCCACAGGCATCTCAATCCGAGAGCAAGGGCGGGGAAGAAAGCGGCGGCGCGGACCAGCCGGAAAAGCACTGGACGATTTACACCATCCGGTCAGAGGACCTGCCCTCTTACCAGTGCCTGGATTATGTCCTTGAAAAGTATAAGGACGAGGTCAACCCTAACGTATCCTGGGATCACATTTACATCGCCGACCGTCCTACCTATCTGCAAAAGATCAAAACCTTGATCGCCGCAAACGACGCGCCGGATATGTTCGACGAGGATCCGGACCCCTATACCACGCAGCTGTATAAGGAAGGCGTGCTGAAGGATTTGACCCAATTCTGCGAGGAGAACAATATAGAGGATTACTTCTATTCCGCCGCTTTCGATTGGTGCAAATTCTCTAACGGCATCGTCATGGGCCTGCCCAGCCAGTATACCATCGAAATGTTCTGGTACAACACCGAATACTTCGACAAAGCCGGCGCCAAGCCGCCCGAGTATCTGGATGACTTCATGGATACCTGCCAGACGCTGAAGGATGCGGGGTATACCCCCTTGTCGATCTCCGGTGTAGAAAGCTGGACCATGCTGAGAGTCCTGGAATGGACTACCTTCCGCCTAGAGGGCAACCAGTATCTGCTGGACTGCGCCAGGGGCATACGCAAGTATTCCGAGCCCACCGGTTTGGCGGCTGCCCAGTTCCTGTATGACTTAGGCGCCAAAGGCTACCTCCACGAGAATTTCGCGGCGGCGGATTTGGCGGAGGCACAGGAGCTGTTCACCACCGGACAGACCGCCATGTATTACATCGGTTCCTGGGAAATGAGCGCCATGCTGGATAAGAATCTTTCTGACGACATGAAGGGCAAGATCGACTATTTCACGCTGCCTGAAATGAAGAACGGCACCACCAAGGCCAACCAGATCAACGTGGCAGGCGGCACCCCTATGTGCTTCAGCGCGGAGAAATGGGATGAGCAGACCGAGCAGATGATTCTGTACTACTGTAAGTATATGGGCGAATACCAGTCCCAGTACGAGTTTACTCCCGCCAAGGGCTATGAGGCGCCTAAGGGCGAAACCGAACACGACCAGCAGATCATTGACCGGATTGCCAAGGATATGGCCAATGTAGAAGGCGTTATCCGCCTGTACGATCTGGAATTTGACCCCACCACCAACACCAATAACGGCCCGCAGGCGGTCTCCCTGGCGCTGAACGATATCACGCCCGAGGAATTCTGCGCTTCCGTGGACGAGTCTGTGGAACAGAACGCCGCCGACTGGTTCGACGATGTGGCGGAGGAACTGCTGAAAGCGGAAAAAGAGTAACGGAAAAAATGCAAGCTTTGTGTCCGCGGGGGATGGGAAACCATCTTCCGCGGCAAATATCTGCGGAAAGGATGATACCATGAACAAAAGAGACCATTTACAGGCTCTGCGGGAAGCCGACGAATACATGGAGAAGGTAAAGGACGAGGTCCAGAAGCATCCCTGGCGGCAGGACTACCATTATTCCCCCACGGTTGGCTGGATCAACGATCCCTGCGGCTTGGTGCAAATTGACGGCTACTACCATATGCTTTGCCAGCATTATCCCTTCAGCGGGGCCTGGGGGATGATGTATCTTTCCCATGCCCGCAGCAAGGATTTGGTGCACTGGGAACGGCTTCCAGAGGCGGTGGCCCCCAGCGAGCCATATGATTACTGGGATGAAAAGCACGGCGGCGTTTATACCTGCTGCGGTATCGACGACGAGGGCGTGTATAAGATCATCTATACCGGCCACACGGAGGCTTTCGGACAGGTGGAATGCTTAGCCACCGCCGAGGACGGGATTCACTTTACAAAATACGAGGGAAACCCTATCCTTTCCAAATGCCCGGAGGGGATGCGGCAGAACGATTTCAGGGACACCAAGGTTTGGAAGCGGGGCAAAAAATGGTACATGACCGCCGGCACCACCGAGGGGAAATTCGGCAGGGTAGCGCTTTACCATTCCGAGGATTTAATCAACTGGGAATTCCAGAGCTTTATCTGGGAAAGCCGGGGAGAGTACGGCACCATGCCGGAGTGCCCCAACTTCTTTGAGGTGGACGGCAAATGGGTGCTGATTTTCGCGCCTTTGGAATTAGAGGACCGGAAGGCCATGTATTTAGTGGGGGATTTCGACTATGACGCCGGGCGCTTCTTTCCCCAGACCGTGGGAGAGGTAGACTGGGGCCTGGATTACTACGCGCCCCAGGTGTTCAAGGACGACATGGGCCGCACCGTGATGCTGGGGTGGATGGAGGCGTGGTCTTTCCATCCCTGGTATTTGGGTAACGAGAAAAACGGCCAGAACCCCCACGGTTATGTTTACGACTGCTCGGAGATCGGCTTCAACGGCAGTATCTCCACCGCTAGGACCATTTCCGTCTGCCACGACGGCAAGCTGAAATTCGATCCGGTGCCGGAATTGAAGTCGCTGCGAAAGGACCCGAGAACGGAGTATAATAGGACGGTCAAGGCCGGGGAAAACACCCCCATAACCGCGGGGGACAACATTCACTGCGAGATTTTCGCCACCTTTGACCTAACCCAAACCGACGCGGATGTCATCGGTTTTGGAATCAGAAGCTCCAAGGAGCATGAGACTCTTTTGGAATTTGACCTGGCCCATGGAGAGATTATCTTTGACCGGACCCGCTCGGGCAATCAGTCGGCGGTGACCCGGAGGTGCAACCTGGAATCGGTGCGCAAGGACGAACTGACTGTCCATATTTATATGGACAGTACCACGGTGGAACTGTTTACAGACGATAACCGCACCGTCATGACCAACTGCATTTATTCTCCCATTGAAAGCGACGGCTTGTATCTTTATACCAAGGGCGGCGATACCCTGGTAACCAAGCTGCAGACCTGGGGAATGGAAAAGGTCAACAAATAAGAGGCTTTATGAAAGGATGTCAGCCGGTAGAACCGGGCTTCCGGTTTTCCCGGCTGATCCAATGAAAATAGGCGGCAGCCGCGTAGAAAGTGGGAGAAAGTATGGATGGATTAACGCTGAAAAAATTACTGCGCCAGGCGGATGAGAACGGGTTTGCGATCCCGTCCTTTAATTATTCTGACATTTGGGATTTTAAGGCCATTGTAGAGGCGGCAGAGGAGGAAGAGGCGCCGGTTATGATTGCCTCCAATCCGCTGGTGGTCGCGGAACTGGGAGCAAAAATCTGCGGCGGGTTTGCCAACGCGGCGATGGAAGAGGCCAAAATCCCGCTGGTACATCATTTAGACCACTCTTTTCAGGTGGAAATGTGCAAGGAGTGCATCGACTGCGGGTATCCCTCGGTGATGATCGACGCTTCAAAATATGACCTGGAAACCAATATAAAATACGTCAATCAGGTGATGGAATACGCCAAGCCCAAGCATGTCCATGTGGAAGCGGAAATCGGGAAAATCAAAGGCAAGGGCATAGAGGGGGACTTTAAGGGCGGCGATTTTTTGGCGGCGGTGGACGACGCCGCCGCGCTAGTGAAGGCCACCAACGTGGATTCCCTGGCGGTAGGGATCGGGTCCGCCCATGGGTTTTATCAAGGCAAGCCGGAGCTGAATTTCAAGCGCCTGGCGGAAATCAATAAGGCCATTGATACCCCCCTGGTGCTTCACGGGGGTACGGGAATCCCCAAGGAGGATATCCAGCGGGCGATTAAAGAGGGCATCAACAAAGTGAATGTGGGAACCATCATTCACTGTACCTATATGAACAACCTGCGGGAGGAGCTGAACCGGGCTGGGGATAACCCTTATACCCTGGATATTATGAAGGCGGTTTACCCCAAGGTGAAAGAGGTGGTCAAACGCTGGATCCGGGTTTGCATGGCAAACGGCAAGGCGTGACTTTACTGGTATAACCCTTTTATTTTGAAAAGAGCGCAGGGGCGTCCCCCCTGAGACAGGATAAAAACCCTGGGAAGGATGTGGTTTCTATCAAAGTACTGTGCGTAGGATTAATGGTATGCGATCTGCTGATTAAACCGGTTACAGAGGAAGCCCTCAAATCAGACTGTGTCCAAGCGGAGGCCATCCGGATGCTGGTAGGAGGGGACGCGTTCAATGTAGCCTCCAACTTAGCGGCGCTGGGAACAGAGGCCGACCTATTCAGCGCGGTGGGAAAAGATACTTTCGGCGCTTTCGCCTTGGATTACGCGGAAAGGCTGGGAGTGTCCGCCAAGTGGATTGAAACCACAAACGGCCCCACGTCGGTGACGGCGGTGCTGATTCATCCCGATGGGGAACGGAACTTTGTGGTGCAGCGGGGCGCGAGCCACGAAATCAGCGAGGACCGTATCCGCGATGACCTGCTTCAGGAATACGACCTGCTATACATCGGCAGCGCGTGCGGCATTCCCGGTTTGGATGGGGAAGGGCTGGCCCGGCTGCTTCAGCGTGCCAAGGCCCTCGGACGGCTGACGGCCATGGATATCACCGGGAACCCCTCTAAAGAGGCGGTATCCCAGATCCTGCCGGCGCTGCCGTATCTGGATTATTTTCTTCCCAGTTCTTACGAGGCCATGGCCCTTTCCGGCAAGGAAACGCCTGAGGAGGCGGCGGGCTATTTCCACCAAAAAGGCGTGCCGGTGGTGGCGGTGAAAATGGGGAATCAGGGCGCCCTGCTTTCCTATGGGAAGCTGCGGAAAAGGTTTCCCGCCTTAGAAGGGCCGGTGATGGATACCACAGGAGCCGGGGACGCGTTTGTGTCGGGCTTTTTATCGGCTCTTGGCAGAGGAGAGCCTCTTTCAAGCTGTGTTCAGATGGGGAACGGAGCGGGAACGGCATGCGTAGGCAAGCTAGGGTCCTCCGGAACCCTTCCGTCTTATGAGGAATTGGTTTTCCTGGCCGGGATACATGGATCATAAAGGAGAGGAGATGTTGTTATGGATAAAATGCTGAGAAGCAAAAAATGGATTTTGCTGTTCCTGCTGCCCTCGCTGCTGATCTTTACAGCGACTGTGTTTGTACCCATCATATGGTCGATGGTTTACAGCTTTTACTCCTGGAACGGAGTATCCTCCATGAAATTTATTGGCTTCGAAAATTTCACCAATATGTTTTCAGACAAGAATTTTGTCCAGAGCGTGGTGAACAATCTGATTTTTGTGGCCATTAACGTGGTAGGGCAGCTGTTTGTAGGCGCTTTTGTAGCGGTGCTGCTGACCTATGTGGGGAAAAGCCGGGAGCTGTTTAAAACCCTGTATTTTACCCCGGTAATTTTAGCCAGCGTGGCGGTGGCCAAAATCTGGTCTAAATTTTTCAGCGTGGACCCGGACGGCGTAATCAACAGCCTGCTGCAGTTTGTGGGCTTGGGCAGCTTGAAAACCGCTTGGCTGGGCAACGCGGCGACCTCCCTGGGAAGCGTGTCCCTGGTGGAAAGCTATTGGCATATGGCCTTGTTCATGGTGATTATTTATTCCGGCCTCATCACGATTTCAGAGGATGTGCTGGAATCCGCCGTAATGGATGGCGCTTCCGCCTGGAGAATGTTCTGGAAGATCAAGCTGCCTTTGATGAGCGAGGTTTTCGTGGTGGCGTTGGTGATGGTGGTCAACGGCTGCTTAAAGGCCTTTGACATCATCTTTATCTCCACTTCCGGCGGCCCAGGCTACTCTTCCGAGCTGGTGGCCACCTATATGTATAAAGTGGCGTTTACCAGCGCTAAATACGGCTACGGCAGCGCAATCGCCTTGTTCCTGGTGGTGGAAAGCATGATTGCCGTCATGCTGATCCGGAAGATCGCCAACCGCGTTCAAAAAAATACCCTTTGATCCGGCCAACCCAATGAAAAGGAATAGGAGGAATCTCAATGCGTAAAAAAAAGTTTTCGCCGGTCCGGATCATCTTTTACCTGGTTTTGATTTTATTCCTCATCTATCAGCTTTATCCTATTATCTGGATGATCATCACCAGCTTTAAATCGCCTGTCGACGTGCAGCGAAACAGCCCGTTTTCCTTTCCAAACCCTATTTTCACCGAAAACTATATTAACGCGGTGAAAAAAGCGGACCTGCTGCTGTATTTCCGCAACAGCGCCGTGGTGACTGTCATCACGATGGTACTGGTGATTTTGTTCAGCAGCACCGCTGGGTTCGCCCTGGAGAAGCTGAGGTTTAAAGCGCATGGAGCGGTGCTCAGCTATTTTCTCACGGGAATCACCATCCCCATCCACATTACCTTGATCCCATTGTTTATCATTTATAAAAACGTTGGAATGCTGGACACTTGGTTCTCTCTGATCCTGCCGCAGATAGGATTTTGCCTGCCTCTGTCGATTTATCTGTTCACGGCCTTTTACCGCTACATACCCAATTCCATGTTTGAGGCGGCGATTATCGACGGCGCCAGTGTGCCCAGAAGCTTCTTCTCTATTTATTTCCCGTTATCCAAAAATACCATTATGACGGTGGCTACCGTAAACTTTATCTCCGTTTGGAATGAGTTTGTATTCGCCAATACCTTCACCCTCAGCACCAATATGAGGACGATTCCAGTGGGCTTGAAGGATTTTGTTGGAGAATACGGCAAGGTGGACTGGGGCTGTACCTTTGCGGCCATTGCCCTGACGCTGCTGCCGCTGATGATCCTATACTTTATTTTCAACAAAAGTATCATTTCCGGCATGACAGCCGGCGCCATCAAAGAATGATTAGTGAATATTAATATAAGCAAAAGGTCCCGGAAACGTTTCCGGGACCTTTTGCTTATATTTCGTTGGTGCGTTTATTCTTTCGTGGGCTGGTTCTTTCTTGGACGCAGTCCCCAAAGAAGGCCGGAGGATATCACGAGAGGGATCACAAGCGGCAACAGGCTGAAATCTCCTGTTTCCGGGCGGGAACTGTCTTCCTGCTGGATTTCGTTTTCTACCGTTAAGCCGCCGTCCAGAGGGATCAGGGAGATGACCGCCTGTTCAATGCCCTGGGCCGCCAGGTCCACCTTTGCCTGGGCCAAAACAGTTTGGTCCTGGGGCACCGCCTCTATGGCGGCGGTCAGGGCCTCTACGCTTTCCTGGGTGTAGCGGCTCAGGTCCTTGGGAATCATGGACAGGGCTTCCTCTACCAGCATATAATCGGCGGGCCGTAAGGCCAAGGCGGACGATGCGGCTTGAATTGCCTGGGCCATAGCGTCCACCTGCGTTTGTTCCGCCAACGTACAGCCATACAGTACTTGGTCGACGGACTGGTTCAGAGCGGCGACCGATTCCTCTGTGTAAGGGTTTAAATCTACCGGAACGGAAGCGGCGGCCTGTTCCACCTTGGTATAATCAGCGGGTTCCGCGCCGCAGTAAGGAAAGGCCTTTCCCATGGTCCAGATTCCGCCGCTGTTTTTCTGATTTAATAAAACAACAAAGTCTTCCATTTTAAAAAAATCGGCGGACTTAGCGGCCGGGCCCGGGTTTATCTCCGGCAAGGGGGAGAAGGGTAAATAATAACAATTGGAAATTTTTTCAAAGCTTTCTTTCTGGCTGCCGGTAAAAGCGCCGCCGTAAAGGAAGCTGTCAGAAACCTGGCCCGCGGCGTAGGAATTGGCGATGGCGCCGGCACTGGCGGCGTCGCCGCCGACGCCCAGAAAGCCCCCGCCGTATACGGCGTTTTTCACGTTGGCGGCAGTGTAGCAATTCTCAATCAGGACGTTAGCGCTGTTTCCGATAAAGCCGCCGGACCAGGTGCCGCCGGAAATGGCGCCTTCGGCATAGCACCGCCGGATGGCGGCGGGGGCTTTTCCCGTTTCAGCAAAAGCCGCGCCGGCAAAACCGCCCGCCGCGGCTGACACCGCGTTTTGAATTCCGGAGATTTCCCCAGAGAAAGAGCATAGCTCCAATACCGCTCCCGGCCCGGCCGCGCCGCAAAGGCCGCCTGTGGTGCCATAGCCGTTAGGGTCCGATAAACGCCCTTCCCGGACAGAAACGCTGCTGATTTTGCCATAGCAAATTCCCGCTATGCTGCCAGCGGCAACAAGCCGCTTCGTGGGCAGGCTGACGGCGAAAAGGGAAGAGTCGGCGACCAGACAGTGATCGATAGAACCGGACTCCGTTAAATAGGCGCATAAAACAGCGCTGGCTCCATAGGTTTGCTCCCCTTGCTTTTGAGGAGTAAAAAAGACGGAGGCATTTTCCAGGCTCAAGTTGGAAATATGGCCGCTGACAGCCCCGAACAGGCCGGTGCAGGTGCCTTCATAGGGAGAAGACTGGGATCCAATGGTAAGATTGGAGATCACATGGCCGTTGCCGTCAAAGCTGCCGCTGAAAACAATAGGCTTGTCCGGGTTAGATTCCAGCTGATTCCCAATGGGAACCCAGCTATGGCCGGCTAAATCCAGATCGGAGTTTAAAAGAATATCCGTGCTTTCAAAGGATATCCCCTGGTTTACAAGCTCCGCCAGCCCAGCTAGCTGGGGAGCGGTGGAAATAGTATATTCTTTTTTAGGAGATTTGGCGTCATACCAAGAGGTATCAACGGTTCCATCCCATAAGCTTGGAATTCCCTTGGCGTTTGCCGTGATTCCAGCGCTGGTCAATACAACGCTGAAAAAACAGAAGGCCAAGAGCATGCAAAGCAGTTTGTGTTTTACGATCATGGCTTACGGTCCCCTCACTGGTCAAGGTAAAAGAGCGTCTTCATAAAAAGATACAATTTAATCTAAATTGTATCATAAAACAAACGCAATGCCAATAGAGAATTTCCTTTTGAAAGTTTTGTGCTATAATAGAATCAATAAGAATCATCCAGTAAGATGAATGCAATGGAAAACGGAGGCGTTTACACGTGAGAAATAGTCAGTGCCGGGTATTGATTATCGACGGGCAGGGAGGAAGAATTGGAAAACAATTGGTGGAAGCCATTGGAGGGGATCCCAGGATTGAACTTACCGTGGTAGGTACCAACAGCGCGGCCACTGCTAATATGATGAAGGGCGGCGCGAAAAACGCGGCCACCGGCGAAAATGCCGTGGTGGTTGGCTGCCGCAAAGCGGATATTATCGCCGGGCCTATCGGCATCGTCATCGCCGATGCCCTCATGGGAGAAACCACGCCGAGGATGGCGGCGGCGGTGGGGCAAAGCCTGGCGAAAAAGATTTTGATCCCCATCAATAAATGCGACAATATTGTGATTGGAACCGGGGGAAGAACGGTGACAGAACTGATCCAGGAAGCGGTGGAGCTGATTCTCCGCTCGCTGGATTCCAAATCCTGTTGACAATGCCCCTGTTTTTCTATATAATGGTAACGTCGGCAGGAAGCCGGCGCCTGGGGCAGAAGCCCGTTCAAAGCAACAGCGTACTTAATTTTATTTTTACATGAATAGATAAGGATATCAAGAAGATATCAGCTTTCAGAAGAAAGCGGGTATCTTCTTTTTCATGTCTTGAGGAGGATTTGCATGAAACAGACAAAAAATTTAGTAACTGCTGGAATGTGTGTGGCCCTGGGAATTGTGCTTCCTTTGGCGTTTCATATGATTCCGGATGCCGGAAAGGTATTTTTGCCGATGCATATACCGGTGCTGCTGTGCGGCTTGCTGTGCGGCCCGTTTTATGGCCTTGGCTGCGGGATTTTGGCGCCGCTGCTTTCCCATCTGATCACTGGGATGCCGCCTACCGCTATGCTGCCCAGCATGCTTTGTGAGCTGGCGGCCTACGGCCTGCTGTCCGGCGTGCTGATTCGGGTGGTGCAGACCAAGTGGAATCTGGCGAATCTGTACACAGCCCTGATCGGCGCGATGATTTGCGGCAGAATCATCAACGGGGCGCTGAACGCCTTGATTTTCAACGCGGGACAGTATTCCTTGCAGCTATGGCTGACCGCTTCCTTTGTGAAAGCGATTCCGGGAATTGTGATTCAGCTGGCATTGATCCCTGTTCTGATCTTGGCTCTTCAGAAAGCGAGGCTGGCAGACCGCACCGGTGTGCCAAGCGTTTAAACGTAACGATAAAAAGGCTGGTATCCAATTTGGATACCAGCCTTTTTGAAGTCAACTCATTTTTTCCTCTGGGCCTTAGCCTCTTCCGGCGTACAGCCAAGGACTACCGGTGTGGAACGGTAGCCGACCCCCATGCGGTCGATTCCCATGTCGATCAGCTGAAAGAAGTGCTCCTGGGTGCGGATGCCGCCGGCGCCTTTAATCTGGCAGCGGTCTTGGGCAGCTTCCATCATCGCGGAGATTACCTCCACGGTAGCGCCTTCGTTTTTGCCGCCGGTAAAAAATCCGGTGGAGGTTTTTACAAAGTCCGCACCGGCGGAAACGGCGGCTTGCGTCGCTTTTTTCACCTGCTCAATGGTGAGCGCGTCGGTTTCAAAAATTACCTTTACCGCGGTTTGATAGGAATGGCAGACGTCGCACACCGCTTTCATATCCGCCTCCACCTGAGCCCACAGGCCGCTGCGGATCCAACCGTAGTTAGCCACGATATCCAGCTCGAAAACCTGCCCGGTTTTACAGTATTCCTCTGCCTGCATTACCTTTGACGCAGTAGTGGAAAGGCCAAAAGGAAAATCGCATACCACGCAGACCTGGGTGTCGGTTCCCCGGCACATTTCAGCGGCAATCTCTAAAGAAGAGGGGTTGACGCAAACGGTGCGGCAACCAAAATCAATACCCTCCTGAATGTATTTCCGAATTTCATCTTGTGTAAATTCCGGCTTTAACACCGATTGGTCAATATAAGCGGCAAGCTCCGCCACCGACATTTCACAGGCTTTTTTCAACGGTTTCATTTTTTATTCCAGCGATTGCTTCCATTTGCCGATTCCGGCAGACAATACGCTTCCTTTCTCAATTTTATTCTAGCACTGGGAAAAAATTACTGTCAACATGGGAAACTAGACATTTTCAGGCCCGCATCTGAAAAACAGGGGACGCTTTTCAGCCTGCTGTCTTGGGAGTAAAGCAAAAAACCTTCATTATGTATATAATCTGTTTTGCCAAGAAATATAATTTCCTGAAAATAAACGAGATTTTTTATTTTTAGGAAAAAGTATTGACTTCGTGAAATATTGTTTTATAATATAAGCAGATAAAAGATGTTTTAAAAGGAATGTTTTTAATTTAAAACGTTTTTTGCCAAATTGAAAGAAATTTTATTTCTTAATTTAAATTTATGCTTGAAAAAATACGAGAAATAATATTTTTTAAGATTCTTTACGGTAGGCGGCATCTATAAAAAAGGATGCTAAAACATAATATTTTCAATTATTTGGAGGTTGGTTTTAAATGTTAATGAACATGAAGGATTTGCTGGCGGTTGCCAATGAGCACAAATTCGCGGTACCGGCGTTCAACATCAGCGACTATTCTATGCTGAACGGTATCTTCGAGGCCAGCGAGGAAAAGCAGGCTCCTGTGATCATCGCGATTCATCCTGACGAGTTAAAGCATACCGGCACCGAGATGGTAAAGGCTGTCATCGAAAAGGCTCACAAAGCCACTGTTCCGGTCTGTATCCATTTGGATCACGGCGCCACCTTTGAACAGGTCATGCTGGCCATTCAGAGCGGCTTTACTTCTGTTATGATTGACGGTTCCAGCCTTTCTTTCGAAGATAATATCGCTATTTGTAAAAAGGTAGCGGAGGCCGCTCACGCTGTTAACGTTTCCGTTGAGGGCGAACTGGGCACCATCGGTTCCACCGACGCCCAGGCCGAGGCCGGTGCCAGCACCATCATTTATACCGATCCCGACGCTGCTGTGAAGTTTGTGGAAGCCACCGGTGTGGACACCCTTGCCATCGCCATCGGCACCTCCCACGGCATTTATCCTAAGGGCATGAAGCCGGAGCTGAAGCTGGATCTTCTGAAGGTGATTAAGAGCAAGGTTTCTATCCCGCTGGTCCTCCACGGCGGCTCCAATAACCCGGATGCTGAAATCGGCCAGTCTGTGACCCTGGGCGTGAACAAGATCAACATCTCCAGCGACATCAAGGTTTCTTATTATGAGAAGATGCGCGAGGTTCTGAAGGACGAAAGCCTGAGAGAGCCCAACGTCATTCAGCCCGCCTGCATCGCCGCCATGAAGGAAACCGCTTATCATAAGATCGAGCTGTTCCAGGCGGACGGCAAAGCGGCTCTGTATCGCTAATCAGCGGAACAATCCGCACGCACCATCTTTACCGCATAAAACCCTGTAGAACAGCGGAAAACTGTTTTACAGGGTTTTGTTCATCGGGAAAGAGGAAAATTAAAACTGGAAAGGAGGAATTTGATGGACTTTTCGGAAGACAAAACCGTAGTGGAGATGATCCGGGAAAAGTACGATCAGATTTTCATGGCGGAAAAGAAGGTAGCTGATTTCGTTTTGGAAAACCCAGAAAGAACGGTAAACGCCAATGTATCGGAGCTGGCGAATCTGAGCGGTGTCAGCGACGCCACGGTGATCCGGTTCTGCAAGCGGATCGGTTTTCAGGGGCACTACCAGTTTCGGATTACCTTGTCCAGAGATTTGGGAAGGATTATGGAAGGGTATTCCCGCCAGAAAGACAATGGAGAGAACCAGACTGTCGCGGGTACCTTTCAGGACTACGCCAGGAAAATTTCGGCCATCGGTAAGCACATCAGCGATGAGACGATGAAACAATGCGTGGAACTGATTAAGTCCGCCAATTATATCCACGTGGTGGCGGCGGGCAATACGACCCATTTAGCCCGGTATATGGGCTTTCGGCTGGGACGTTTGGGCATCCGGTGTACCTATAACGAGTTGCCGGAGTATTTTTTAAACCACATTAATCTGGCGGAACCGGACGACGTAGTGTTTGCCATTTCAGAATCAGGAAGCTCCAAGCAGGTGATACAGGCCCTGGAGCTGGCCAGGGATAAGGGGCTGAAAACCATCGCGGTCACAGGTTACGAGTATTCCCCTATGACCAAGCTGGCGGATTGCCTGCTGCTTTCCGTATTTGAGGAGCAGTCCTTTGATTATTATAAAACTTACTCCCACTTGAAGGAAATGGCGGTATTGGACGCGGTATTGGCGTTTTTAAGTAGGGAGGACGGCATCAGCCAGACAATTGCCAATAAGGCGGAAATGATTCTTTCCGAGACAAAAATTTAAGCGAGATACAAAAAGGCATCCCGATGATTGGCGGGGGCCTTTTTCATTTTCAATGGGAGAGGCTGGCGTTTTTGCTTCAAACAGATTATAATAGGACTATCAATCGTTTGGAGGGAGCGTTATTATGAGAAGAAAAGAGCGGGAAGTGACGGACGTCAAAAGAATCAAGGAGATTATAGAGTCCTGCCGCTGCTGCCGGCTGGGATTTTACGACGGCAGTGAGGTTTATATTGTTCCTCTAGATTTTGGATATGAAGAATATGACGGGAAACGTGTGTTTTATTTTCACAGCGCGAAAAAGGGGCGAAAGATTGAATTGATCGCCAAAACCCCTGCCGTCGGCTTTGAGTTGGATACCAATCATGAATTGGTAGAAGGGAAGAGCGCGTGTGATTATACTTCCCGCTATCAAAGCGTTATCGGTACCGGAAAGGTAACCTTCGTGGAGGGTGAGAAAAACAAAACGGAAGCGCTGCAAAGCATTATGTTCCACAGCACGGGGAGAAATGATTGGGACTTTCCCTTGGTGAAGCTTGATAACGTGTGCGTCTTTCAGTTGGAGGTTGAGAAGCTATCATGCAAAGAACACCGGTAAAGCGGTAAATAGGAATCCCCTTACGGCTGGCGGGGTTAGGTACTCCCGTTCCGCATGGGAAAGGCCATAATCATTGTTTCTGCTCATTTTTTAGCCTCTCGCATTCCTGAAACCAATAGTCGCCGGCCGCCTTTTGGCTTTCGACTTCTTCTTCCAACTCCAAATATTTTTTCATTAAACATATCATTAATTCCTTATCGTCCATTTGATAAACCTCCTATTTCGGTTTACTATATAAATACAGTATTTTCTCTTGCCGCGTTCCTGGTGCCAGCCGGACCGCGGCTTTGCTTTTTGTTTTTGTGACATTCCTCTATGTATCCGAATGCAATTAATCCGGCATAAACGCAAATAACTATAAAGGAAAGTTCAATCATGCTGTTCCAACTTTTTTGTGGGGTGAAATTTCGTTTGATTTTTGCTCAGCTTTATAATTTAATTCCTCGCTGATGATTCGATTGCCATTATTCCATGATTCATTTGGTAATAAGAGTTGTAAAGTAGCCTTGATCGATGAATAAAATCGCCATTTTTTAGGGTTCTTTTCCTCGTATCCGTATTCTGTCAGCCTGTCCATAATCAAGGTTTGAATCATTCCGGTATAATTAATGCTGCTTTTGATGATTTCTTCTCCGCATATGGGCATTTCATAAAATCGCTCCTTGTCCTTTTTTTGCCTTTGTGTTATTCTTTTGGTGAGAGATTGGATTTATCAGAAACTACTGCGAATAGTTTTCGATGATTTTTGTGGAATAGGTTTTCCAGCTTAACAAGAACGGCGTATGAGGGTTTGTGTTTTCCGGTTTCTAAATATTGGATATCCGCTTTACTGATTCCTATTTTAGAAGCGACATATTTTTGAGACCAACCTCTTTTTATCCGTTCTTGCTGCATTTGTAATTTCATTTTTCCTCCTTTCTCTCAAAATAAGTTAAGTGATACTTAATATTTAATTGTATTATAGTTAAGTAAAACTTAACTGTCAAGAGGTATCTTTATGTTTGATAGAAAAAAATTTGGACAGCGATTAAGACAAATAAGAACAGAAAAAAATATTAAAGCTAAAGATCTTGCAGAAGCTCTAAATTTATCAAAAGCGGCAATTAGCCAATTTGAAAATGGATCATCGGTTCCATCTTCTGAAACTTTACTAGCCATGTCTCAATATTTAGATGTGCCGGTTGAAAAAATGATGAGCAATTCCCAGCCGGATTATGTCGTTAACACAGGCGATCAGACGTTTTTAGTTGAATTAAAATGTAATAATACTGAGTCTGAAAAACAGATTTTAGACAATATTATGTTAGCTTTTCAAAGACGAGCGAAATTTACAAAAGCAAGTGATGGCGTAGTTTTCGATAATGATAAAATAAGGATTACAGAAAGAACCATTTCTGATTATGAGAGTGAAAAAAAGGTTCCAGGACTAGATGTAGTCATTGCTTTAGCTGAGTTTTTCAACGTATCCATTGACTATTTAGTAGGCCGGACGGATAAGCCGGAAATTAACAAATAAGATTGACCAAGGCGATACACCGTGGTATAGTAAAAATGGAATGAATAGGGGGAATGCTATGAATAATGAAAAAAAGATTCTTTCTATTTTAGGACAGATGCAAGGAGATATTGCAAGTTTAAAACAGGGCTAAAATGATTTGTGGGAAGAAATGAATGACCGCTTTGATTCGCTGGAATCTAGCTTGAAGATGGTTTGGAAGGATATTCTTCCGGTGAAAAGCCTTTGACACAACATGAGAAAGAATTTGATAAAGTGGGTTGATTTAACTGCCGTTCTATGGTCATCGTAGGGCGGCTTTTTTAACCTTCATTTAAGGAACAGGATTTTATTTAATTTTCATGTATCCTTTAGTCATAAGAAGGATAGGATTGATTCGACAACATTCGAAAAATTTCGTCATTTTCGATAAACCGAATCTATGATTCGTGGCACCTTGTCACAAATTGATTTATCCTTCTTAATAAAGGAGGAGATGTCAATGTCAATAAAATCAACATTTGCACGAGAAATTTATCATGCAAGATCAGAGCGTTCTCTTACTCAGGAGCAAGTAGCCGATATTGTGTCTATATCGGTGCGATGGTATCAACAAATCGAAAAAGGCTTAGTGCTGCCAAGTTCGATTGTATTACTGCGGCTAATGGTTTATTTCAACTTAGATGCGGGAATTTTTAAAGATGAGGGGGATTTATTTGACTGTGTACCTGGTCGTTAAAGAGTCACTTTTTCTCCCATATGCGGGAAGGTACGTTTCATATGGAATTAAAGCAGTTGACGTGACTGAAAATACACAAATAGATATAGTATTTGTTTCAGATATTTCTATGTACTTGGAGATTGTATTAGACATTGCACAACGATGTACACTATTTCAACTTGACCCTATCCATTTAATGGACGTAATCGAAGATTCTATCTTATAAAGAAATAATTGCCGTTCCGCTATGGAGCGGCTTTTTTTTGCTCCATTAAAGTTTTTTTCACGGTTATAGATAATAATCATTCTTATTCAGCCAATGAAATAGAATCTGCGCTTTCCTTATTAATAAATGATTTTGACCCAAAGAAAGCCGTAAAACAATTGGTGCAAAAAATATACGCCAACGCAGACGGTTCTTGTACCGTTTACATTGGCGTACATAAAATTGGTGCTGGTGACCGGACTTGAACCGGTACGATATTGCTACCGAGGGATTTTAAGTCCCTTGCGTCTGCCTGTTCCGCCACACCAGCTGAACGAAAAATATTATAGCATAGGAAAAATGAAAAAGCAACCATTTTGATAGGTGGATTTTGACTTTCCTGTTGCTTTATCTTAGGAATAAAAAACGAAAAGCCCTATGCTTTCGTAAAAGATAAACTGCCGTTACCATAAAAGGGCATTCTGTTTCAAATGTGAAACTGGTTCCTGAAATTTAGAGAAACGATCTTCCAATTCGTTTAGAGAACAAACCGACACCCCTTGCTGCTTTAATTGACGCCGGGAAAGAAACTGGATTTGTTCCAGAGGGGTCCCACTTAAGTATTGATAAAACTCATATTTTAACGATTCCATGCGCAAAGCGATGACTGTTTCGGTCACGTGATAGGTTTGGGACAGGCGGTAGCGCAGGAAATCCATATCCTGCCATGTGCGCAGATTTGGATAAGCCTGCAGCAGCAATGGCAGAAAGCTACGGTAGGGAACCGTCAGCTCGGCGGCGCCTTCGTTGGCCTCCCACTCTAAAAAGGGGTCCTGCTTTGGCTTTAGGGTGTCGAAACAATGAAAAGAAGAAATTCCCACACCTCGGTGCTTTGTAATGTGGATCAGCTCATGGCCGCAGTCGAAATTCAATTCCTCTTTGCTGTGCTGAGCGTTGAGAATGACGGTATCATGTTTTTCGCCCAACAGGGCCGCTGCGCAGAAACCAGAGGTAGTAAAGGGATGATAAACCAACTCGATGGATTCTTGGCTGCGGCAGAAGGCCGCGGTATCCATCGGGCGGGCGGGATCCCAATTTTCAAGCCGCTTTCTGAGGCTGTCCACAAAACTGTACAGTTCTTGTTTCGCGCCGTTCATATTCCTATCGACCTCATTTGTTTTTCTGCTTGTGGGCTTCAAATACCGCGATTAAAAAATCCGCGTCGCTCTCGCTTAAATCATAAGGCTCCAGCCCTTTTTTCAACCGGAAAAAGCCCTCGCTTTGCTCCGGCGCGGCATCCGGCTTTTTTTCTTCCCAGCCCATCAGCCATTCAGGGGAGGTTTCCAGCGCCTGGGATAAGTCCTCCAGACGGCTTAAAGGGATGTTTTTGATTCCGCCGGTTTCATACCGCTGCAAAGTGGATTTGCTCATTTGCGTCAGGTTGGCTAAATCTTGAAAGGTGTATCCAAGCTCCTTGCGCCGTTGTTTCATGCGCTCCATCATAAGGATCATATTTTGCTCCACGATGCGGTCAACTCCCTTCTTCTGATAAAAATAGTATATCTTTTTTATCGCAAATTTGCAACAAGATTTTATCGAAAACTCATATGTGGGCCTGCAACCCAGAATAAAGGAGAATCGTCAATAATATGATAAAAAGAAAAAATTAACCATCCTTATTAGGGCAGAAAAGCCTGGCGGAAATTTCCGCCAGGCTTTTTAGTGGAATTTGATTGGTTTTATGATAAAATAAGGTTATCTGATTTTCCCATGGGGGACTTTTTTCTCCTGCTGCAAGCCGTTGTTTTGATCGTTTTCCGGCTTGGGAATAGTGTAAATATCCGTGTACGATTCCGCCTCGCTTTCGGATAACGGCGGGGTGGGGATCAGGCCGGTGCACTCGGTAACTGAGGCTACCGTGTCCAGGCCCTCCAGTAAATGATCGTTAATTTTAGAATTTTTCCGTACTAGCTGCTTATCGATTTGATCCATAGAAAAGCTCCTTTCACAATGCTGGTTTTAGTTTGCGAAAAAGAAGCCAAGGTTATGTGCGCCGGCCGGCGTTTAAAATTTGGAAGGCACTAAACAATAAAAAAGCAGCAGGACGGCGGCGGTTTCCCAAAAAACAATCAAAGGAATTCCAATCATAAATTTTTTCTTTTTGGTTTTATGGCGTATCCGTTTCATGGTGACATACATCCCAGGGCCGCCGCCTAAGATGGAAAGAAAAAGTAAACTTTTTTCGGAAATCCTCCAACCGTTGATTTTTGCCTGCCGTTTATCATATATTGTGATAACCGCAGAAATAATATTGACTGCGGCGAACCAAATTAGGAACCCAATAAAATAGGGGGACAAACCAAACACTCCTTTGAAATTAGGTGAATGTATGAAGAAATTAGCGCCCACTTTATTTGCGATCCTTCTGCTGGCAGGAGCGGTACTGGCGGTTCATTTTTTTCAAAAACCGCCGGATTCCCAAGAAGGCTCCGCTTCGTCACAAACTGTTTCCGGCCAGCAGGCCAACGCCTCCGCCGGGGAAAGCTCCCAGACTGAGCCGATCGGGGGAGGACAGGTTATTCTGGATGGGGAAATGCGTGCCGTATGGGTTCCGTACCTGTCTTTGGACCAATCCAAAATCGGCGAGGGACAGGAGGCCTTTCAAAAGTCCTTTGACCAGATTGTCGCAAAGGCGAAGGAATACGGCTTGAACACGCTTATCGTCCATGTGCGGGCTTTCGGCGACGCCATGTACCCCTCTGAAATTTATCCCTGGTCCCACCTGCTCACCGGTACCCAGGGCGGCGACCCGGGCTTTGACCCGCTGGCGTATATGGTGGAGAAAACCCATGAGGCGGGAATGCAGTTTCACGCGTGGCTTAACCCGCTGCGGATCCAATCCAACGGGGCGCCCAGCATTCTAGCCCCAAACAATCTGTACAGCCAGTGGCGGTCTGACAGCGACAAGGACAACGACGACTGGGCGGTGGATTGGGAGGACGGCAAATACTTCAATCCCGCTTATCCTCAGGTCCGGGAAAAAATCATCGACGGCGTCCGGGAAATTGTAGAAAACTATGGAGTGGACGCTATCCATTTTGACGATTATTTTTATCCAACCACCGACACGGCCTTTGATGAAAAAGCCTATCAGGCTTATACCGAATCCGTAGGGGACGGCGTACCCCTGACCCTGCCCCAATGGCGTATGGCCAATATCAACACCTTGGTTTCCGGCGTATACAGCGCCGTGAAATCCGTGAATCCAAAGGTGCAGTTCGGCATTTCCCCCCAGGGGAACGTAACCAACGATTTGAACATGGGGGCGGATGTGGAAACTTGGGCAAGTCAAAAGGGCTATGTGGATTATTTATGTCCGCAGATTTATGTAAACTTCGATCATCCGCTGTTACCCTTTAACGATACGGCAGACCAGTGGCGGCAGATGACCACCGCCGAGGGGGTAAAGCTATACATAGGCTTGGCGGTATACAAGGCTGGGTCTGAGGACGCGGACAGCGGCACCTGGAAAGGAAAGACGGATGTGCTGCAAAAGGAGATCGAATACGCCCGGGAATTGGGCTGCGACGGCATTATGCTTTATTCCTGGGATTATATGGACACGAGCCAGACTCAGGAGGAGGTGGCAAACGTCATTAAAATTTTTAACGGGGAATCTGGAAATTAATTCCCGATTCCACCATAATAGGGATCACAAAATGCGGTAAACCAAAAGCGGAAGGACGCGCGCCATCCCAGAGTTTACCCTTAAATGATTAAGGGACCAAATGCACATCCATTTGGGGATAGGGAATGGTGATGCCGGCTTTGTCAAAGGCCAGCTTTACCTGTTCCTCTAAAGCATAATGAAGATCCCAATAATCGGCGGTGCCACACCAGACCTTCAGGGCCAGTGTGACACCGCTTTCGTCTTGGCTGAATACGCCGATCACACTGTCCTCCCGGCGGATCACCCGCTGGTCCTGGTCGATGAGCTTTTTAAGAATATCCTTGGCCTGCTGGATATCGTCACCGTAGCTGATGGAAAAGTTTAAATCCAGCCTGCGGGTCTCCTGGGCGGTGTAATTCACTACGTTATTGGCGGAAACCCGGGAGTTTGGCAGTATCACATTCTTGTTGTCGGCGGTAATCAACGTGGTGAACATCAGTTCAATTTTATAAACAGTGCCCTCCAGGCCCTCTACCGCGATATAGTCGCCCACCTTGAAGGGCTTGGTGATAATAATCAGGATTCCGCTGGCCACGTTGGAAAGGCTGTCCTTTACCGCCAGGGCGATGGCTACCGCGGCGGCGCCTAAAGCGGCGATGATAGAGTTGACCTGCAACCCCAGCTGGGCGGCTACCACCAGAAGCAGGACGATCCAAAGACAGATTTTCAAAGCGGAATTGACAAAGGACGTCACTCCGGCGTCGGTTTTTCCTCGGCTCATGGCCTTTTTCACGGACCGGCAGATCCATTTTACCAGGTACCAGCCCACCAGCAGAATAACGATGGCGGCGATCAGCCGGGGAAGATAGGCTTTCCCCCATTCTAAAAAGGAATTCCAAAAGGTGGTGAAATGAGCAGCCAGCTCTTCCGGATTTTGGGACGACGCGGTTAAAAATTGTGCCATTTTGATCCTCCTTATTGTTCCATAACGGTTTGTATGGTATTATGGGAATGTGATTCCTACAAGTTATTCTAACGGCGTTATGATACCATAGATTAGATGAAAAGTTCAAGGGAAGCGAGGGCTTTGTATGAAAGGGACGGGCTGCCCCAGAAAAAGAATAACGGTGGTGCTGGCTCTTTTGTGCTGCGTGGTTTTCTTTGCCCACGGCGCCGCGGCGCTAGAGGTCCAGCCCGGACAGCTTTCGCTGTCGGCTGCGGGCGAGGCCGTGCCCGGCAAAATTTTTGAGGCCCATCTGCGGTTCGCGCCGGATGAAATGCAGATATTGGATTCCTATCGGGTGGAGATCAGCTATGATCCGCGGGTTCTGGAATTTGCCAGCAGTAAGGTTCTTTCCGACCATTTTAATGGGAAGTTTGAGATGATTCAGAAGGACAGCCTGCTGTCGGTCATCTATTTAGCGGAGTACGACGATGTGATGCGGGAACCTATCGATATGGCTATCCTGCGTTTTAAAACGCTGGACGATTCTTTTTCCGGCACTACGGCCCTGACGCTGAAAAATAAGCTTACCGGCGAAGAGGAAAGCTTAACCCTGGAATTCACCGCCGGGACCCTGTTGGCGGGTGGGAAGATTACCGCCTCCAAAGCAGCCTCCAGTAAGGCGGGTTCAGCCAAAGCGGGTTCCTCGAAATCCTCCGCCAATTCGGCCAAAAGTTCCGGGAAGGAAAGCGCTTCCTCATCCATTTTGGTGGTGGGCGGAAGCCATCGGGAGAGCAATGTGAAATCCAGCCTGCCGGTAGCGCTGCAAACAGTAATTTTGGCGGCGCTGGTGGTCATTCTGGCGGCCATTGTGGCCGTGGTTGTGAAAAACAGGAAAAAACCCCGGGATTCCGGCGAAAAAGACCCTCCAAATGAGGAAAAGAACTTGTAAAAAACGCAGGTTTATTATATGATAAAGAGTAAGTAAGAATTCCATATCGAATACCAACACCATGTAGTGGGGGCTAAAAAATGGCAGAAATGACAGGTAACCAGCTTCAAACCTTATACGCCGTGTATTATGGAAAATACGACGGCGTTTTGCGATATCAGGACGGGCTTTACGATGTGAGAAAGGCCTATTTTACCTCGGGCGGAAAGCGCCAAAAGAATAAGGTGGTCAAGGAGTCGGGCGACGTTTCTTACCGCTATGCCTACTTCATGGAACAAGGCCAGCCGCTGAAGTGGAAAAAGCTGGAAGGGTTCCGCCAGGTGGAAATCAGTGAGCCCGCCGCCAGCGGGGGCTATCAGATTTTGACCCAGGATGAAAACAAAAAAGTAACTAAAATTGCCTACTATGACCGGGAGCACCATTGGCGCCGTACGGATTATTATTCTCCTATGCTCAGACAGCAGCCTATGGAAATTTTAGAGCCAGGGGAGGACGGCGCTCTTTTGCTTCGGGAGTTGAAAGCCGGCCGATATGACGACGCAAAGGCTCTTTATCCCTGCCGGGTCCCTGGCGATCCGGAGGCGGAAAGTTTTTTGTCCGGCCAGGTTCCGGTTCCTGAGGTGATGGCTAGATCCTCCCAGGGGGACTTTTATTATTGTGAGAAGGAAGCGGCCCAAAAGTGGGATGAACTGCTTGAGAATTACGAAAAGAGGCGGAACGCCCCAGAGGCTGTATTTCAAAAGACGGCGGAGGAACAGCCCGCCGCATTGGAACCCCAGGATGAGGACAAGCCCGACCGGGAAGGCGGGTTTACGGTAGCAGCCCGGCAGCCAGGCGGAGAGCCCGCCGGGGATAACTCCTATGAATGGGGCGCGGCGGATTCTGAATTTGAAAAATACAACGATGAGCCGGAAGACGCTTCCGGGGTGAAATATACGGAAGAATATGAATACCCCTATGGGGAGCCGAAACAGGAAGAAGAAAGCCCTGTTCCCGGCCCAAGCGGGGAGGGCTCCGCGCTTCCCAGGGAAGAGCCCGCTTACCGGTATGACCGGGTGGAGGGCCGGGAGCCTGAGGAGGCCGGCGGAAAAGGGGAAAGTGATGCCGGGGATATCCCGGCGGAGGAGCAAAAGCCCGCCCCCCGGCGTTACAATGTGGCGGTAAAGCCCATGAGCGCCGACACCTATACAGCCAGCGACCGGATCGCGCCGCCCGCGGTAAGGGAGGCCGTGGCCCAGGAGGACGGCGGCGCGGAGATCCCATATGGGGAAAAGGGCGAGCTAAAGGATTTGTGCAACGGCGTCATGAACGGCTGTCCCTATATTGCCATGGGGAAAATGAGCATCTGCGTGACTCCGGAGGAATGCTACTATTATTTCGGCAATGTGGAGGACGGCTTGCGGGAGGGCCGTGGCCGTACCGCGATGATGGACGGCGGCACCGCCTTTGAGGGGGATTACCTACACGACAAAAGAGAAGGTTTCGGTACTTATTATTATAAATCGGGAAAGCTTTGCTATGCCGGCGACTGGAAAAACAACCGCCGGGGCGGTATGGGCGTATCCTTTAAAGCCAGCAACGGCTCCTGCTACGCGGGCTTTTGGGATGAAGACAGCCCAGTAGGCCCGGGGGCTTTGCTGACCAAGGAAAAGGGCTTGGTTTACGCCGGCTACTTTGAGGACGGCAAACGAAGCGGGGCCGGCGTCACCTTCCAGCCGGAAGATAATTCCCTGTTTATCGGCCAGTGGAGAAACGGAGTTCAGCTTTTGAAGGGGACCCTGGTGAACCAGGAGGGCCTGCTGCTTTATTCCGGCGGCTTTGCCAACGGCAAACGCAGCGGCATCGGTACTGAGTACGATGAGAACGGCCAAGTGCGCTATACCGGAAAATGGGCGGAAAACGCCTGGAACGGGGAAGGCGTTTGGTACCGGGAAGACGGCCACGTGATAAAGGGCCAGTTCCTTGGCGGCGCGGTTCACGGCCAGGCGGTTGAATACAATAAAAACGGCGTAAAGCTGTATGAGGGCGGCTTTGAAAACGGCGTGTACAGCGGCAAAGGCTGCCGCTATTTCCCCGGAGGCGGACGGTACGAGGGCAGCTTCCTGGCTGGCTTGCCGGTAGGCTGGCTTGCCGGTTATGACGCCGACGGCAGCTTGGTTTACGAGGGCCATTGGGAAAACGACGAGTTCCAGGGCCAGGGCCGGTACTTTGTCAACGGGGAAAAGGTGTATGAAGGGGAATTTTCCCATAATCAGTTCGAGGGGCTGGGCGCGGAATATGAGAACGGCCAAATCGCCTATCGGGGCGGCTTTGTCAGCAGCAGCCGGGATGGCCTAGGAGTGCTGTATGAAAACGGCGAGCCCAGGTTCGCGGGCGAATTCCGTGAAAACCGGATGCACGGCCGTATCAATGAAATAAAAGACGGCAGGGTTCAGGCTGAATGCGTTTATCAGGACGGCGTTCTGCGGTATGAAAAACGGTATGCCGTTTCCGATGAAAAGCTTTATCTGGCCTTTGAGGGCTTTGTGAAAAACGGAAAGCCCGGCGGTATGGGATGCCGCTATAACGCTTACGGCGAAAAGGTAGAGGAAGGCCTTTACCAGGATGGCGTACTGGCGAAAAGCATGCAGGTTACGCCGAAAAAGATGCCGTTGCTGCCGGAAAATCCGGAAAACCCCGAGTTCGAGGCTTACCGGAAGGGGCCGGAGTACAGCATTGAAGCTTCCGTCTGCGGCGGGATTTATACCGGCGTGATGAAAAACGGCCTGCCCAATGGCCGGGGGACGATTCTGCACGCCGACCACCGGTACACCGGCGAATTTATCAATGGGATTCCCGCCGGCCGGGGCGTGCTTTATCAAAACGACGGCACCATCATCGAGGGGAATTTCTTTATGGACCGCGCCGGAGCCGCGGGACTGCAGTGTCTCGCCTTTGAAAACGGCGTGGAATATTGGTATCAATAAGCCGAAAGGGCGGGCGAAAGCCTGCCCTTTCCTATCGTTTCGCCGCGGAATTTGTAAAATTTCCAAGAATGGGAAGTGAGTGTGTTGGATTGGCTGGAAATGCACAATCTGGAGTTTGGGGAATGCACCGTGCTGGGAAGCCTGGAGGGAAATATCCTAATGGTGGACTGCGGTTCTATGAATGTAAAAATCCGGGATTCAGATATGGAAGTCACCGATTATGTGGAAAACAATATTGTGCCCCGGTATTTTGACGCCAAGGAGCGCTCTTTTCTGCTGACTCATTTTCACAGGGACCATATGAGCGGCCTGCGGTATTTACTAAAGCGGGATCGGGGCTTTTTTCAGCGGGTGTTCGTACCTGCGGCCTCTGTTAATTCGGAAGGAAGGGCGCTGCTCATCGAATTTGCCCTTTATGTGTTCGCCTTTTTAGGCCGGCAGAGCGAATATTCTCAGATGAGCGTCGGCGCCCTGCGGATTTTTGAACGGCTTCATTACGCTTTGGGCCTCGACCATGTGTACTCCCTGGGCAGAGGGTCCCAGTTCGATTTTGAGGGGGTAGCCTACGACGTTTTATGGCCCGCAAAGGGGGACTATCCCTTTTCCCAGCTGTTCACCGACATCGTGGACGAACTGGACGTGTGCCTTTCCTCTCCGTTTTTAGGCAGAGGGGCGCCGGAATTTTTGTCCCTGAAAAACCAGTTCTGCGGGGAATATTTGAGGCTGTGCCAATTGACGGATCCTCAAAAGCGGGGCTTTCTGGGGGACATGGAGGAAACCTTGGCTAAATGCAAGGCACTGCTGGATAAAATCGAGGCCATGGCTCCCAGCTTACAGCTGATCCCCGCGGCGCAGAATATTATTGAAATTCTCAGCAGGCCGGCGGTACGGGAGGAATACGCCAACGCCCAGAATATGGCGAGCATCGTGTTCCAAAACCACAGGACCCGGGAAGCCAGCCTGGACGATATCATTATGACCGGCGACGCAACCCCGGAAACCTTTGATGAGATCGCGGAGGACCTTTACGACGCTTATTATATTTTTAAAGCGCCCCATCACGGCACCGCCAGCAGCTGGTCCCACTTGTTTAAGGATATTTTGAAGTCTCATATCCTGATTTCCAACGGGGATTACCATGCCGCCGGAGGCGTCTGTATGGAGTGGGCGGAGGATGAAGGCATCAAGCATTGCTCCAATAACGCCGCCTGCGCTTGGTTTCAGGAGAAGGGAAGCTGCTGCAACCGCACCTCCTATTGCTGGGAAATCTGTGAAAAAGGGGCGTTGACCCTGCGGTGC
The DNA here is from genome assembly GCA_902490005.1 of uncultured Ruminiclostridium sp. Taxonomy (GTDB): domain Bacteria; phylum Bacillota; class Clostridia; order Oscillospirales; family Acutalibacteraceae; genus Clostridium_A. Next base: position 44,374 of record CABUCM010000001.1, read on the forward strand.
CCTAAGGTAAGCGGCGGCGCCAGGGATTCCGGCTGCGGGATCTACGTGATCTCCTTCCAATCGGACAAGGGATGCTTCTGCGACGGGGATGAAATGCCTTCCCGGTCCCGAAACCCGTGATCCGCCGGAAAATGATAAATTTGCCAATCAAATACAAGGGCCCGGCGGCAGAAGGTTTCTGCTCGGCCGGCCCTTTTTCAGGAGAAGCTATGAAAACCTTATATGTATCGGATTTAGATGGCACCCTGCTGACGCCGGAAAAGAAAATCAGCGGGGCCTCCGCGGACATTTTAAATAAGCTGATTCAAAAAGGCGTGCTGTTTACCGTGGCTACCGCCCGGTCGCCGGCTACGGCCTGCGAGGCGCTTTCCAACCTGGACCTGCAGCTGCCGGGAATCCTGTTAAACGGCGCGGTGCTTTACGATTTTCAAAACCGGCGGTTCGCCGGCAGCGCCCCTATGTCCTGCCAGGCCGCGGCGGAAGCCCTCGCCGTATACCGGCAGGCGGGCCGGCTGCCCTTTCTCTATACCCTGGAGGACAATGAAATCTGTGTATCCTATGAACGGTTCGGACACCAGGCGGAGGAACGTTTCTGCCAGGAACGGAAGGGCAAGGCCTATAAAAGATTTGAGCAAAGGGAGCTGCTTCTGACCCCGGAAGATGTGCCCATTTACTTTACCATGATGGACGAAAAGGAAATCGTAGAGCCTTTGTACCAGCGGATCCAAAAGATTCCGGGGCTAAAAGCGGCCTTTTACCGTGATAATTACGAGGACGTATACTTTTTAGAGGTGTTCAGCAGCCAGGCCAGCAAAAGCCTGGCGGTACAGCGGCTGAAGGAAAGCCTGGGAGCCGATAGGGTGGTGGCTTTTGGCGATAACGGCAACGACGTGGATATGCTCTTATCCGCGGATATAGGCTGCGCCGTGGGGAACGCCGCGCCGGCAGCCAAGGCGTCGGCGGACCGGGTCATCGGGGCCAACACGGAGGACGGCGTAGCGGAATATCTGAAACCGCTTATGGACAAAATGTAAAATCAGCGCCTGGAAAAGCCCTTTTGGTTGAATCTGGGCAAAAGATTTGTTATAATAACTCTGTTAATGTAAATTTGGGAGGGATTTTTTTGGCAAAGGTTACGCTGCTGACCCATACGCCAATGCCGGAGCAAACCGTCGCGGCGGCGGCTAAGCTGTGTTATTCCGCGGCGGAAATCGATAAAATCTATGAAGGACTGACGCCGGAAAAAACCGCCTCCTTTGTGGATATGCTTTCGGAGATCGGCCATGAAAGCCCCATTGAGCACGCCAGTTTTACCTTTGGCATCGAGGGGGTTTCCCGTTCCTTTCTGGCCCAGGTGACCCGGCACCGCATGGCTTCCTTCAGCGTGCAGAGCCAGCGGTATGTGAAAGAAAACATGTTTGAATACGTCCTGCCGCCGGAGATTGAATCGATCCCCGAGGCCAGGGAGGAATATATTAAGGCGATGGAAGAGGACCAGGCCCATTATGACAGCCTGACCGCCATTTTGAAAGAAAAGCACAAAAAGGCGTTTTTAGCGGAAGGCAGGCCGGAAAAAGAGGCTGGCCGCCTGGCGGAGAAAAAAGCCATCGAGGATGCCCGTTTTGTCCTGCCAAACGCCTGCAACACGAAAATGATCTGCACCCTGAACGCCAGAAGCCTGATGAACTTTTTTACCCTGCGGTGCTGTAACCGGGCCCAGTGGGAAATCCGAGATGTGGCGGACCAGATGTTCCAGCTGGTGTACGCCGTGGCGCCTAAGCTGTTTCAAAACGCGGGGCCATCCTGCGTGAGAGGAGCGTGCTCCGAAGGGAAAATGTCCTGCGGAAAAATGAAAGAAGTACGGCAGCGGTTCGGTGCCATGAGGGAGCAGTGCCATGGCTAAGGGAAAACTGATCGTCATGGAGGGGCTGGACGGCTCTGGAAAGGCCACCCAGACCGCTCTGCTGTGCGAATATTTAGAGAAGCTTGGCCATAAGGTAAAGCATGTGGAGTTTCCCGATTACCGGGAACCCTCATCCGCTTTGGTAAAAATGTATCTGAACAAGGAGTTCGGCTCCAACCCTGAAGATGTGAACGCTTACGCCGCCTCGTCCTTTTACGCGGTGGACCGTTACGCCAGCTATCTGCGGTTTTGGAAAAAGGACTACCTTGCCGGGACAGTCATTGTGGCGGACCGGTATACCACCTCCAACGCGGTGTATCAAATGGAAAAAACGCCTTGGGCGGATTGGAATAAATACCTGGCTTGGTTACAAGACTATGAGTATGAGAAATTAGAGCTCCCCAAGCCGGATTTGGTTCTGTTTTTGGATATGCCCACCCAGATTTCACAAAAGCTGTTAAGCGGCCGGTATGACGGCGACGAGGGAAAAAAGGACTTGCATGAAAGCAATGTGGACTTTTTAGCCCGGTGCCGCCAAACCGCTCTTTTCGCGGCGGAAAAAATGGGCTGGCATACGGTGGCTTGTTCCCATCTGGGAGAGCCCCGGCCGATTGAAGCCATTCAACAGGATATTCAGGAGATTGTATCCAAGGAGCTGTAAGGAGGATGCTGCGATGATCGCTTTGTTTTTGGCGCAGGGATTTGAGGAAATAGAGGCATTGGCCGTGATAGACGTGCTGAGAAGAGCCGAGCTGCCGGTGAAAACCGTCGGCGTGGGAGGAAAAGAAATCACCGGAGCCCACAATATCTGCGTAAAGACAGACCTGGAGGAGAAAGAAATTTCTACCGACGAACTGGAAGCGGTGGTGCTTCCCGGCGGGATGCCCGGCACCTTGAATTTAGAAAAATCCCCAATTGTCCGGACCTGCGTCCGTTACTGCTATGAAAACGGGCTGTATGTCTGCGCTATCTGCGCCGCGCCCTCCATTTTAGGCCATATGGGGCTGACGGAGGGAAAAGAGGTCGCCTGCTTCCCGGGATTTGAAAAAGAACTGAAGGGGGCCGTCGGCACCGATTTAAGCGTGGTGGCCGACGGGAAAATGGTCACCGGCAAAGGTCCCGGCGTGGCGGTGGATTTTGCTTTGGAGATCGTGGCCCAGCTTTGCGGCAAGGCGGAATCCAGCAAGATTAGGATGGCAATGCAATGCCAGTAAGGGATATTCGCCTGCTGAAAACAGAACTTCGGCAAAAATATAAGCGGATTCGGAAAAATCTGGAACCTGAGAAGCAGCGGGCTCTGGATTCTGAAATCCAGACCCGGCTTTTGACCCTGCGGCAGTATCGGGAAAACGATGTGATTTTCACTTATCTCTCCAAGCCCATCGAGGTGGATACCTTTAATTTGGTGCGGGCCGCCTGGGCCAACCGGAAAAGGGTTGCGGTTCCCCGGTGCGTGCCTGAAACCACCCAAATGGAGTTTTACTATATTACCTCTATGGATGACCTGGCCCCCGGCGCCTTCGGCGTGCTGGAGCCGATCCCTGAAAGATGCCAGATGGTCACCGACTACAGCCGGGGGCTGTGCATTGTCCCGGGGCTTTGCTTTGACGCGGAGGGCTACCGCTTAGGCTATGGAAAAGGGTATTATGACCGCTTTTTATCCGCGTTTCGCGGTGTAACGGTGGGAATTTGCTATACAGCCTGTACCCAGTGGAAACTTCCCCACGGCCGGTATGACAGGCAAATTCAATTTCTGATTACAGAAAAATATATCCGCAGAACCTTTCATAAGAATGCGGAAAACGGAGGCAGCCATGAACGATGACAAGAGACCTTATCTTCCCAATGACCCGGATCTGAACGATCTTTTGGGCTTAGGAAGCGAGGATAACGTTTCTTCTCCTGATCTGGGAACTTTCGGCGGCTATGACGGCGGCCTGGGAGAGGGCCCGGCGCCGGATTACACCGACGCGTCTTCCTATGGCGATCCCATCGATCCTTTGGAAGAAGAAGGAGACGTGCTGAACAGCTTCAGCGAAAAGGACGCTTACGAGCAGAGAAAAAACCCTGTGGCCGAAGTCAGGGAGCAAAACTCCCGGACAAGAACCCAGGAGGAAATCAACAGGGAGAAGGCCCAAGTGAAGGCGGAGAAAAAACGCAGAAAGAAAAAATCCAAGAAAAACGGCTGCCTTTTTAAAATGGTCTGGCTGGTCATGATCGTATTGGTGTCTGTCGTATTGGCCCAATACATAATGATTGGAGCCAACGACCTGCTGGCGGTAAACCGGACGGAAGGCACCACACAGGTCAGTATCCCCGCCGACGCGGATATCGACACGGTGGCGGATATTTTACAGGATGCGGGCGTCATCAATTCATCCCAGTTTTTCAAATTGTATATGAAGCTGACCAAGCCGGGCACCACCTTTACCAAGGGTGATTATACCGACATGAAGACCAATTTGGACTATGAGGCCATCGTCACCTATCTCCAGACCCAGTCTAACCGCAGCGATGAAGTCAGCGTCACCTTCCTGGAGGGCATGAGCCTGCAAAGCTTTGGCGAGACCTTGGAGGAAAAAGGCGTATGCGGCAAGGATGAATTCCTGGAAAAGTGCAACTCCACCGAATTTGACGAGGACTACACGTTCCTGGCCAATATCACGAATAATAATGAGCGTTATTACCGCCTAGAGGGCTACCTGTTCCCAGATACCTACGATTTCTATCAGGACAGCGACCCAGAGACGGTGATCCGGAAATGCCTGTATAACTTCGAGCTTAAGGTGATGGATCCCAGCATCGAGCAGGAGGACGGCACCGAGATCAGCGTGGCGGATCTTGCCCAGCAGAACGGGTTTAGCGTGGACCAGCTGATTACCCTGGCTTCTATGGTCCAGGCTGAGGGCGCCGATGAAAACGACATGCGGGTTATCGCCCACATTTTCCGCAACCGCTTGAACCCAGAAATGAACGAAGGCGTCAGCCAGTTAGGTTCCGACCCGACAGTGTATTATCCCTATGCCAGCAGAGAGGACGCGCCGGAGGGCTTTGAAAGCCGCTATGACACTTATACGATCATAGGCCTGCCCCCGGGGCCCATCGATAACCCCGGCATGATGGCCATTAACGCGGTGCTCAATCCCGACACCACCTACGATTACCTCTATTTCTGCCATGCCGCCGACGGCACGCCTTATTACGCTCATACACAGGAAGGCCACCAAGAAAACCTGATAGAAGCCGGCCTGGTGGATCCTAACAGCGAGGGTTAAGGCTTGATGGAAAACCAATTAGAATTATTGTCCCCGGCCGGTGACCCGGAGCGGCTGGATGCCGCCCTGCGGTTCGGCGCCGGCGCCGTTTACCTGGCCGGGCAGGAATTTGGCATGCGGGCGGGCCCTGCGAACTTCTCCAACGAGGAGCTCAAAAAGGCTTGCCTTCTTGCCCATGAAAAGGGGGTTAAGGTGTATGTTACCTGCAACACCCTGCCCCGGAATGAAGAAATCCAAAGGCTGCCAGCTTTTTTGGAGAAGGCGCAAGATGCGGGCGTGGACGGCCTGATCGTCACCGATTTCGGGGTGCTGTCCCTGGCGAAGCGGCACGCGCCCCGCACGGCGGTTCATATCTCCACACAGGCGGGAATCGTCAATTACCAGTCTGCCAGGGCCTTTTATGACCTGGGGGCCTCCCGGGTGGTGCTGGCAAGGGAATTGTCCTTAGATGAAATCGCGGAAATCCGGGCGAAAACCGACCCTAAGCTGGAGCTGGAGGCGTTTGTACATGGCTCCATGTGCGTCAGCTTTTCCGGAAGGTGCCTGCTGTCCAATTACCTGACCGGACGGGATGCCAACCGGGGGGACTGCGCCCAGCCCTGCCGCTGGAAATACCATTTGATGGAGGAAAGCCGCCCGGGAGAGTATTTCCCCGTGCTGGAGGATGATTCCGGAGCGTACTTTTTCAATTCCCGGGATTTGTGCATGATCGGGCATCTGCCCGCTCTTGCAAAAGCGGGGATCACCAGCTTGAAAATTGAAGGCCGGGCAAAGTCCGCTTATTACGTGGCGGTGGTTACCAACGCGTACCGGCAGGCTTTAAACCTTTACCTGCGGGATCCGAGCCATTTTACTCTGCCCCAGTGGATTTTGGACGAAATGGAAAAGGTCAGCCACCGGGAGTACTGTACCGGCTTTTTCTTTGGCGGCGAGCCCGGCCAGGTGTACGATAACGGTGGCTATGTCCGGGGTTGGGAGGTAGCGGCGGTGTGCGACGGTTATGAAAACCATACCGCGGTTTGCTCCCAAAGGAACCGTTTTTTCAAAGGGGAGACTCTAAACGTTTTGGAACCGGGGAAGGAACCCTATGAAATCACGGTGAATGAGCTTTTCAACCACGACGGCGAACCGGTGGAAGTAGCCCCGCACCCTATGGAAACCCTTTATCTTCCGGTGGAAAGGCCCATAGTGCCCGGGGCGCTTTTGCGGCGGAAACGGTAAAAACATAAGTTGAAATACAGGAGAAGACAGGTTGTTCTCCTGTATTTTTTTTGCTTTTTTAGCCAAGAATAAGCCCAGACGGGAGGCTTGGCTATGAGAAAACGATTTGAACGCAGGACCATTGCCTTGTTCTGCATTTTGATGGCCGGAATCATCGGCGTGATGGGCAGCGTATACCGGATTATCGGGGATGAGGGGATCCAGGCGGCAGCGGCCCGGCAGGGCTCTTACCGCTGCACTATCGCTTCCTTTCGGGGGACGGTGTACGACACTGATTTGCAGGCGCTGACCGGCTTGGGGGAACTGACCAAGGTTTCTTCCCCTTTGGATTCAGAGGACATTTTCTGGGTGAACGAAAGGTATCAAGAGGACCAGGACGCGGTGCATGTCATCGGCTACTTAGACGGTGACGGCAACGGGGTGGACGGTATTGAAAAGGCTTATAACGATTATTTGGCGGATGGCGGCCAGCTTTCCGCAGTTTACCAGGTGGACGCGCTGAATCAGGCTATCTCCGGCACGGAAAGAACCATAGATGATACGTCTAAGCTGCAGAAAAAAGGGGTGGTCCTGACCTTGGATAAAGAGATCCAAGAGATTGCTCAGAAGGCCGCTGAAAAATATCTTACCAAGGGTTCGGTGCTGGTGACGGAAATCCCCAGCTGCCAAATCCGGGCCAGCGTTTCCCTGCCCGCTTATTCCCCCTATGATGTGGCGGATATCCTAAACGAAAAGGGAGCCCCGCTTCTGAACCGGGCCTTTTCCAGCTATCCGGTGGGTTCCGTGTTCAAGCTGGTGGTGGCTGCCGCCGCGCTGGAAAAGGGCGTTTCCACCAGCCTGGTTTACGATTGTCCCGGCTCCATTACCGTAGACGGCATGGAGTTCAAGTGCTTTAACGGTGTGGGCCACGGAAAGGTGGATATGGAAAAGGCCATCGCTTACTCCTGCAACGGCTATTTTATCAAGCTGACGGAGCAAATGGATCCCCAGGATCTGCTTTCCATGGCGGAAAAGCTGGGGTTCAACTCATCAATTGAACTAGCGCCGGGTATGGCGACCAGCGCGGGAAACCTCCCCGGCAAAAAAGACCTGTCCAACGGCAAGGCGAAGGCGAACTTTTCCTTTGGCCAGGGGGATTTGCTGGCTACACCGCTTCAAATTACCGCCATGGTAAACACCATTGCCAGCGGCGGGTTTTACACCGAGCCTTCTTTGGTGGAAGGCCTGGTGGATGAAAATCTCAGCATGATTCAGCAGGAGGAGCCAAAACAGCCCCAGCGGATGATTTCCCGGCAAACCGCCGTTTTTTTGCAGAAAGCTATGCGGTCGTCCATTGAATACGGCACCAGTCAAAAGGGAAAGCCCTCGGCACACGGCGCTGGAGCCAAGACCTCTACCGCCGAGACGGGCCAGGTGGTAGAGGGACAGCAGGTGGTTCAGTCCTGGATCTCCGGGTTTTATCCGGCGTCCAACCCGAAATACGTGATTACCGTCTTTGCGGAGGACGGCGTGGGCGGCGGCACATCCTGCGGCCCGGTTTTCCAAGAAATCGCCGATAACCTGCCGATTAGCGATTGACTTTTTTTACGCTTGGCACTATAATATTTATATATGGAAAAAGCTGCGAAGGGCAAGAGAAAACGGAAAAAAAGCAGGCAAGAGAGGGTGCTCCCGGCTGAAAAGTGCCTCTGCTTTTTGTTTTCAGCCGGCCCGGAGCTCCGGTTTGAGGAAAACCGGCGGGTTCTTCCCGTTAGCGAAGACTTAAGTGGCGCGTTTCGGCGCGCAATTTGGGTGGTACCACGGATTCCTCCGTCCCATTGTGGCGGTGGAATCTTATTTTTTGTTAGGAAGTGTGAAACAGTATGAAATGGACAGGGTTAAACGAATTGCGGGAAAAATACCTTCAATTCTTTGAGTCGAAGGGCCATCTGCGGCTGCCAAGCTTTTCTCTGGTTCCCAACGGGGATAAGAGCCTATTGCTGATTAACTCCGGTATGGCACCGATGAAAAAGTATTTTACCGGCGAGGTGACGCCCCCCAGGAACCGGGTTACCACCTGCCAGAAGTGCATCCGCACTCCGGATATTGAGAGGGTAGGCATCACCGCCCGCCACGGCACTTATTTTGAGATGCTGGGCAACTTCTCCTTTGGCGACTATTTTAAGCATGAGGCCACCGCTTGGGCGTGGGAGTTCTGCACCCAGGTGCTGGAGCTTCCGGTGGACCGGATCTGGGTTTCGATTTATCAGGATGACGACGAAGCCTTCGATATCTGGACCAAAGAGGTTGGAGTAGACCCGGGCCATATTGTCCGTCTGGGCAAGGAGGACAACTTCTGGGAGCATGGCACCGGCCCCTGCGGCCCCTGCTCCGAGCTTTATTTCGACCGGGGCGAGGAATATGGATGCGGCTCTCCCACCTGCGGGGTAGGCTGCGACTGCGACCGGTATGTGGAATTTTGGAACCTGGTATTTTCTCAGTTTGACAACGACGGCAAAGGCAATTATACGCCTTTAGAGCATAAGAACATCGATACCGGCATGGGGCTGGAGCGTTTGGCCTGCATTATGCAGGGGGTAGACAACCTGTTCCTGGTGGATACGGTACAGAATATTATGAAACATATATCCCGGATTGCCGGAGTGGAATACGGCGCGTCACCCAGCACCGACATTTCCCTGCGGGTGGTCACCGACCATATTCGCAGCACCACCTTTATGATCGGCGACGGGGTGATGCCCTCCAACGAGGGCCGGGGCTATGTGCTCCGCCGCCTGCTGAGAAGGGCGTCCCGCCACGGCCGCCTGCTGGGAATCCGCCGTCCTTTCCTGGCGGAGGTATGCGATACGGTGATCAATGAAAATAAGAGCGCTTATCCCGAGCTGGTGGAAAAGCGGGACTTTATCAAAAAGCTGATTTCCGTGGAAGAGGAAAATTTTGATCGCACCATCGACCAGGGCCTGCAGATTTTAGGCGGACTGATCGAAAGCGCGGAAACAAAAATCCTTTCCGGCGCTGAGGCCTTCCGTTTGAACGATACTTACGGCTTCCCGTTGGATTTGACCAAGGAGATCATCGCGGAAAAGGGTATGACCGTGGATGAAAACGAGTTCCAGCGGCTGTTGTCCGAACAGCGCACCAGGGCGAGAAACGCCAGAAAGAACGCTGGCGCCGACGCTTGGCTGGGGGAGTCTGTGGATCTGGACGGGATTCCCGCCACGGAGTTCACCGGCTACACTGCCTTAAAGGATAAGGCCAGGATTTTGGCCATTCTCCGGGAGGGAGAGAGGGTCGAATCCGCCGAGCTGAACGACGATATCGTGGTGGTTTTGGACCGGACGCCCTTCTATGCGGAAAGCGGCGGCCAGGTGGGCGACACCGGCTTTTTGACGGACGGCACCGGCAGATTTGCGGTATTGGATACCACCAAGCACCATTCAGGGGTGTTCCTCCACCACTGCCATGTGATGATGGAGGGCCTGTCCGTGGGAAGCGAAGTGGATTGCGTGGTGGACGGGATCCGCCGTTATAACATCATGAGAAACCACACCGCGGCCCACCTTCTCCAAGCGGCCTTGCGTAAGGTGCTTGGCAGCCATGTGGAACAGGCGGGACAACTGGTGGACGGCCAGCGGGTGCGGTTCGACTTTACCCACTTTTCCGCCTTGACCAAAGAGGAAATCGCCAGGGTGGAGGAGATCGTCAACGACGAGATCCTTTCTGCCGCCCAGGTCACCAGCACCGAAATGCCCATTGAAGAGGCCAAAAAGCTGGGGGCTATGGCGTTGTTCGGCGAGAAATACGGCGATATTGTCCGGGTGGTTCAGGCCGGGGATTATTCCACGGAATTCTGCGGCGGCACCCACGTGAACAATACCGCCCGGCTGGGGTTATTTAAAATCGTTTCCGAAAGTTCCGTGGCGTCTGGCGTGAGAAGAATCGAGGGCGTCACCGGACGGGGCGTGCTTCAGCATATGGCGGACAGCGACAAAACCATTCAGGACGCCGCCACCGCGCTGAAAATCAATAACCCCACTGAGCTTCCCGAATCCTGCGAGCATCTGTTAAGCGAGCAGAAGGAACTGAAAAAGGAACTGGAAAAGCTGAATGCCAAGCTGGCGAACTGGCAGGTAGACGGCCTGTTTGACAGCGCGGAACTGGTAAAGGGCGTGAAGGTGATTACGGGGTCTTTCTCTTCGACCACGGCGGACGCCCTGCGGACCATGAGCGACCGGGTCCGGGAGAACGCTCCCAACAGCGTGGCGGTGTTTGCCGCCATCAACGACGGCAAGGCGGTGCTTTCCGCTACCGCTGGCAAGGAAGCCCAGAAAAAGGGCTGCCACGCCGGCAATATTGTCCGCGCGGCGGCTAAGGTCGCTGGAGGCAACGGCGGCGGCAAGCCGGACTTTGCCATGGCGGGCGCCAAGGATTTGACCAAAATCGACGAAGCGCTGGCCGCGGTCGCGGGCATCGTGGCGGATATGGTTAAAGAATAACTTTTTGATAAAGGGTAACCGTAAAATTTGCGGGTTAAAGAAAGGAGAATAAGCATGGCGGATTGCGTTTTCTGTAAAATCGCCGCGGGGGAGATTCCGTCGAAAAAAGCCTATGAGGATGACCGGATTCTGGCTTTTTACGACCTGGACCCTCAGGCGCCGGTGCATATTCTGATTATTCCCAAGGAGCATATTTCCTCCGCCGACGAGCTGGTGGAGGAAAACGGGCCGCTGCTGGGGCACATTTTTGTCACGGCGGCCAAGCTTGCCAAGGAGCTGGGGCTGGAAAAAGGCTACCGTATTGTCAATAACTGCGGCGAGGACGGCGGCCAGACGGTGCGGCACCTGCATTTCCATCTGCTGGGCGGCAGGAGCATGGCGTGGCCTCCAGGCTGATTGGAAAATGAGAAAGGGGAACAAATTATGAAACAATATTATAAAATGAAGGTTGCCGGCTGCGACCGGGAGCTTCCCTTGTGTCCGGTTAATGAGCATTTGGATATCGCCGCGTTTATTATGTTCGGCGATATCGAGGTGACGGAAAAGGCGGCTGAGCTGCTACTGGAAAAGTGCCCGGAGCACGATGTTCTGGTCACCGCCGAAGCGAAAGGAATCCCCCTTTGCTATGAAATGGCCCGGCAGGGCTGCCGTAATTACTGCGTCGCCAGAAAGGGAATGAAAGTCTATATGACCAATCCCTTGGAAGTGACGGTAAAATCCATCACCACGGAAAATGTGCAAAAGCTTTATCTTTCCGATGAAGAGGTAAAAAAGATTCAGGGCAAGCGGGTTCTCATCGTTGACGATGTGATCAGTACCGGCGAGTCTCTGAATGCGCTGATGCAGCTGGTGGAAAAGGCCGGGGGAAACATTGTGGGCATGGCCGCCGTCCTGGCGGAGGGAGACGCCCAAGACCGTGACGATATCGTCTATCTGGACGCCCTGCCCCTGTTTGTGAAAAAATAATTTGGCTTGCCCTTGCTGATGTTGAAAGAGAGGCCAAAGGAGGAAGAATTATGAAGCGGCCATTTGCTTCAATTGGATTTACGTATCTGATTGCGCTTTTGGCCGCTGTTTTTCTGGGAGTGGGCGCGAGTTTCGCGCTGGGGATTTCCTGCCTTACGCTGGCGGTACTGCTGTTTTGCCGGAAAAGTACGGCAAGGCGGTTTCCTGTTCTCTTTTTCACGGCGGCAGTTGCCTTTTTCGCTTATTTTGGCGTTTATGAAATAAGCGTTTCTCCGATATCCGTTTTGGATGGCGCCGACGTGACGGTGTCCGGTACGGTGACGGAGCTTCCTACGGAGGCGTACGGCAGATTTTATTATGTGATAGAAACCGATTCCGTCGCGGCGGAGGAAAATTCTGACATAACGAACGTGCCGCAGAATTTGAAAATACGGATTTCCAGCACCAATGCCATCGAATTGGATGCCTATGACCGGCTGACGGCAAAAGTGCGTCTTTCCAGGCCCACCGGCTCTGAAGAGGGATTGAACGCACGGAATTATTATGCGGCTAAAAATATTTATCTTACTGGATTTGTGTATGATTATCAGCCCTATACCGTGACTTCGGGAGAAAACCGTCCTCTTTATTATTACGCCCTGAAAACCAGAGAGAAAATGACCGAGGCCCTTAGGGCGCTGCTGCCGCCTGAGCAGTCCAGCCTGGTGTGCGGCATTTTGCTGGGAGACAAAAGCGGGCTGAGCGACACGGTCCGGGAGGATTTTCGAATCTCCGGGGTTTCCCATTTGTTGGCGGTATCCGGGCTGCATATGGCCATCATCGGCCAGTTCCTGTTTTGGGTGATGCTGTATTTTGGCGTGCCAAGAAGAGGATCGGCGCTGGTTTCTTGTCTGGGTGTCTTTTGTTTTATGGCGGTTACCGGCTTTGTGCCCTCTGTGGTAAGGGCCGGCGTTATGTCTATTTTGTACCTGCTGGGGATCGGCATCCGAAAACAGGCGGACCCCTTCAATTCCCTGGGCTTCGCCATGTTGGTGATGACCGTTCCCAACCCCTTCGCCGCGGGAGATACCGGGCTACTGCTTTCCTGCTCCGCAACCCTGGGCATCCTTTTGCTTGCCGGGAAAATACAAGCCTGTCTTAACCGGTGGACCGACCGGGTCGGTGTTTTCCGCAGGCTGTTTCACGGCGTTAACAGTATTCTGGCGGCCACCCTATCGGCTACTATTTTTACTTCGCCTATTGTGGCGGTGACTTTCGGCGAATTATCCCTGATAGGGCCTTTGTCCAATATTCTCATGACCTATCCCGCTACCCTTATGCTGCTGTGCGGCTTTCTCGTTTCAATTTTTTATTATCTGCCGGTAGTGGGGTTTCTGGCCATGCCCTTTGGGCTGAGCGCGGGAATACTGGCAAACTATCTTATGGACTGCTCCAGCTGGCTCGCCAGCCTGCCGATGGCTTCCATCCCGGTGACCCGGGAGGTGCTTTTTGCTTTGCTTCTGGGATTTTCCGTGGCTTGCGTGGTAATCGTTATGGTCCGATGGAAGGGCTTTCGGTTACGGTTTGCTACTTGTACAGCCGCGTTTTTTCTTCTCTGCGCGGTGTTTGGCGCGAGCCTGAACCCAGAGGAAGTCTTAGAGATCGGCGTGCTGAATACCGGAAACGGGAGCTCTGTGGTTTTGGTAAGAAACCACCAGGCGGCGGTGCTCTGCTCGGGAGGAGGAAATGGCGCTTACACAAGGATCGATTCCTATCTGCGCAGCCGGGGAATCCAGCGTTTGGATTATCTTTTGATCCCCCAAGTGGATAAAAAGACCTCCTCAGGCGCCAGCGCTTTAATTGCGGAGTACCATCCGGAAATTGTTTTGGTTTCCGATCAAAAGCTTCCCCAGGACAAGCTGCGCAGAGCTTTGGAAAACCGCGCCGGCGTCTACTATTTTTCAGGGCGCAATCAAACGGTATTGTGGGATGACCTGGTGATTTCCACTCAGGCCAATAAGTCGGAAAGCTGGATAACCTTAACCGCGGGCCAGGAGAAAATTCTCATTTGCCCAGCCGGAGGCGACGCGGCGGATTTATCGGAAAAGGACCGGGACTGTAATTTCTGCATCGCTGGCGTCACGCCGGAGAACGCTTACGGAATCCGGGGCGATTACAGTATCCTCACCATGTATCAAGAGGAGGCGGAAGAAGCCCGGCGGGCGTTCTTAAATATTCAAAACCATGAGTTGGTGACTTCGAAACAAGGAAACGTAATTTTGTCGGTTTTAAATGACGGCGTAAGGATTCATACGCAGTATTAGGAGGAGCTATGGCGCAGCTAAAAGAAACAGAACTGAAAAAGCAAATTAAGGAAAAGGCGTTTGCCCCCCTGTACTTTCTTTATGGGGAGGAGAAGTATTTAATCAGCCATTACGCCGGTGCACTTGTGGATAAGGTGCTGGGAAAGAATTACAGCGATTTTAATTTTCAGTCCTTTGACGGGGGTAAAGCGGCCATTGATGAAATCGCCGATGCGGTGCAGGCTCTGCCCATGTTCGCCGAACGGAAATGCGTCTTGGTAAAAGATTTGAACGTAGAGGCGCTGAATGCCGGGGAACTGGGTAAGCTTTACCAGCTGCTGGAAGAGCTATCGGAAACCACGGTTTTGGTAATCAGCCAATCAACGCTGGAAATGGATCTAAAAAAATCGTCTAAGTGGAAAAAATTTATTACCGCCGCGGATAAGGCCGGCGCTGCTGTCCTGCTGGAAAAAAGAGGAGAGATGGCCCTGGAAAAGCAGCTGGTGCAGTGGGCGGAGAAGCGTGGTTGTACGCTGACCCAAATCAACGCCGGCAAGATCATCGAACTTTGCGGCGGCGATTTACTGACCTTGAGCAACGAGCTGGAAAAGCTTTGCGCCTATGCGGAGGGTCGGGAGATCACGAAAGAGGACATTGACCTGCTGGTGACGAAAAACCTGGAAACCACCGTATTTGTGCTGGGGAACGCCTTGATGTCTGGAAACTACGACAGAGCGTATCAACAGCTTGACCTGCTGTTTTATCAAAAGGAAGAGCCTGTGGCGGTGCTGGCGGTGCTGTCTTCTAATTATGTAAACTTATACCGGGCGAAAGCGGCCCTGGAAAGCGGAGAAAAGACCTCGGTTTTAAGCAAAGATTTTGATTATAAGGGAAGAGATTTTCTGATTCGCAACGCGGAAAGGGACTGTAAGCGCTTTTCTATCGTTCAACTGAGAAAAAGCCTGCTTCTTTTGGCTCAGGCTGATTTGGCTTTAAAAAGCGGCAGGGCGGAGCCTAGGACCGTGCTGGAGGAATTGATTGGGAAAATGGTACTGCTGGCCCAAAAGGAGAATGTCTGATGATAAAAATTAAGGAAGCGGTCATCGTTGAGGGAAAATACGATAAAATCAAGCTCAGCTCCCTGATAGACGGCCTGATTATAGAGACCGGCGGCTTCCAGATTTTCAGCGATAAAGAAAAAATGGAACTGCTTCGGAAATTGGCGGATACCAGAGGGCTGCTGATCTTGACAGACAGCGATTCCGCCGGCTTTTTGATCCGAAACCACATTCAAGGGTGTATTCCGAAAGAAAAAATTAAGCACGCTTATATTCCGGACCTATACGGCAAGGAAAAAAGGAAGGTGCATCCCTCCAAAGAGGGAAAGCTTGGGGTGGAGGGGATCGATCCCCAGGTCCTTTTGGACGCGATTCGCCGTGCGGGGGTGTTAGTGGATGTACAGTCTGGAGAATCTGAAAACAAGAGAGAGATTACCAAGCTGGATTTGTATGAGGATGGATTTTCAGGCGGCCCGGAAAGCGGAAAAAAGAGACAACAGCTTTTGCGGGAATTAGGGCTTCCGGAACGTTTGACTGCCAAGGCGCTGGTGCCTGTGCTCAATAGCCTGATGGACTTTGAAGATTATCAAAGGGTGGTTGAAAAAATAAATTTCGACCTGGAAAATGATTGACAGGATATACCGGAAATGATATAATGATTAACGCTGATTGAAATGCGAGCGTGCTGGAACTGGCAGACAGGCACGTTTGAGGGGCGTGTGTTTATGACGTACGGGTTCAAGTCCCGTCGCTCGCACCAGCTATTTAAAGGCCAATAATCCGCATGAACGCTGGATTTTTGGCTTTTTCTTTTTTTCCGAAAAATGCGTTTTGGTGTTTGTTTGGTGTTTATTGCTTCAAAAATACAAGAAAAGCCGGTGGATTTACCCGCTTCATGGGTTTGTCCATCGGCTCTTTTTTATGCCTTTTTCTGATTCAGATTCAAGGCGTTTGCTATGGCTTCTGAAGCCTGGGCCTGTGCCACGGCGAAAGTGTGGGCGTATATGTTCAGCGTGGTTGATGTTTGGCTGTGTCCCAGAGAAGCGGATACAGTGCGGGGGTCAACGCCGTTTGTAATCAGCAAGGAGGCGTTGAGGTGCCGGAAGCTGTGAATATTTACCCGACGCATACCTGTCCGCTTAAAGAAGCGGTTCAGCCAGTTCAGCGGGGTATTAGGGTTCAACGGGTATCCGTTCCAGGCAACAAAAAGCCTGTCGGTATTAATCCACTGATCGCCAAGTTTTAGCCGCTCCTTGCTTTGCTCTATCTTGTGTTGCCTTAATAGATCGGTCACCGAAGCGGGCAGCTTTAGGGAACGCTGGGAACCTTTCGTTTTTGTGGTGTCGGTATAAATCCCGCGTTCCTTGATGTACTGCGAAGTCCGCCGGATACTCACAACCCCGCTTTTGAAATCAATGTCTTTCCATTCGAGACCAAGCAGTTCAGAGCGGCGGAATCCGGAGAAGATAGCCAGAGTAAAAAAGGTGCGCCATTGAAGCGGCTCTGCTTCTAGAAGCTCCAGGAAATGCTGTGCTTCCTCCAAAGTGTAGCAATCCCTTTCAATTTGTTTTGCTGATGGCAAAGAGACATTGCGGCAAGGGTTTGAATCTATCATGAACATGGAAACGGCATAATCCATAATCGAGGAAATGAAAGACAGATTGTTTTTTATGGTTTTGGGGGATAGTTTCCCGCCTGTTCGCTGATTCAATCCGTCTGCTTCCAGGCTGTGGATAAATGCCTGAATCTGGCGTGGAGTAATTTTGTCCAGCCGCAGATGTCCGATTGCCTGGTAGGTTCGTTCCTGAAACTGCTTGTACCTTTCAATGGTTTTGGGCCTTAAAACGTGCTCGGCGTATTCCTGGAACCATTGCTTTGCAAAAGCTTCAAACTTTATATTTCCCCCGGAAGCGCCGTTTTTACACTGTTCCTCAAAAAGCACCTTTGCCCGCTCCAGTTCCTTTTCGGCCTGCTTTTTTGTCATGCCGGGGTCAGGTGTCCAGGTGGTTGACCTCCTGATCTGTTTCCCGTGGGAATCATAGCCACAGGATACGATAATCCGGTAGCTGTCACCCCTCTTTTGTACTGTCGCCATTTGGTTCACCTCGTTTTTGCTTAATGTAGCTCAGCAGTTCTTCTGCGATTAAAACGCGCTGTTCAGCATAACGAAAAGCCTTTTCTTCATATTTTTGCATTTCTTCGTCGGTTATTTCATGGTTTTCAAACTCTTCATTATCTTCCTCGTCATAATCAAAATAAATATCATCGAAATCGTCCACAATGTCAACATTTCTTTTCATCTGTGCTATATCAATTTTTTGGGAGGCATATTCTAAGATTAAATAATTTAGTCCTGCTGTATCCTCCTTGGTAAAATACTGTTCCATTTCGTCGCTATATTTAGGTAGAGCCCTAATTAAACGCGAAAAATAAATATCTTTATAATAGGTCAATGGTTTAGCTTCTTCTTTTAGTGAAAAAATTGAATACTTGGAGTTATAAAATTCCTCAATTACGAAACATGCAAGGAAGCCAACAAGCACGGACAGGCACTTTTTTTGCGTAATTAAATAACTTAAAACAATGGTATAAAATTTATTGTTTTTTTTGCTTTTTAAAACGTTTATTGCTTCATCTGCCAATCCAATTTCTACCCCAATATTTGATGATTCAATAGTTTTATTATCGCTAAGCCCAATCATATAATCACTGGTTACATGGAAATAGTTGCAAATGTCAGTCAGCACCTTTATATCTGGTGATCTGCTCCCATTTTCATAAAAGCTTACACTACCACGGGATATATTTAATTCTTTTGCTAAATCAGATTGAGAAAACCCCCGCTCCTCTCTCAGCTTTTTAAACCTGGTTGCGAAAGTTGACAAGGTATCCATAAAACAAACCTCCTGCATATATTTGTTGAAAGAACATATTTTTGCAGATAATCGTATTGACTGAACAGTGTTGTTGCACTATAATCGAATTGTAACATATAAGCGCAATCAGTTCAACAACAAATTTCACAGAGGAGGAAAGTAAAATGACGAACGTTGAAATTAGAAGAGAAGCAGCCGGAGCGGGCGTGAAGCTGTGGCAGATTGCGGACAAGCTGGGAATCACAGACAGCTATTTTTCCCGGAAACTCCGAAAGGAATTTACCAATGAGGAAAAAGACAAAATCCGCGCGATCATTGCGGAATTAGCCAAGGAGGTGTGAGCATGGCGCGCATGAGGTTACAAAAAGACGTATTCGCCTACATAAAGGAGAAAGACCCGCAAACAGCGTTAACGCCTCACGCCTTGCGCTGCATGGTGCTTGACGGGACAATCCCTCATGTGGACGTGGGAAGAAAGAAGCTCATCAATTTGGACGTGCTGGACGAATATCTGGAACACCCGGAACGCTTTCCCGCTCCAGAGGAACCAGGCAAGATCAGGCCGGTGAGATAGGAGGGAAGCGCCTTGACTTTAATCGACTATATCCCGTTCGGCAGATCGAACGCAATTCAGGCAAAGGCATTAGCTAAAGCGGCGGGCTTTCCAGATGTGAGGACGCTTCAGCAAGCAATCCACAGCCTGAGAGTGCAGGGCGTTTTGATTCTATCCAGCACACAGGAGCCGCAAGGGTACTTTTTACCGGAACCCGGCGAGGATTACGAGGTATCCAAGTTTTTAAATTCCATGAGATCACGGGTAAGGAAGATCGAAGCCGCAGCAAGGCCAGCGGAGATTTTCCTGAACGCCGCCGGAAATGGCGGTGATTAAATGGCGGAGAAAAGAATGTTTTCCAAACAGGTTATTGACAGCGACGCTTTTTCGGATATGCCTTTAACCGCACAAGCATTATATTTTCATCTTGCCATGCGTGCCGATGATGACGGCTTTGTAAACAGTCCCAAAAGAATACAGCGGGGGATTGGCGCAAGCAATGATGATTTAAAGCTATTAGCCGCAAAAGGTTTTATCATTCCGTTTGAAACCGGAGTAGTGGTAATTACCCATTGGAAAGTTCACAATTATATCCGAAAGGATACCTATACCGAAACCGCGTATCAGGACGAAAAAGCCGCATTACAGCTAAAAGATAACAAGGTTTATTTTCTTCCGTCTACGGATTGTATACGAACCGTAGACGAGCCGTCAACACAGTATAGATTAGATAAGAATAGATTAGATAAGAATAGTATAGATATCTGCGCGGAGCAATTACATAGCTCCACGCCGGAAACAGAAGAAGCGCCTTTTATTTTTCTTGTTTTGAATGACAAAAGCAATTTTCCTGTTTATCAGAAACAGGTAAACGAATGGGAAGAATTATACCCGGCTGTGAATGTAGCGCAAGAACTCCGAAACATGTCAGGCTGGCTTAACTCAAACCCCAAAAAGAGAAAAACTAAAAGCGGGATTCTCCGATTTATAAACGGTTGGCTCTCAAGGGAACAGGACAGCGGAGGAAGTAAGCAAGCGGACCTGAATCAAAATAGTGCGTTTAAATTATCGGGAGACTATGAAAGTTTGTGAGGTGTGATATGGATATTTACGAGGAATATCAAGAGAAGCACAATCAGTTTGAAAAATTTAAAAGATACGTGGACGAATACAATAAAAATCCGCTGGTTCATGAAACCTACCTAAACGAAGACGGTGTACG
Organism: uncultured Ruminiclostridium sp.; assembly: GCA_902490005.1. GTDB lineage: Bacteria > Bacillota > Clostridia > Oscillospirales > Acutalibacteraceae > Clostridium_A. The sequence continues at coordinate 64,226 of CABUCM010000001.1, forward strand.
GTACTGTAAAAACTGCAATTCGCCAATCCCAAAAGCCTCTTTTGATATTGGCGGGCATCGTTTACCGCTTACTAAACCATGCAATTGCAGGGATAAATACATAAAAGCGGAAAATGAAATTGAGACAATGAAGCGGGAATTTCGGGAGATTAATTATCTAAAAACTGAATGTTTTCCGCAGACCGCAATGTACGACTATATCTTCCCCAATAGTACGGGTGACGAGCAGAACATGAAAATCATGAGAAGGTACGCCGAAAAATGGGATAGTGTTTCCGCTAATAACATTGGTTTGCTGTTATGGGGAGATGTTGGAACTGGCAAAACTTACGCCGCCGCCTGTATTGCAAATCACTTAATTTTAGAGCACCGCTCTAAAGTGAAAATGACGAACTTTGCCGCCATTTTAAACGATCTTATGAATGTGAAAGTTGTGAAGAACGAATATATCGACAGCTTATGCAAATATGACCTTTTAATTATTGATGATCTGGGAATTGAACGAAATACCAGCTTTGCCACCGAGCAGGTTTTTAATGTGATTGATAAGAGGTATCAAACTAAAAAGCCGCTGATCGTGACCACAAATCTAACCTTGGATTTTATCAAAAATCCGCAGAATGTAGAGTATGCGAGGATTTATGATAGAATCCGGGAAATGTGTACACCTATCCAGTTTAAAGGGGAGAATATGAGGACAAAAGCAGCAAAAGGAAAACTTGAGATTGTAAAATCTTTTTTAGAGGAAGATTGATCGAGAAAATAAAAAAGCCGCCCCAAAACAGGACGGCCCCTAAAAGCTGATTATATTATAGGCGAAACAGGGGGCGGCTGTCAATGGCAGAACAAAGAGCGGACAAAGAGAAAACGGCATTTTGCCAGACAAACGAGGAATTAGCTGTACAGGCCCAGGCGGGAGACAAGGGCGCAATCTCACAGCTGTGGAACCAAACAAGGGGAATTATTTTTATGATTCTAGCCCGATACTATAACCGGAATCCTGAACGGTTTACCCGGTGCGGCGTAACAATGGACGATTTAGAGCAGGAGGGCTTCTTTGCCGTCCTGGAGGCCGTGGAAGCCTTTAATTCCGCTAAGGGGTGGAAATTTACTTCCTGGCTCAACTACCCGCTCCAGAACCATGTAAACGCCGTTTTAGGCACCAGGAGCGGGCAGGTAAAGCATATCCCCTTGAATGAGTGTTCCAGCCTGGACGAGTCGATCAGCCAGGAAAGCGACGATATGACCCTGGGGGACAGCGTGGAAGATCAAACAGCCCTGGAGGCTTTCCAAGACGCGGAGGACAGGACATACAACAGCCAGTTTCATGATACCTTGGAGGTGTGCTTGTCGTTCCTTGAAAAACCAATGGAGCGGGCTGTCCGGGGCCAATACTATGAGAATAAATCTTTGAAAGAAGTTGGCCGGGAGCTGGGCGTAAGCTATCAATATGCTAGAGACCTGAAGAACAAAGGGCTAAGAAAGCTCAGAGGCGGGAAAGCAAGGCGGCTGCTTATGGAATACGCCGACGAGATCATCAGCGGCGGGGCTTGCCGCGGCACTGGCTTCCAGTCGTGGAGCAGTTATGGAAGCGTGGAGGAAACCACTGTGGAATATTTGGAGCGGTTAGGCATCTGTACAATGCTAAAAAGTCCAATAAAACCGGAGATTGTGGAGGCCCTAAAAAGATAAGATTTTGGTAAGGCTAAAGGTTTTCTAAGGCTCCCCCCCTTACCGCTGCAATACTCTAGTGCCGCAAGGGAACGGCGGGGGTAACCTTTTCCAACTCCGGCGCAAATCCCAATAAACGGGGAAAAGCTGAGATTTCTCCCGGCCTAGGCTATATGTGATTTCTTTTGTTGGTTTTTCCATGCAAAAAACTCAATGAGTTCGATTACATCGTCGCGATCCGATGGAGAAAGCGCGGTTATTTCTTCTATTAATCCCCAATCATTACGCACTTTTTCGGAATATTGATACGGCTCATTATTTGATTCCATAAATTCAATTAATCTTTGGTTTGGCTGTTTTCCTACATGGGCGCAATATTCCCGGTATTCTGAAATCCGATAAGGCGCTTTTATACTTTCATTCATGGCAGTATTCCTCACGTTCATAATTTAATAAAGAAACAGCAATACGAAAACCGTAGATAAAACCCTGGTACTCATGTTCCACTGCCGCACTATAAAATTCGTCCTCGATGTATTCCATAAAGTTTTTTCTGCCTACTTCTGCAATCAGCCGGCTGGTAAGATTCCGATCTGCCTTATCTACCTGGGGACGATTGGAATAGTCCTGCGACTGTTGAAACCAAATAAATAGATCTTCTAAATTGAAGTTCACCGGCTCCGCTTGACGGATAAGTTTTTTTATAGTATCCTTAATATGTAAAATTTCTTGTGCACTTGTGACGCTGGCGGGCATTGCAGGTGCTTTTTCTTTTATCTGGCGCATGGTTTATTCCTCCTTGTTTTTACTGATTCCCGGCCTTTTAGATAGCCGAATTTGAAAGCGTTGTAGATTGCCTGGTAAAAATCGCCGCTTCCGTTCTTCAATTCCAGAAGCTGGTTTCCGGTCAGTTCATACTCCGGCTTGATCTTAACCGCTTTGATCTGTTCGCTGATTGGCTTGTACATGTGGATTCTCCTTTATCCTTGGGTACCAAAACGGTAGTAGAGATATTAACCTTTTTTATGTTCACGGTTTCTCACACTTTTGGCGCTGCCATTTAAGGGCAGTTTCAAGCGATTCCGGGGGCTTTCCGTGCTCCCTGGTGTAATTGTCTGCTGCGTTTCTTGCAGCGGCTTTCTGCCACTTTCTATCGCTCATTTGTGGGATACCCACCAGGGGAACCACAGTCCCCGCCTTTGATGTGATGTACCCGTCCACGGGATAATACTTGCCGCCCGCTTCATAGATTTCCTTTGCTTTCTGGCTCATGCGATTGAAAACCTCCTTGTAACGGCATGCCGTGTAAACGCCTTGTAAAGATCGCCGTGCTGTTCCTTGAACGAGGACAAGTCAAAGCGGTTGCTTTCTACAGCCTGGAACCGGATAATAAAATCGTCTAAGCGTTCCTCCTGGCGGTCGCCCATGTGCCGCTTGACCCGCTCCGCCAAATGCGCCTTTCTCTTTTCAAGCTGGTTTATTTGCTGGTTGATTTCCTGATACTCCGCGATTACTTTTTTAAGCTCCGATTTTTTCATTCCACTCATTCCTTTCCGACATATCGGTGATTACGTCGCCTAAATGGTCATACAGGGTTTCCAGTTCTTCAATGGATTCCGTTGTCAGCCCGTCGTCCAGGATAAGCCCCAGCGCTGAATTGACTAACAGAATCGTTGCGGCGCTGTCCGCTGAGATTTTAACTTCCCGCTTCATGTGTTCATCTCCTTTCAGCTTTACGGGTGAGCCCCGGCAGGCTTTAAGCATCTAGGTCACCGACCGTCTCAATCTCTCTTATCCTGCTTCCCGGTGTCACGTTGCGTTCTTGCTTTCCCTTTCGGTATTCCCGTCCGCTTTCGCTCTCCCTTGACTGTGATTATATTATACATTGTACAATGTATTTTGTCTATTGACATCTATCATAATCTTATACAATGTATATTGTTTATTTTGTACATTGTATAATGTGCGGTATTGTGCTATAATGGTTATGCTGGAAAAGGTGGGCACATATTTAAGCCCCTAACATTAAAGGAGGTGGAGTATGGCAGAGAGGAAGCCCAGCACTTATGCGGGTTATACAGAAGCCCGGAAAGAAGCAAATGCAAGGTATGAAGCAAAGACAGTTGAGCGGATTTCCTTAGTCCTACCCAAAGGGAAAAAGGCAATCATCAAAGCCCACGCCGAGAACACAAACGAAAGTGTAAACAGTTTTATCAACCGTGCCATCGATGAAACAATGGAGCGGGACGAAGCGGGGAAATAACCCGCTTTTTATTTTTGTGCCCTACAAGGCGATTTAAGGCGTTTTTTCTTTTAGATGTGAAATTACCCTCTGAGGGAATAAAAGCATCTGTATCGCCCTTGTAGGCTAAAAGAACGCATGTTCCGCAATCGTTTGTTTGTGAAGATTGCTTTTAAGGGTAGTTTTGAGCTTTTCCCGCTTCCCCTTGGGGGGTAAAGGGGGGTATAACCTATACTATCCTAATCTAATCTATACTGTGGATACCACTGGTATACCGAACTAGACACCAAATGACAACCATCGGTATCCATTTTGGGGAACTCCCCGCAGGTTTTGTTATCGGTGGAACCTGCGAACCCCGGAAGCGTCTATCGGCCAAGACCTACAGCGGATTTTGTGGCTAAATTCTAACCCCGTCTTGTCATGGCTGGCGGTGAACCGTTCCAAGGTCTAACCAAGAGCCGGGCGGCTTTAAGTTTATCTCGCTCATTGCTTTTCTTATCCATTCCCGGCCTTACGCTGCCTTCTTGCTTTCAGCTTTCGCTTACTCCCGTCTGCTTTCTCTTGATTTCCTCGACCTTGTGATTATATTGTAACACGGTAAACCGTACAAATCAATTGATATAATTGACAAGGTTTACCGTACATATTTGTGTAAAATTACACTGTTTACCATGTCTTTGTTGTGGTATAATAACATTGGGGAGGTGTAAACTATGCCATTATCAGAAGCAAGGAAAAAAGCAAATGCCAAATGGGATAAGGAAAATATGGCAACTTTAGCTTGTAAGGTTAGGAAAGAGGAAGCAGAAGCTTTTAAGGAATATGCAAAAGAGCAGGGTAAAACCGCCAACACTGTGCTAAAAGAGTATGTTTTTCAGTGTATCGATGAAAAGATGGAACGGGGCGAAAGGGAGGAGATCTGATTGCCAGTTATATCAATGTTTGCAGGAATTAAAATAACCATGTATTATGACGATCATAACCCGCCCCATTTCCATGCGGAATATGCAGGCCGAAAGGCTATATTTGATATTGTGGGCGGCTATGTAATCAGCGGGGCATTGCCCAGCCGTCAGTTGAAATACGTTCTCGCGTGGGCGGAAATGCACCAAGACGAACTAATGCAGAATTGGGAGCTGGCAAGGGCGGCCCAGGAATTACATCAGATTCAGCCGTTGATTTAAAAAGGAGGAGAAATACATGAATTATATACCTTCTGTTGTTCAGACTGTTGCGGGGGACGATTTCACCGTATATGTGTACTTCAATGATGGAAGCATACATCTTGCGGATATGAAGCCGCTGATCGCTGAGGGCGGCGTATTTGCAAAGCTGGCAGATGAAGTGTTTTTTCGGGAACGTCTTACCGTCATGAATGATACGGTGGCGTGGGATATAAGCGGGACAAGAGACGAAACACAGTGTATTGATTTAGATCCTTGCCGGCTGTATGAATACCCGATTGTCGGCGATCCTCTGAAAGACGCTGTTTGATTGGGTAGCAGAGATTACGGAGGACGATCAATGAACTATATCAAGTATCCTTCTGATGAGGCTGTGGAGGCCGCAATTAGGGACAAAGAACCAATGTTGATGTTGATATCTTTCGATGGGGAAACCGTCATTATGAGCCACATGGACGAAGCTGTGGAACACCATGTGTTATTGGCAAAGGTGGGGCTTCCTCAAAGTGATATAGATAAATATTTCCGGATAGTGCTGGACGATGAGGGCGCGGATTGGACGTTTGTCTGTCCTCCAGATTATAAAGGCATTACCGATAAGGTAAGGCGTATTTCTGAGTTCTACAAGGACGGATTCGCCGCTATTTCAAAGGCTATGCTTGGAATAGGGTATCTAGTTGGTATCAATATTCCACGGCGCTACAGGCGGCATTTGGACGTTTTGAACGAGGACAGCACGATTGTTTGAGGTGGAAAGATGAAGATATACACGATCATAGCCGGAGTAAACGGAGCGGGGAAGTCGAGCCTTACCGGGGCGTTAAAGGCCGAAAGAAACGATCTGGGGCAGATTATCGACGTGGACAAAATAACCGCTTCACTGGGCGGCAAAGCGATAGAGGGCGGCAAAGCAGCAATCCATAAGATTAATGACTGTATGGAGCGGGGAATCAGCTTTACGCAGGAAACCACGCTGTCCGGCGTGCGTACAGAAAAGACAATCCAAAAGGCGAAAGAGGCCGGCTATTATATCAGGCTGTACTATATCGGCATTTCCTGCGCGGAGGAAAGTATAAAACGCATTGAAAACCGGGTAGAAAAAGGCGGGCACGATATCCCGTCAGAAGATGTCCACAGGCGCTTTGCGGGGCGGTTTGAAAGCCTTGTAAGGGTTCTTCCTTATTGTGATGAAGTCGCCTTATTTGACAACGAAAACGGCTTTGTGGAGGTCGCGGAATATACCAATGGGGAATTGCTCTCCAAGGGGGATTATAGGCCGGGCTGGCTTCTGGAGCTGGCGGAGGTTTTGGAGAAATGAGCGAGTAGCTTAGTACAAATCCAAACCAGCAAAATGCCGGCTTTGAAGATGAAAAACGTGATCCAGACAAAGGCGAAAGAGAATCAAAGACAATCCGGAGGCGATCAAAAATCGGTTAGTCAGAAATCTGACGAACCGAAAATTGAAAATATGCGAACCGACGAAGAACTTTCCAAGCTGGCTGGAGTGTCCAGGGATTGTGATTGAATTACGATCCTGTTATGTAAGGGTACGTCGTTTTACCGTACACTTTGGTATGAAATGTATCCGCTTTCCTTCGTTTTGAAGGTTAGCGGTGTTTTACCTCAGACCTCGGGCGACTAAGTTTGACTTAGGCAGCCTAGTGAATCAAAGATACTCTGGCATGGCGTCATTTTGACCACTTGCCAAAGGCGTATCGTGTTGCCCTGTTTTAGGATGTCACGCGTTCGATTTGGAATGGCGTCACTTTGGCCACATTCCAAATTTGTATGTTGGTTGCCTTTGCGTTCGCCATACAGGGTGAGCGTATTTGGCGGCGGAAAATTCCGCTGTGAGGTTTTAGCCATGCAGGGCGAAAAGGGCAACAAAAAAAGCCGGGGGCGTAAACCCTCGGCTTAAAATCTATATAAAATTAACCGGCCTTTGCTTCCAGAGCTTCCAAGCGTTTTTCCAACTGCTCAACTTTTCTTTCAAGTTCCCATTGCTTTTCATGGGCCAGCTTGTAGCCGTCGAACAGGGAATCAATGCGTTTGGAAACATCGTTTTCAATCTTAATGTTAATGCGGGTTTCAGATTCTTTAATTTTAGAATCCATCATTTCAATAAGTGTATCCGTTTGCTGCTGCATGACCTCTAAAATATCATCACGCTGTTTTTCTAACTTGGAACCAATCAACTGTGCAATTGCCTGTAAATCATTCTGATCTAGCATATTTTCACCACCTTACCCCTATTTTAGCACAAGCCCGGCTGTGATTCAATGAAAATTTATGGAGCGGGATAGATAAACAGAAAACAAAATCGGACAAATTGAGGGGGGCGGGTTCTCTTTTGCAGCCGTGGAATACCGTCCCACAATGATATAAAAATAATAGCCGCCCTGTCAGCAGCAGAAGCGGCTATCAAAAAAATAAGGGAACTTGGTCTTTAAAAATATTATACCACAAGTGCTCGGTTAAGTCAATCAATAGGCATGGTGAAGCGGGCGCTTTCTGGTGCTTATTTTTGGTGTTTATTTGGTGTTTATTTTTACAAAAACAAGCCAAAAGAAACGAATGTTCGCAAATCTGAAATTTTAAAAAATCGCATGATACCGCCATTTATCGCACTTTACAAATGTGCGCAAAAGTCGTTTTGGAGAATTCAAGTCCCTTCGCTCGCACCATAACAAAAGATAAACTTTGATACAAAAATAGCCTTCTATATTTAGAAGGCTATTTTTGTATTTATGCGAAAAAACCCGTAAAACAAAGCTTTCAGCCTATGGGGTATTTTTTGAGGCTGTACGCCAGCACCCGAAATCCGCCGTCCGCGGTTGTGCTTTCTCGTGTAGGAACGCTTACGAGGCTACATGAATGGCCCCTCATTGTGTGACTGTACAGAAAATGGGGAAACGCTAAAAAGTATTCGGCTCTACCGTTCCTCAAAAATATCTGAACATTTTAGCGCCAGCCATTTTTGTCGGTTGGCGCTATTTTTATACTCTCTCGAAAGGCTATCTGCAATCCCCGCAGATTATATTGACCTCTCTCGTTTCCCAGATGATGGTGCTACAGCAGGGGCATATATTTAAAAGCGTAGCCGCCAGTTCCTTGATAGGTCGGTCAAGACATTCGGCACAGAGATTGATTTGCCAATACTTCTCGCCGCATCCGTCATCAATGTCTTTTTGGATTTCTGTGGCTGGCAGGACTGCAAGGTAAAGCTCATAAAGGGACGGGGAAATTCTTTAAAGGAATTGATTTTTAGTGTCATTTCCATTATAATAATTGGTATAATTTGGTTACTGGTTGTGGCATGCCGAAATGTTATTCCCTGGTGAAAATATGTGGGATTGGCCACAACATATGTAGACGGCGGGGAAGTAAATGATGAATAAGCCTGACTTTATTGCGGCGCTTGTTACAGTCAGGATTATGAAAGATAAAAACGAGTAAAGTAGCCGATATATTCATAGAGATTCCGACGGGGAATTTTGGGAGAAACGAAAGAATCACTCTTACAGGGCTTGGCGTTTTTGAGGCCCGAATTTAGAAAAAAGACTGTATTCCGCGCGAGCGTGGGAATACAAAATACAATAAACGGCGAAGGAGGCTTTTATGATAAAAAGAAAAAAGGATAAAAAAATAGTGCGTATGGCACCTCTGCTGCTTTGCTGTACGATTATATTCAGTTCTATCAATCTCCTTGCTTTTAGTGATAGCATGTCAGTGAATGCTAACGGACTGTGTTCCCATCATCCTGAGCACACGGTAGAGTGTGGCTACTCAGAAAGAATAGAGGGAACGCTGTGCTCCCACGAGCATTCGGAGGAATGCTATACACGGATCAAGAGTTGTGTCCATGTGCACACAGAGGAGTGCTCGCTGGCAAAGGAACCGGAAACAGCCGAAGGCGCTGAGAAATCGGAGGCGATAGTGCCGGCTGCGGCGGATGCCGAATCCTACGGGAATCCGGAGCCGGCCGGGTGCTCTCATGTCTGCTCGGCAGAAGCAGGCTGCATGACTGAACAGACCGTTTGCGTCTATGAGACAGGCGAGCGTGATAAAAGCTTCGGTTATACTGCGGCCATAGAAAGCTTCTGCAATTTCGTCTGTTCCCTTTGCCCGATTCAGGCGCGCGTCGATGCGCTGCCCGGGCCGGAAGAAATCAACGCCATGGACGAGGCGGCGCAGGCGGAAGTTCAGAAAGAAATATCCAGCCTTTACGAAATAATCGCAGAGCTGGATGAAGATAGCAAAAATAGTCTTGATCTGTCAAAGTTGACGGCCATATATGCATCTGCCGTCGAGGGCAAGAAGCTTATTGACGTAGGAAGTGCAATTCTGAAGGGCTGGAACTGGATGATTGCGAAGGAAAGCGACACCCACTTCATACTGCGGGTGCCCGGCGTGACCGAGGGTACGCCGTTGCCTCTTGAGAATAAGGCGCATTCTGCACAGTCTTTTAAAGGTATTTTTGGCGGCTTGGAGTTTTCCGTAACTGTAGATGGCGCGAATATCCTTGCGGGCCAGAATGTTTCCAAGTTGAATAACTGGAATGCTTACGAAACAACCAGTATTATAGACGCCGCCCAAAAGAACAATGGAAATGTTCCCCCGGGAACGTATGATATGATCATAGATTTGACAGATTTGGGCGGTGCTATTACCGGCTCGGAAGCAGGTATCAAGCATTGGAATGAAGTGAGCTTTGCCGACGGCAGCACGGCCTTTACCCTGACGGTGGTTTTGGGGCCTGAATCCGGCGACGATTCGCAGTTTACCCCATACACGATTCAGACGGTTAGCCCGAGCAATGTCAATTTCACGCTGTTTGATTACTGGGTGGATCAACAGACCTCCCACGACCACCCTGATGATGGAAGAAAGAATATCCGGGTAATCCCTACCTGCAGCAACCCCGCCTGTATTGGTGAGCATGAAAAAGTGAAAGCGCATGCAGAGTCGTTTTACAGCAGCGGTATCAATCAAGGCCACGCCGTCGTGTTTGGCCCAAACGGGCATCGGGAAGATAGAAATGAAGTTTTGGGCGACTGGAATTCCCCTACCGGTGCAGGCGGCGCTTCGCTGGGAATTGTGGCGAAGCAGCTGAATGATGATGGATATCCGGTCTTAGATTTGGATCAGGATGAAATTAATACAAAAGACTTAGTGAAGGGACGAAATGCAAAGGAATCGCTGGAATATCTGTTTTCTCTCGAGGAAAGCGATTCAAAAGCCGTTTATCCTAATGCAAATGGCCTGTTGAAGATCGATCCGGATACAGGCAACTATATGTACAGCAGCTATGAAAATTTTGCCTCCTATTTTGAGGAGGAAAATACATTCAAGGTATACGAAAAACCGGCGGTGGTGGGCGGAGGCTCGGAAACGGGACAATTTTTCCCGTTCAATAAGCCTTCTCAGGTGTTTACCATTGATGATACGAATGGATTCCAGGAAAAGGTGATGAAGGACGCGGAAGGGAATACGGTAGACAAAAAAGGGAATCCGTATCGGCCGGACGGTGGGCAAGACGCCTTCTTCAACCACTATTTTGGCATGACCATGGAGGTGGTGTTCCAGCAGCAGCCCAAGGGAAAAATCAGTAACGCTGCGAACGCGAAGGACATGGTCTTTAAGTTCACCGGGGACGACGACGTATGGATTTTCATCGACGATGTGCTGGTGGCCGACCTTGGCGGCATCCATGCTGCCTTGAGCGTGGAGATCAACTTCGCCACCGGCGGTATCGTGATCGACCGGAAAGATCAGTTCAGTAACACGCAGTCCAAGACACGGGTTACGTCTACCATCAAAAAACAGTTTGAGGAGGCTTTGGGGGAGAATAATTTCAACGCCGCCGATTTTAAGGGCGATACCTTTGCGGACAACACTGTTCACGAGCTGAAAATGTTCTATATGGAGCGGGGTAATTTTGCCTCTAACCTGGAGTTTTCTTTCAACCTTGTAGAGCCGCGGTTCAGCCATATCGCCAAGGTGGACCAGAAGGGCGACCCCCTGGGCAGAGTGGAGTTTGAACTGTATGAGGCGAATACTGATTTTAAGGTAGCCGAGGACGCCGATGCCATTGCCACCCTCACCACAAGGGAAAACGGCTCTGTAGATTTGGTCACATATGATGGGGAGGGTAAGCCTATCCCCATTGTGTTCGAGCCGGATAAGAACTATGTGCTGCGCGAGGTCAAGACCCTGGACGGCTTTGTGACCACCGGCGATATCCATCTGGAATATGATGAAAATGTTGGTATGCTGCAAGTGCACAACCAGTGGGAGAACGGCGCTACAGCGGGCTTTGAAGCGCTAATTACCCAGACCGCAAACATGAAATATCCCGATGGCGGAGACGCCAGCATGGAGGGACAGGAGGGACTGATCCTCGCCGTCCCCCTGTTCAACCCGATCCACAAGGGCGGAGGGGCGACACAGGGGTGGCGGCCACTGTACGGCTCCGTGACAAATGGCTTCCATATGGTAGAGGTGGATACGGAGGATAAAGAGGGTTATCAGAAAGCGGTTCTGGCGGCGGCCCTGCGCCAGTTGGAAGACCCCAAAAACGAGCATTGGTAGAATACAATCAGGAGCTAATGCGTTTTGAGGGGCTTCTGAGGGACCTCCCCGGTTCTGCCGACCGGTATGTGTTTGTGAACCCGACAGACGGCGATATGCTTACCGCCTATTACCTCTTGACCCCGACAGACGGCACCTTTGATGGCTGTACGACTGCGGAGGAGAAGCATAGCGCGCTGGCTAAAAAGCTGGACACTATGACCGAGGAGGAACAGAAGCAATATTTCTACGAGCAGAAGGAAAATATGAAGCGGCTGGACATCAGCCACTTCAAGCGGCAGTTCTATACCCGGCTCTACATTCCCAACCAGGTGCGGGAGCTACGGGTGCACAAGCAGGATGAAGAGGGCAAACCTCTGACCGGTGGAGAGTTTACGCTTTACAGCGACGAAGCCTGCCAAAATGCAGTTGCAAAGGGCATTACCGATGCATACGGTAATATGAGCTTCTCCGCACAGAACACCGGAAAAAACGGCGTGAACGGCGGTGAACTCTCCTCTGAGGTGTACTTTCCTCTGTCCCGGGACGATACCGATGGCGGCAGGAAAGCCACAAGCTACTGGCTGAAAGAAACGGCGGCCCCGGCAGGTTTTATCCTCAATGAGTCAGTGTCTGAGATTCGTGTGACAGATGACGGCATTTATGCCAACGCCGGCGGCCCGGACAATGGCGTATCGGTTCGCAAAGGCGTGGGCCATTTGATACAGACCATGGTGCGCTACGCCGCAGACGACAAGCTGAATGTAACCCTGCGGGATATCTTGGCCACTAAGCATATATATCAAAATGTCCCTGGTGAAAAGCTGCCCGATTTTAGCGAATGGGGACCGGCTGCGGATGAGGAGCCGCTCTCCTTGCACTATGGGCTGGAAACTAAACTATTGGATTATGGCCTCCACGACGACATCGACCGCAAACCGTATTTTGTGACGGACGAGGGCTGGATGGGATTTGGCGTGAAGCAGAATTATGAGGCCCACAAAGATGATGGTACGGAATGGGCAACGGCGGGCGGAATAAAAGAAGATATCCGAGACAAGGATATCTCCGCCCTGCTCACAGGCACAACCACCGTGATTGTCACTGATAAGGAAGAACCACCGCCGCCGGAAAAGGATACTGGAAATCTCAAGGTTTCTAAAATCGTAAGCGGCAGAGATGGCGATACAAGTCAGAAGTTTACCTTTACAGTCGCGCTGACGGATGGCGGCAATGCGCCTGTAACCGGTACATACAGCTATACCGGCAGCAGCATTGAGCATGTTACAGCCCCCGTTTCGGGTAGTCTAACCTTTGGTGCGGATGGTAAGGCCAGCTTTGAACTATCTCATGGCCAGAGTATCACCATTTCCGGCCTACCCGCGGGAACCAACTACAGTGCGGCAGAAAGCAATCATGATGGCTATACGGTAACAGCCACAAATGGAACCGTGGGGACAATTCAGAAGGATGCCACGTCAGAAGTTACTTTTGAAAACCGTAAGGATAATGGCGGTGATGGCGGAGACGATAGCGTTGATGTAACGGTCAGAAAGGTCTGGAAACTGGATGACGGCGGCACGGCTGCTGAGTCTGTTACTGCGGCCTTGCTTAAAGATGGGCAACAGTATGACGCGAAGGTATTGAACAGCCAGAATGGCTGGGAGCATACATGGTATAATCTGAGTGACAGCCATACCTGGACCGTAATCGAACAGGATGTGCCGGTTGGGTTTACCATGTCGGTGGAACAAAGCGGCTATACATTCACCATTACTAATGATGATGTAGACCAGACCATCCCACCTGACCCGACTGATCCATCCGACCCATCTAACCCGACTGATCCGACCAAGCCAGATGAACCTAAAGCTGATACGTTACAAACGGGTGATAACAGCAATCTTCTGCTGTGGATTGCGCTTTTGGGTGTTACAGGATCAGGAATAATAACGACACTGATTTTTGGGAAAAAGAAAAAATACAGACCAATGCGCTCGAAATAACTAAGAGGAGCGGCAAGACTGGGGAAAACCCGTCTTGCCGCTTTTTCCATTCAAAGGAGATGAGATCATATCAGAACGGTTCTTTTGTTCTTGCTTGCTTTGTTATTTTCAGCGCATATGGTTTTTCAGCTATTTACGAAAATTACAGGAATGAAGATTTGTTTTTCAATTTCATTTTATAATGAGCCGGCTTATTTTGGGATGCTTAACATACTGTGACGGAACGGTTCATTTTGATTATGCAGAGATAATTATCATAGGGAATAGCCTATTGAGAAAAATGGACGGGTTTCGGCATTAACCCTTGGTCGCCCCGGCTGTCAGCCCTTCCACAAGCTGCTTTTCGCAGAAAATAAAGATAATAATAACCGGGATAATATTAAGCGTTACCATTGGGAATATCTGATCGAGATACCGCACAAAATTTGCCGAGGTCATCTGAATCACCACAGTAACCGTCCGATTCATCCCATGGGTAAAAATCAGCGGCAGAAACAGATCGTTATAAATGGTCAGGCCGCATACGAGGATCACCGTCCCGATGACGGGCTTACTCAATGGAACCATTACTTTATAAAAAATCGTGAATTCATTGGCACCGTCAATTTTTGCGCTTTCCGCCAGCTCAATGGGCAGAGTGCGGAAAAACTTCATAAATAGGAAGGAAGCCAGCGAAAGATTGCCTATGTAAATAAAGGACAGGCCGATCAGGGTGTCGTTAAGTCCGATAAAGCTGATTAATTTATAGTTCACAAGAACGCCCAGCTGAATGGGAAACATCAGGCCGAATAGGATATAGGTTTCCACAAAATTTTTGCCCTTAAAGCGAAAACGGGCGTGCCCGTAGGACAGCATTCCGGCGCAGATAAGGAGCCCGCCGATCCCGATCACCGCGACCACCAGGCTGTTTCCAATATACCGGAGGAAACCATTGTCAATTACCTTGGAGAAATATTTGATATCCAGGGATTGGGGAAAGCTCCACAGGCCGGAAGAAATCTGAGTGGCTGATTTAAAGGACGACACCACCGTACAGTACAGCAGAATAAAAATAATAGAACTGTACAGTGTAAACAGAATCGTTGGAATCCAACTCTTGCGTTTCAGTTTTTTTGTTCTCATGGCATAATCCCCCTTTTTTCAAAGTCAAATTTATTCATTCCAGACCTTGACACGGGAAAGCACTTTACGCAGAAATCCAGTCATCACAAACATGAATAGGAAAGTGACCGCGCTTATGGTAGACGCAAAGCCATAATCCAGGGCGGTGTTGCTCAAAGACCCGGACCCAAACGCGGTTCGGTAGAAAAACATATTGACGAAGTCTAATACGCCGCCGGTGCCGCCATAAGGCCCTAACAAGGCATAGGGGAGGTCAAATGCGGTGGTACCCCAGATGATCTCCAGTACGATTAGGTTGGTCATGGACGGCCCCAGGTCCGGCAAAATAATGCGCCAGAATCTCGTCCATTCATTGGCGCCGTCAATGGTGGAGGCCTCCATAATATTCTCCGGGATCCCTTTCATGTTGGCTAGAATAATCATCACGCCGATAGAGGCGGAATACCATACATCCATAATCATCATAAGAGGGAACGCATACGATCTGTCAGCAAACCATGCGGGAAGAGTCATCTTGTTAAAACCCAGCATGGCAAGAAAATTATTCACCAGGCCGAAATTCGTGTTGAATAACAGCGTGCTGAAGAAAGCGATGATAACAACGCTGAAAACATAGGGCAGAAAAAATGCGACCTGAAAAAATTTGTGACCGCGTATCTTCCTATAAAAAAGGTAAGCGATCAGAACACGGAAAGGAATCACCAATAATTCCTTGACCGCGATAAATTTCAGATTATTGCCAAACGCATTAGAGTAGATGGAAAAATCTTTTGGGTTTGTAAAAAGCTGCTGATAGTTGTCGATCCCCTCAAAATACAAGGTGTTGGCATTGACGCCGTTCCATGCGGTAAAACTGATGACGATAGTGAAAACAATGGGTAATATCATAAAAACTGTATAGAAAAATAACCCTGGAGTCATAAAGAATACATGCGGCTTTCTACTGAGAATACTCCCGTTTTTACGCATATGAGATCCTCCTTTAAAACAACTGCTTTTTTATACCCCAACCTTGTATAAGCTTTTATATCAAATGTGGTATCAACTCCGTCCGCGATGAACGAAGAATGTTTTCATAGGGAAATCGTCTTGATATCGCTTCAGATGCTTTTCATCCACAAAAGTAACACTCCGGCTCTTTTCGGAAAATATATTTTTCCCTTCGGAGGTTATCTAATAATTTTATGCGATGAGAGCAGATACGCATCTGAAGCGGATCCGCCCTCACCGCACAGGCTGCTTTACCGGTTTATGGATTCGTTAGGGTTTATTTTTTGACCAAATCCTGCTGCTCCGCAATTCCGTCCAGATAATCCTGAACAGAAATCACGCCAGCGAATGCGTCTTGAATCTGGCCTTCGAAAATAGAGAAGGGTTCGGCGCCAGGCTTGCCGGAGCCGGTTACAGTAAGTTTTTCAGTGGTGTCGGGAATGACAACGTCACACTTAGCAATATCGGCCGCCAGAGGATCGGCAGCTACCACGCCTTCGATATCCGGAATACCGCCCATGGCGTCAAGCCAAGTCTGCTGCGCTTCAAGGGTAGCGATCCATTGACAGAAGGCGAGAGCGGCGTCGTAATTCTTGGTGTTCTTGGCAATGCTGTAGCCGCCGTCAGCGGTTGTGCCCTGATAGACCTTACCGTCGCCTTCATTTATCAGCTTAAACTGGCCCAAGTTCAGGTCTTCGTTAGCGGCGCGAAGATTGGCAAGCACATAAGAACCGCCGAGCCACATGGCGGAGTTTCCAGAGGCGAACTCAAGCAGGGCGGTGGCCTGGTCGTTAGCGTCAGAGCTGGCAGAGAACCAGCCGTTGCTGCGCCAATCCACAAGCATTTGGAAACCGGCCGCGCAACGCGGATCGTTCATGTAAACTTTCAGGTCCATCATTTCCTTCAAATATTCAGGGCCGCCGTCTACGATGGCCATACAGATATCCCAGATATGCATGATGGTGTACCAGTCAGCCGCGCCGACAGTCATGGGAACCATACCGTCCGCCGCGATTTGCGCGCAGAGGGCTTCGAAATCGGCTAAGCTCATTTTCTCCTTCATTTCCCAGCCATGTTCGTTGAACATATCAATGTTGTAGAAATTAGCCCGTCCTCCAATGGTGCAGACTGGAACCGCGAAAAGCTTGCCGTCTATGTATACATCACTGGATACCGTTGTGATTTCACCGTCCGGCTCAAAGATCGACATATCGATCAGGCCGTCAAGGTCGGCGATATAACCTTCCGCGTAAAGGCTCGGCATGGTAGGGTTCTTTGTACCAGCGTTGCCAATAATGTCTGGGCCGGCTCCGGAGGAGAATGCAGTGGAAAGCGCGCTGTAGAAGGTGTCTTCAGAATACCCCTCGTAAGACAGCGTCAGATCAGGATAGATATCCTTCAGCTTTTCGGCAAAAGCCTCATCCGCCAAGGTACGCTCGGCAACCGTCTCCCAAATGACCAGATGCCCGCCAATCGTATTGTCCCCATCGGTGGAACTGGGTTCTCCTGCTTCAGACGAGTTGTTCGCGGCCTGTGAGGACTCGCCGCCGTCGGGCGATTGTGAACAGCTGGCAGCGGAAAAGCCCATAAGAGCGGCAAGAATAATCGCTAATACCTTTTTTGTCATAACATTACCTCCCTGACTAAAATTTACAGCTTATGTATGGCCTAATAGTACCCCTTAGGTTGCGGGGAAACAATCACCTCCTAAAATCGATAATAGTTCTATCAAAAGCCCGTGGCTTTGAAACACAGCGAAAAGTTGTATTTCAATTTACATTTTTTTGAGAATTAGTTTTCTTAGAAAATTTACTTTGTTCATTATATAATATGATAAAATGATTTGTCAACAAAAAATATTAAAATATCATAAATTTTCAAAAAGATCAAAAAACAGACAGGAAAAAAGTTTTTTTTCACCTGTTATTCTTTAAGCCGCTTTTTCGTCTCTGTTTACCATCAAGGTGGTTTATTTGATGAAAAAGAAACCTGTAAAATATTCTCCTTTTTTCTTGACAGTTTTGCGCTTGAAGTGTACCCTAGGGATGGGGAATAGGTTGTTTTTACAAACTTTCACTTGTTCCCGCTTCAACAGGCGTTTTTGATTGCGGGGACGGAAAAGCCAGAAAAAGAAAGCCGTAAAGATATCATTACTGCTTTTCGCGGAAATCCTTGTATGCTGTTTAGGATACCTTTAAGGATAGGAATAACCCCGTGCCAGTTACTTTTCCTGGTTTGTAGCTATACAAAATATCAATCACCGGAGTGAATAAAAATGCACAAGGAAGCCGATAAAAAAACAAGCGTATGCAAAGACGACACGATCGCTACCGTAATCGACCTGATGCGCAAATTTCAGAGATGTTCCCGTGCCGAGTTGTCAAAGGCATCCGGATTAGTGCGCTCCACCATCACAAATATCATCGATATGCTCATCAAATCCGATCTCGTTCTGGAAACAGGATTCATCTCCAAAAACTGCGGCAGGCGTTCGATACAGATCATGTTAAACGCAGATAAGCTAGTCGCCTTAGGGATTGCCGTAACGCATAAATATTACACTCTTGCCATCGTCGATATCTTTGGGAACGTCAGGGTAAAAGAAAAACACCTTTTCTCCGGAGATTTTGTAAAACTGGATATCTCGGCGGCCTTTGAAGGCATTTTGGACACGGCGGAGCGATTTTTAAAAGAGAACGCCGAAAACCCCATTGGTATTGGATTATCACTCCCCGGGCCGTACCTTATGAATGAAAAAAGGATCCTGCTTTTGACGGAAACCGGCTGGAAAAAATATTCGTTTACAGAAATGTTTGAGAGCCGGTTTCAAATTCCGACCTTCATGGAGCGGGACACAAATGCCGGAGCCATGGGAGAGTGGTGGTTTGGAAAAAGCGAAATAGAATACGGAACAAAAATGTTTGTCTCTACCGGAGACGGCGTGGGTGTTGGTATTGTGGTAGACGGGAAGATATATCACGGGGAATCCGGGACACCTGGAGAGCTTGGCCACATGAGCGTTAATTTTAAAGGTCCGAAGTGCAGCTGCGGCAACAGAGGCTGCCTTGAAATGTACTGCACGGAAGACGAAATCAAAAGACAGATCGACCAGCAAATGGCTCTCGGTTATCATGGCGTTTTTTCCCAGCCCCTTCGCGACTTCGACGATATTATATTGGCCTACCACAACGGAAATCTTATTGTGAGCCACATTGTGGATAAGGTAGCTGAAATCATGGGAATTGGGTTAGCCAATCTCATCTACCTGTATGATCCTGGAATTATCATTATCGGCGGCAGCCTTTCTAAGTTAGGCGATAAATTCTTAGAAGCAGTTAAAACCTCGGTAAAAAACCATACTTACCCTTTCTTTCATGAAAAAGTTGCCTTTATGCTTTCTTCCCTCTCCAATGACCCCATGGTAATTGGCGCGGCGGCGGTTGTTTTTGACCATATTTTGAAGACTCCCATGGTGCTGATTGATAAAATGCAATAATAGAAAAAGCGGCTGAAACATATCAGCCGCTTTTTTAGAAGAAAAGATGGATTTTTAGAACTTTTGGTTCGTTCGGAAAAAGCATCCCAAAACGGGGGAGCATTTTCTTTTTGGTGGCATGCAGAAGGCGTTTGCAAAATAGATCAATTGTCGCCAAAAATGGATTTATTGCCTTAAGGCAATACGGTATTAAGGGTCTCAGAAATTTGTCTTGCATTCATAATTATTCTTTATTATTATAATAAGGTAGGGAAAATGTCTTGAAAGAAAACTGATCCATAAATAATTTAGATAAAGGCAGGAGAATGCCGATGGCGATGATAAAGGGCAACGCGAAAACATTTCCTCTTTGCGGCCTGGTGCTGCAGGTATCGGAAAGCCTGGATGTTTTTAATACTTACAGGCTGATGTTTCGAGAATTGGCGCTGCGGTATACCGATGAGGCCGAGGTGGCGTACCGTGCGAATATCCATGATTTTGATACTTTTATAGAATTCTTTATGAGAATATACGATTCCAAACTTGACCTTGTTGTCAAAAACGCCATTGATATCTTAATCTCTCAGGGAGTTTGGACGGTAACCTATGAGTCTTTTTGGGAGGAACATAAGGAGCAATTTCACCTTGCCATTGACGATTACAATTCCATGATCGATCATTTCAACTTAACGTTGGAAAATAATCAAAAGAACATTTCCAATATCATGGGATATATACCCAATTTAGTGGGAGGCGGCTTTGGTTTGTCAGGCGCTTTAAAGGGAATTGCCAAAGCGACGGCCTTTAACCTGGTGAGAGACGGCATAGAAATAAACGCGCTGAAAAACGCAAACGTCAAACCCGCCCAGCGGCTGGAGCTGTACCAACGGATAGACCAGGAAACGCTGCTTGACCATGTATTTATGGATTATTGGCACGTTTTTCTCTCTTTGGTGTGGACGTTGAATCAGAATGGACAAAACATTTGGTGGCCGGATCAGGAATCAGACCAGCAATCGGAGAGGATTTTTCAAAACCTCCACCATCCCAGTTTTCCGCAGAATCAGATTTTAAACGCGATTTTGGATGTAATCAGCAGGAATCCTTATCACGCTGAATATTATAAATTTCTCACAACCCGCTTTGGAAATACAAGCGAGGTTGTGGCGATCAGAAATTATTTCGGATATGCTAATTTATCATAGGACATGGTAGAAGGTGAAACTTAAAAAATAAAATAGCCGCCCAGTAAAGCAGCGGGAGAAAACCCAGTGTTTTCTCCCGCTGCTTTTTTGCCCTTAACGATAGGCAAATATGAAAAGAAACTGAAAATATTATTTTTGTGTTGACAAGTATGATTTAAAAGGATATACTGTATATATAAGATATACACAGTATATAAAGTGAACATAGGCCAGGTGATTTCGTGGATATTATTATCAGCAACGCAAGCGATAAACCGATTTATGAGCAGATAACCTCACAAATCAAAAATTTAATCATAACAGGGGCTTTGCGGCAGGGGGAAGCGCTTCCTTCTATGCGCCTGCTGGCCAAAGAGCTGAGGATCAGCGTGATTACCACCAAACGCGCTTATGAGGATCTGGAGCGGGATGGCTTTCTGGAAACCGTGGCGGGGAAAGGTAGCTTTGTCGCGGGAAGAAATTTGGAGATTATCCGTGAGGAGCAGCTTCGCATGGCGGAAAACAGCATTCAAAAAGCGGTAGAGATCGCCAAGTCCGGCGGGATCACGAAAGAAGAATTGATAGAGCTTTTAAATATACTATACGACGAGTAGGAGGAAGCGTTATGGCAGCGGTATTAGAGATTCAGAATCTGAATAAGAAATATCATGATTTCACCCTGGATCGGGTAAGCTTTTCCATTCCCCAAGGTGCCATTATGGGGTTTGTAGGAGAAAACGGCGCGGGGAAAACCACCACGATCAAGCTTATCTTAAATGAAATCAAACGGGATAACGGCGAGATTAAGGTGTTTGGAAAAGATAATATCCGTGCCGAAAGGGAAATTAAAGAGGATTTGGGCGTGGTTTTTGACAACAGCTATTTTAATGGCGAGCTGAAGCCGAAAGAGGTCGGGAACATATTAGCCGCGATTTACCGTAATTGGGACTGGAATTTATACCGTGGTTATTTAAAAAGGTTTTCGCTGCCCGCGGACAAAAAAATTTTGGAATACAGCAAAGGGATGAAAATGAAGCTTTCCATTGCTTCTGCCTTGGCCCATCATCCAAAGCTTTTGATCCTTGATGAAGCCACCAGCGGGTTGGATCCTATTGTCCGCAATGAAATTCTGGATTTATTCCAGGAGTTTATCCAGGATGAAGAGCATTCCATTTTATTTTCCAGCCATATTACGGGAGATTTGGAGAAAATCGCTGATTATATCACGTTTCTGCACGATGGGAAGGTCATATTGAGCAAACCAAAGGATGACTTGATTTACTCCTACGGGCTGGTTCGGTGCGGCAAAAGTGAATTTCAAACCGTCAAGCCGGAGGAGATTATCGGATTTCGAAAAGGCGCTTATGGCATTGAAGCGCTGACGCCGGATAAACGGGCTTTTTCCAGAAATCATCCGGGCACGGTGGTGGATATGCCTTCTATTGATGATATTATGTATCTTTATGTCAAGGGGGAACGGTTATGAAAGGGCTTGTGCTTAAGGATTTTTACAGCCTAAAGAAAATGTGGCTGTCGATACTGATCCTTTTGGGAATGCTGTTTTTTTTAGGAATATGCCTGAATAACTCCAGCATGCTTTTAGGAATGATGATGGGGATTAGCGCGGTTTTTGGCATGATGATGCCGCTGACTTGTTTTTCTTACGATAATCTCTATCATTGGGATGCCTTTGGTTTAGCGCTTCCCCTGAAACGGAGCCAGATCGTGCTGAGCCGGTACTTTTTTTCCGGTATTGTGATTATAGCCGCCGCCTGTATTGCCGCGATAGGGGGAACCCTGGTGGTGTTGTTTCAAAATGGCTCGACAGAGGAACTGCGGTATACCATTTTTGGTTCGTTAGCGATGGGGGTAGTATTCGCGTCGATTATTCTGCCCCTGATGTACCGTTTCGGACCGGAGCGGGGAAGGCTTGTCATGATTATTCTGTTCCTGGGAATTTTCGGCGTTTCTTTTCTCATTGGCCAGATGAATCCCGAATGGGACTTTTCACTGCCCCAATGGCTGGCGGACTCCCTTTGGATTATTCTTCCTCTGGCTTTAGCGGTGCTGGCAGTGCTTTCCTATATGATTTCCTGCTGGATCTATGAAAAGAAGGAGATCGTTTCTTAAAATCAAAAATTCTACGGAAAAGAGCTTGGCAGCCTGTGCAAATATAAGGCCGCTAAGCTCTTTTTATTGCTATGAAAACGGAAATAAATGTTTGACCATGAAACTCCAGCTACCCAAAAACCCTGAGTTATGATACAATAAAAGCGGTATTCGTCTGATTTATCACGGCTAAACAGTGAAAACCTTCCTCCCGCGGGGGAGAAGGGTAACAGCGCAGGAAATCATATTAGAAGCAGTAAAAAATGGGGGAAATGCAATGAAATGGATGATAGCTTCCGACATTCACGGTTCGGAATATTATTGCAGGCAGATGCTCGACGCTTACCGCGGTGAAAAAGCGGATAGACTTTTGCTGTTGGGCGATATTTTGTATCATGGACCCAGAAACGATCTGCCCAGGGATTATAACCCTAAAAAAGTGACCGCGCTCTTGAACGAAATGAAGCGCCATATCTTGTGCGTTCGAGGCAACTGCGACACTGAAGTGGACCAAATGGTGCTGGAATTTCCCATTCTGGCGGATTATGCCATATTGACGGCTGGAAATCAAATGATCTTCGCCACGCATGGGCATCATTTCAATGAGGATGCGCTGCCCCCGCTCCAGAAGGGAGATATCCTGCTTCATGGCCATACCCACGTACCAAAATGTGTGGAGCATGAAACGTATCTTTATTTAAACCCAGGCTCTGTTTCCATCCCAAAAGAAAACAGCTATCATGGTTATATGCTGCTGGAAGACGGAACTTTCCTTTGGAAGGATTTTGACGGAACCGTAAAACAGACCTATCAGCTAACCGAATAATATTAAAAAAGCGCTTTGCCATCGTCTTTTTAGATGGTAAAGCGTTTTTTAAAACACAAAATATGTAAAAAATAGTTTCCCCAAAAACAAGAATGTGTCAAGATTTGTTCGGCTGAAGGGTATTAAGAGTAAAAGGGGGGCGAGGCAGATGACAGGTAAAGAGGCGGAGGAGGCGCTGGAGCGATACGGAAATATGGTTTACCGTTTAGCGGTGCTGAAAACCGGGACTTCACAGGATGCGGAGGATGTCTTTCAAGAGGTCTTTTTACGCCTGGTACAAAGAAAAGAAGCTTTTGCCAACGAAGAGCATTTGAAAGCCTGGCTGCTGCGGGTAACGCTGAACCGCAGCAATTCCCTGTGGAAATCTCCCTGGCGGCAAAGAACCGTTTCGCTGAACGAGGCCGCGGGCCAGCTGGCGTACCGGTCAGAGGAGGAAGGGGATGTACTGGAAATGGTGCTGAGGCTGCCTCCGGCTTACCGAACGATCATCCATTTGTTCTATTATGAAGATTTAACGCTGGATCAAATCAGCGGCTTATTGGGGATCAGCTACCATGCGGCCGCAAAGCGGCTCAGCCGCGCAAGAGAAATGCTGAAGTTAGCGTTTGAGGAAGGAGAGAAATCAAATGAGAGATTTTCAGAAAAAATACCGCGAGAAGGTTGACCAGCTTCAGGTTCCCGGCAAGCTGGCGGAGAGCACCAAGGAAGCGATGGTACGCCATACGGGCCGAAGCAGGGTCCGTTGGAGCGTATTGATCCCTATTTGCGCTTTGATTGCGGCGGGCTCCCTTACCGCGGCGGCTTATGAGATCAACGTCGGGTTCCAAAGCAGGTTTCAGTCCCACGTGGATAACGTGCCGGAAGAAGCGGTACAGGATACCGTCAATATGGTTGGAAAGCAGACGGCTGACACTCAGCTTACCGTTACCGTGAAGAAAACGGTGATGGACAGCAAAATGATGTATATCCACATTGAGGCGCAGACCAACGACGGTTCCCCGCTGCAAGAATTTTCCCAGTTCCGTCAATCGGAGCGTGGTGATTTTAGAGAGGCCGTTTTTAAGCTGGATGGGCGGGAATATCCGCTCAAGATGCTGCGCCTGGATGACGGTACGGTGCTGGACCAAGCTTCTTTTGAAGGGGTGGTATTCGGCGATTTCAGCCAGGCGGATGGGAAGCAGGCCAGCATAAGACTGAAAAATTTTAAGGATCAGGTGGTTACCTGCGAAGGCGTTGACTCCCCATTTGAGAATTTAAAGCAGCTTTATGACAGCATGACGCCGGAAGCACCGGAGAATTTTATTGAGACAGGGGCTTATTGGGTTTATGGCGAGCACTACGACCCGGAAAGAGACCCGTCTTCCTGGACCATTCCTGCCGGCGATCAGCATATCCCGTTTTCCAGCCAGTTCCCCAATTCTTATATCGACAATATTGGATTCCATAAAAATGGGGAGACTCAACACGATATGCTGTATATCAGCATTACCCCCGGCAGCGAGGAAGAAGCCGCCGAACTGAAAAAGCTTTGCTTTCAAAATATTGACACCAATATGGCGGTTCCGTTCAATGAGTCCAGCCTTTACGGTATGGGGATAGAACCTCCTTCTAACGATTTTGCGGAAAGATTAGAAGCGGATTGGGCAAAAAAACGGGAAATGGATGGAGGAAGAATTGTATTGGTGCTGGATCCTGGCCTATCTAGGGATATGACAGCAGAGGATTTGGCGTCTTACCGCTTCGCGCATAATTTTGACCGGGAAGAGATCATCCGGGCCCTGGGAGAGTGGGAAGTGGAATTTCCCATTGCTTTCACCGATACCATGAGAACCATCCCGGTGAATCAAACCGTCACCGCGCAGGGTTATGATTTTTTGATCCGGGAAATTTCTATTTCGGATTTGAATTGTTCCATTTTGGTAACCTCAGATGCATATAGGCCATACCACCCCATGAAATCGCTGTCTCTCAATGATATGCAACTGATTATGAAGGACGGCAGTAAGGTGCCTGTGGGCTATAAAATCGGCACGGAGGATCTGGAAACCGAGGAGAGCACCAAACGGATTGACGCGTTTTTGGAAACGATTGTGGATGCCGACCAGGTTGCGGCGGTAGAGATTTTTGGCCAGCGGGTGGATTTGCCGGAATAAAAATAGTATGGCGGGCCGGCAACGCCCGATAGAAAAATAAATAAAAGCAGGCCGGACACTTCTCAGTGTCCGGCCCGCTTTTTATTTCACGACAAAAAGGGTAATTTTATATTAAGAAAACCAAATTTGCCGATTATGAAATGCGAAATTTTATATGAGAAGCGCCGAAACCCCAGTAAGAAGATTTTATTTTAAATAAACCATTGACAAACGATGGAATTTGGATATAATAATATATGAACAATTATTCATATGAACTTATGAAAGGATGAGCAGCTATGGAGGAAAAGCTTGAAAAATGCGAATATATGCACGTCCATGAAGATATCATCCAAAAGGTGAACGAGCAAATGCCGGATGAAGAGATTTTATACGATTTAGCGGAGCTGTTTAAGATTTTTGGGGATTCCACCCGAATTAAAATCCTGTATGCGCTGTTTGAGTCGGAAATGTGTGTTTGTGATATCGCCCAGCTGTTAAATATGACCCAATCGGCGATTTCCCATCAGCTTCGCTCGTTGAAGCAGAGCAAGCTGGTCAAATACCGCAGGGAAGGGAAGACGGTGTTTTATTCCCTGGCGGATTCTCATGTGAGAACCATTATTAACCAAGGCTTAGAGCATGTGGCGGAATAATCATCATTTTCATTTTATTTAGAAAGGGCGTCGGTATTTATGAAAAAAAGGTTTCAGTTAGTAGATTTGGATTGTGCCAACTGCGCGGCCAAAATGGAAGAGGCTATTAAGAAAATCGACGGCGTTAAGGACGCCAATGTCAGCTTTATCATGCAGAAGATGACCGTTGATGCGGATGACAGCCGCTTTGACGTGATTATGAACGAGGTTGTATCGATTTGTAAGAAAATAGAGCCGGATTGCACCATTAAACGGTAACCGGAGGGATGAGTTTATGAGCCGAAAGCAAAAGAAAACGTTAGCGAGAATCCTCATCAGCGGGGCTTTGTTTGCGGGAGCGTTTTTCGTACCCATTGAAGGGCTTTGGAAGCTTGGGTTATATTTGATTCCATATTTCATTATCGGCTGGGATGTTTTGTGGAAAGCGGTCCGCAATATCGCCCACGGCCAGGTGTTTGACGAAAACTTCCTCATGGCGATTGCCACTATCGGCGCGTTTTGCGTGGGAGAATACCCGGAAGGTGTGGCGGTAATGCTTTTCTATCAGGTGGGAGAACTGTTCCAAAGTTATTCCGTGGGCCGTTCCCGCCAGTCTATCGCCGCGCTGATGGATATCCGTCCCGATTACGCCAACTTGGAAAAGACGGACGGCGCCTTTGAACAGGTAGACCCGGAGGATGTGAAAATCGGGGATATTATCGTCGTTAAAGCCGGGGAAAAAGTCCCCCTGGACGGCGTCGTGGTAGAGGGCGTATCCTCTCTGAACACTTCGGCGCTGACCGGGGAATCCGTTCCCCGAAGCGTCAAGCCTGGGAAAGAGGTAATCAGCGGCTGTATCAATATGAGCGGCCTGTTGCGGGTTAAGGTTACAAAGGAATTTGGCGAGTCCACCGTGGCTAAAATTTTGGATTTAGTAGAAAATTCCAGCAGTAAGAAAGCCAAATCAGAGAACTTTATCACCAAGTTCGCCCGCTATTACACCCCGGTGGTGGTCATCGGCGCGGCGCTGCTGGCGGTGGTCCCTCCTTTGATTTTAGGCGGAGGATGGAATGATTGGATTGGCAGGGCCCTGATCTTCCTGGTGATTTCCTGCCCTTGCGCTTTGGTGATATCCATTCCGCTCACCTTTTTTGGCGGTATCGGCGGCGCTTCCAAAAAAGGAATTCTGGTGAAGGGCGGAAATTATCTGGAGGCCCTATCCGAAACGGAAATCATGGTGTTTGATAAAACCGGAACTTTGACCAGAGGAACCTTTCAGGTGTCCGCCGTCCATCCAGGGGAAATTTCGGAAAACCATCTTCTGGAGCTGGCGGCGATTGCAGAAGCCTTTTCCGACCATCCCATTTCAAAATCTCTTCGAGAAGCTTATGGAATAGAAATTGATACCTCCCGGGTGTCCGGCGTGGAAGAAATTTCCGGCCATGGCGTGAAAGCCAATGTGGACGGAAAAACAATTTGGGTCGGCAATGGCAAGCTGATGGAAATGGCTGGAGCCAAATGGCGTGACTGCCATCTTCACGGCACGGTGATCCACGTATCTGAGGGCTCGGAATATATGGGACATATCGTTATTTCCGACGAGATCAAGGATGACGCCGCCCAAGCGATTCAGGAACTGAAAAAGCTGGGCGTAAGGAAAACCGTGATGCTTACCGGCGATAAGGCCCAGGTGGCCCAGGCTGTGGCACAGCAGCTGGGAGTAGACGAGGTTCACGCGGAGCTGCTGCCGGGAGACAAGGTTGCGCAAGTGGAAAGCCTGCTGAAAGAAAAAAGCGGAAAAGGCAAGCTGGCCTTTGTGGGCGATGGAATCAACGACGCCCCGGTGCTTTCCCGTGCGGATATCGGCATTGCCATGGGGGGCTTAGGCTCGGATGCGGCCATTGAAGCGGCGGATATCGTCCTGATGGATGACCAGCCATCAAAGATCGCCACGGCCATTGGCGTTTCGAAAAAGACCCTGCGGCTGGTGAAGGAAAACATCGTTTTCGCCTTGGCGGTAAAAGCCCTGTTCCTGGCGCTGGGCGCTTTTGGCCTGGCAAATATGTGGGAAGCGGTGTTCGCCGACGTAGGCGTTTCCGTGATCGCGATTTTAAACGCTTCCCGGGCGCTGAAAGTAAAAACACAATAAGATATTTTCATAATAAGAAAAAGCCTCCTGGAAACCATCCAGGAGGCTTTTCCCACTTTTTATTTCGCTTTTTGTGTTAATATGGTTGCGCTGCAGGGGGGAAGGGAAAGAACGCCGTTTTCCAAAGCGGCCTGGCCATGATAGGAATAAAGAACCTGGTCAAATCCGGATTCGTTGACTTGGCAGGAAGCCGGCGCGTCCACAGGATTGATGGCCACGATGACAGAACCGGTTTTTCCCGTCCGTTTGTAAACCAAAGGCTGATGATCCTTGGCACAGAGAAATTCAAAGGCGGCGTTGCTTTGCAAAGGCTCGTTTGCAAGGCGAACCTGGATCAGCTTTTTTATTTCATGATAGAGAGAACCTGGCTCGGCGGACTGGTTTTCCACGGTGGGACGGTGGGCGGAAGGATCCATGGCGATATAAAGGCGTTCCTGGGCGGCGGTGGAAAAGCCGGCGTTGACCGTGTGGTCCCATTGCATGGGAGAACGGGCGCCGGTGCGCTCGAAGCCGCCCTCCACAGAGGTTAACCCTTCCAGATACCGCATGCCGATCTCATCGCCGTAATACACGAAGGGCGCCCCCGGCATGGTCAGCAGAAAGGCGAATACCAGCTTTTCCTCCTCTAGGTCAAGATAGTGGGAAAGCCTGGGCATATCGTGGTTGCCGGAGGGAATGCAGATCAGGCCCTTGCCGTTGGTCTGCTGATAATTCCTCCAATAGGTTTCAGCAAAATCGGTGATGCTGCCGCTGCCTTTCCGGGAGAAATATGGCTCGCCGCAGCGGAATAAATCCAAATAATGGGAAGGGCCGAAATGGAGCAGAAAATCCATGTGGAATCCGCCCTTTAGGGATTTTTCCGGATCGCCCCATTCGGAGATCATCGCGGCTTCTGGGAATTCCTTATCCAAAAAGCTGCGGAAGTCCTGCCAAAGCTTTATAGTTTCCTGGCCATCCTGGTCATTTTTCACCAGAGATCCCGCCATATCCACCCGGAAACCGTCGCAGCCCATTTGCAGCCAAAAACGCATGGCGTCCTTCATGGCTTCCCGGGTGGCAAGAGCGTCTTTGGAATCGGGGGCGGACTGCCAGCTTTTGGTGGGGTTGGCAAAGCCGTAGTTCAGCGAGGGCTGGGTAGAGAAAAAATTCACCGCGCAGCAGCCGTTCCGGTCGGAAATTCCGCGGATACAGCCGGTAACGTTTTGTACCCCCTCAAAGGTATCCCAAATATCGTCGTTCCAGACATAACGATTGGAAAATTCGTTGGGCTCCGCTTTCATGGATTCCTGAAACCAGGGATGCTGGACGGAGGTGTGTCCTGGCACCAAATCTAAAATGACATGAAGGTTCCGTTTGTGAGCCTCCTGAAACAGAGTTTTCATGTCTTCGTTGGTGCCGTACCGGGGCGCTACCTTTTTGTAATCCGCTACGTCGTATCCGGCGTCGGTAAAGGGAGAATCAAAGCAGGGGTTCAGCCAAAGGGCGTTGCACCCCAGATCCCGGATATAATCCAAGCGGCTGATGATTCCCTTCAGGTCGCCGATCCCGTCGGCGTTCGTGTCCTGAAAGCTTTGGGGATAAATTTCATAAAAAATCGCGTTGTCCAACCAGGCTGGCATAGTAATCGGCCTCCTAAAAATTTTATTATAATAACAGTATAGCCTCAAAATCATCTCTCTGGCTTGCAGTATTTACGCATTTAATAGTATAATAGTTACATTATCGGAAGAGGAGGGATCGTATGGAACCCAGCGTGAAGGAACCAAAAAAGCACGGCACGGTATTGTACCCTTTTGAAGTTTACATCAATCAAAAGAACGCCGAGCCTTTTTTTGTTCCTTATCATTGGCATAAGGAGATCGAGATGCTTTGCCTAGAGCGGGGAGAAGCCACCGTTACTGTCAACGGGGTGGATTATCCGGGGAAGGCGGGTGATATTTTTGTCATCAGCCCGGAGGAGCTTCACGCCATTCAATCACAGGATGACTCGATTTTTTACTATGCCTGCGTGTTCCAGCTATCGTTTTTATCGTTCGAGGGTTTTGACCAGGGACAGAGCCAGTGGCTGAACCCCTTGTTTTCCCATACTCTTTTATTTCCCACGAAAATAGCAAAAAATTCTCCGGGGGCGGAGGAAATCCACCGGGAACTGGAAGAATTGATTCAAAGCAATTTGAGAAAAGATCTGGGATATTCCCTGTTTACAAAGGCATGTCTGCTGAAAATCATCAGCCTGATGGCCCGGGAGAAGCTTTTGATCCCGGTGGAGGAAAAGGCCAGCAACTATTCTTCCGCCAAAACAGAACTGATGAAGGAAATGGTGTCCTATCTCCAAAGCCATTACGGAGAAAAAATTACGCTGGAAAGCATGGCGAAAAAATTCCATTTGTCTCCGAAATATTTTTGCCGCTTTTTCAAGGGTAATTTTGGGAAAAGCATGGTGGAATATTTGAATTATTTCCGTATGGAACAGGCCGCGAAATATTTGTTGGAGACCGACCAGAGGATCCTGGATATTTCATTGCGGGTTGGCTTTGAAAACTTCAGTTATTTTATCAAAAAATTCAGGGAGGTTTACGGCTGTACCCCTTCAGCTTTCCGTAAACAGGCCCTGGAAGCTTAAAAAAGCCAAGAAACCGGCGGGAGAAAGAGCTTCTCCGGCGCCGGTTCCTTGGCTTTTTGTTACTGTATTTTTTAGGAAGGAGTGGGTTAATTAAATCGGGATTATTTGATATCCCGTTTTTGGAAGGACCAAAGCCCCAGGAGGGCAAACACAACAAAATAGGCGATTCCTACCAACAGGGAACGGGTCATCATTTCTGAGGTCACGCCTCCGCTTACTAGATTGGCGGCATTGGTAGAAAGCAGGTAATCAGACAGGGCCACTTCTACGTTAAAGATCTTGTGCAGCCCGGCCTGGGCTAACTGAACAAACAAATTAATGAACTGCATCGTAATGCAAAGGTTGATGGCGATAGCCGCGCCGGACTGGCGGATCAGCATAGAGACCATGACGAATACGGAGGTATAAGCGAGGGTAAGCAAAATTTCCAGGCCGATAATTTTTAAGGTTTCCGGCCAAAAGGAGGCGGATACTTCCCCAAAGCCCCACATAATGGCGGCGGTGCCGGTATAAGCGACGCTGTATACCAGCTGAATGACCAAGGCGATGACGCAGGCGCCGATCAGCTTGGAAAAGTAAATGCCGGTACGGCTGAATCCACGGGAAGCGATATTTTTGATGGTTCCAAAACCAAATTCAGAAGCGGCGAAAATAGAAACTACAATAGCGATGAAAATTTTACTGTCGCCGGCAAAGGTGGAAAGCATGGTGTTGGAAGCGTTATAGGTACCCATATCCACAAATTGAGCGGTATAATCCAGCATAAAGATCGAACCGACAGCCAGCGCCAACGCGATCAATAAGCAGATGGGAAAGGATTTCATTTTGGAAAGTTTATAAAAATCTGATTTTAATAAGCCGGACATTAGCGATCCCCTCCAGTCACTTGAATGAAATAGTTTTCCAGATCCGCGTTGGACATGGAAATGGAATTGACGATAATATCGTGTTTGGCGAGGGCCGTATTGATGGTACCGGCTTCGTCCAGGTGGTCGAATAGGGAAATAGTGCCGTCAGCATTCAATTTGTAGTTTTTGGTACCCACGACGTTTTCCAGAATCGCGCAGGCCTCCGGAACCCGGTCCACTTGAATGATTAGGCTGGATTGGCACCTGGCCTCCAGCTCCTCGGCGGTAAATTCGTCGATCATCACGCCATTGTCGATGATGCCGTACCGGGTAGCCAGCTTAGAGAGTTCCCCGAGAATATGGCTGGAAATCAAAACCGTGATGCCGTGCTCATGGTTCAAGCGCTGGATCAATTCGCGGATTTCCTTAATGCCGGTTGGGTCTAAGCCGTTGGTAGGTTCATCTAAAAATAGAAAGTCAGGCTCGCCGATCAGGGCGATGGCGATAGCCAGGCGCTGCTTCATACCCAAAGAAAAGTTCTTGGCCTTTTTCTTGCGGGTATCATCCAGGCCCACTGTGCGCAGCACCCGGTCGATGACAGATAGGTCTTTGATGCCCTGCAGCTTGCATTGGGCCATAAGATTCTGCTTGGCGGTCATATGGGGGATCACCGCGGGATACTCAATCACCGTGCCGATCTTTTTTCTCATCTGCGTCAGGTTGCCGCTGCCGAAAAGCTCCAGGCTTCCGCTGCTGGGAGCGGCCAGCCCAACCGCCATGCGGATCAGCGTGGTTTTACCGGCGCCGTTTTTACCAATGAACCCATAAATGTCGCCGCGGTTTACGGTCATGGAAACATGGTCCACCGCTTTTTTACCGGAAAACACTTTGGTAAGTTCAGTTGTTTTTAAAACTGTATCCATATACCTTTCTCCTTTGTGTACTTGTATTATTGTATTATATGATTAATACACTAGAACAATAATACAGCCAACATTTGGATTTGTCAATACTTTTTTTCAAAAAAAATGGAACCCCCGGCCTTAGGGGTTCCATTGAACAGAAAATTTCGTTTTAATACGCTGATGATCCTTAAGCCAGCAGGCGGTGTCCCGCAGGGTTTCCTCAATGGGGCGGGGCTGGTAATTCAGCTCCCGGGTGGCCTTTTCGTGGGAGAACAGGGCGTTGCTGTCTAAGGTGTAAAGGGAATAGGAGGTATACAGCGGCGGCTGCTTCAGCATTTTATAATATATCTCGGAAAGAGGGGCGGTAGCCTTGGCGAACCAGAGGGGGAGGACGGTTTTCAGCTTTTTCTTGCCGGTAATGTCGTGCAGGGTGTCCAGAATGAATTTTACCGGGAAAAACCGGTTGGATAGGATATAGCATTCTCCCGGCTGGCCGTTTTCCACACAGGAGAGGATACCGTCGGCCACATCCCGCACGTCGACAAAATCATAGCCGCCCTTGACGCAGGCGGTGAGCCGGCCGTTTAAATAGTCGATTACCATTTGGGTCAAATGTCCCCGGCCGAAATCTCCCGGGCCGATAATCCCCGAGGGATGGACGATAGAGGCGTTCAGCCCATACTGATTTACCGCGTCCAGCACAGCTTGTGAGGCCTCCGATTTGGTCTTCGCATAAGGCCCGTGAACTTCTCCCGGCTGAAAGGAAGAAACCTCAGTGATGACTTTGCCGTTTTCCAGCTCGGGAATGGCATGCACAGAGCTGACGTGCACCAGCTTTTTCACCTGGTTGAGGACACACAGCTTTACAATATTTTTGGTTCCCTGTACGTTTACGTCGTACAGCCGCTGTTGATACTTGGAAGAAATAGAAACGATTCCAGCGGTATGGATCACCACTAGCTCCTGATCGATTTTGTGGGCGAAGAAGGGGATCAGGCTTTCCGGGTCCCGCACGTCGCCCCGGATGATTTCCACGCCGGGATCGAAGCAGGGGATAGAATGGTCCTCCGGCAAGGCGAGTCCCCGAACCTGCGCTCCCAGCTGGCGCAGCTTTCCAATGACGATGTTCCCTAAATGCCCCATGGCACCGGTCACCAAATATAAAGGAGACGACATACTTAACAGCTCCTTTCTGCCGTTTTTATTTCTATTGTTATTATAGCTTCCAAATAAGAAATATCCATGAATATAAATTGAATTTTCCTTAGATAAAAACGGCCTGTTTGGGGCATTCTTATTTTGGAAAAAGGAAACGCTCCTCCGAAAAGCCCTAGAGCTGTTCAGAGGAGCGTAACCTTATAGAAATGTTATTGATGGAACAAAGCAATGATTAGTTCTGCTGAGAAGCGATAGCGTCCTGTACCAGTTCGTCGCCATAGGCGCCGATCTCGGCGGCGTCGCTGGAAGCTCCGGTGAAGGCCATTTGAGCGACCTTGCCCAGCAGAGCCTCGCCGTCGATTACGCTCCAGCCGTCATAGACTTCCGGAATCGGATAGGTGGCAGGAGTCATGTAATCCAGAATCTTAGAGCCTTGCTTTGCGAAAGCAAAGTCTTCGCTGACAGACAGTCCCTCATAAGTGGGCCATTCGCCGCATTCGGCGTTGGTGAAGATAGGCTGGCTGTTTTCTACGATCTTGCCGCAGATCTGCTCGGCCAATTTAGGATTTTTACTCTGGGCGAATACGCCGATGCCATTGATAAAGGTGCAGGCGCGTTTATCGTTGGTATCAGGTCCGGTCAGAACATCCATAACGCCGGTAACAGCGGCAATTTCCGGATCAGCGGCCAGATCCTGGGCCATATCGTGAATGATAACTGCGGCCTGGCCATCCAGATAAATCTTCGTTAAGTCGGTTCTCTTGTAGCTGGAAAGGCTCTTGGGAACCAGGCCCTCCTGATACATCTGAATCCAATAATCATACATGTGCAGGGCATTATCATCGGACATTGCGGATACTACGTTGTTTTCAGCGTCGTATTTGCAGGCGCCGGTGTTGTTGTTAATTAAGGACATCAGAGCCAGATGGTTTGCCTGGCCGCCGGAAAGTTCAAAGATGAAGGGATCGATGTTGTATTTCTCCTTGACCTTTCTCAAAGCATCCATAAACTCATCCCAGGTTTTGGGAGATTCGGTATAGCCTACCTCGGCAAACATATCGGTACGATAATACAGCATATCGATTCCTACCATGTAGGGAAGCTGTACCAGTTTGCCTTCATATCTTCTGGAAGCCCAAATGGATTCGCTGAACTTAGAGCCGAATTCCTCGTCAGCGTCCAGTTCGTCTAAATAGTAGATCTCTCCCATACGGGCAAAGGTCTCGGCGGTGCCGTAACCGGCGGCAAAAATATCAGGCGCGGTGCCGCTGTTGACGGCAGTTAAGTGAACCTGATAAAAGTTGTC
This sequence comes from uncultured Ruminiclostridium sp., assembly GCA_902490005.1. Classification (GTDB taxonomy): domain Bacteria; phylum Bacillota; class Clostridia; order Oscillospirales; family Acutalibacteraceae; genus Clostridium_A. The sequence continues at coordinate 99,364 of CABUCM010000001.1, forward strand.
CCAAGGAAGGTTCACGTACTCGATATCGCCATCCAGCTGGTCCGCGAATTCAGCGTTAACCTTAGTGAGTACTTCCTCCATCGCCGGGACATAGGTGTCCGGGCCGCCCCAAGCCATGTCCCAGAAGACAATATGGCTTTTTTCGGTAGATTCCCCTTGGCTTGATTCTCCTGCCGCAGAAGAATCTCCCGCAGGTTCGGAACTGCCGGTGGTTTCCTGGTTACAGGCCGATGCGAAAATCATCATACCAGCCAGCAGCGCTGCAAGAACTGATTTTGCTTTTTTGTTTGCGTTCATTCTTTTCCCTCCTGAAATAATCAATATCCAAAGCCGCAAAAGCGGTTGGTTAACAAAGATGAGCAATAAAAAATGTTTATTGTTATTTTGACTATTTTTTATAATTAAGTCGTATAAATTGTGACTAAATTGTCGCATACTTTCGAAATATTGACCACCGGACAAAATTGATGTAAAATACCCTATAAATTATTGTTTTTGCGTTTTCGTTGCGTTTTCATGGCGTTACATAGCGGTTACCCAAAAATAAGTGCTTTAATAAGGAGATTTTTTATGAAGGCAAGACCGATTACTCAGGAAACGGTATATCTTTATCACATCAGCCAAGATTCTCAGCGGGGACAGGATATCGCCCGGGCTATGGAGGGGATCTCTGTTCCAGTGGAGGAAATAAAAGAGGAGCTTTTGGGAGAAACCCTTGGTTATTGCCTGGGGCTTCCCGGGTTTCCGAAAACTGGCGGGCCCATTCCCGAAGCAGGCTTTGAAGAGGAAGTCCTGGTGATGAAAGGCTTTACAAAACAAAGTATGGACCGGATGCTGAAGGAATTTCAGAGGAAAAATATTCCTCCCGTCGCTTTAAAGGCGGTTCTGACAGAGCATAACAGCAAATGGAGATGCATCGATTTTTTTAAAGAGCTGAAGCGGGAGCATCTGTTTATGAACGCCTATCAGTCTTTGCGGCGGCTGGTATTTTTAGCGGAGCAGCAAAAGGGTCAGACAGCGGAGCTTCAGGAAGCGGTGCGCAAGGCTAGAGAACAGTTGGCAAAAGGGGACCAGGTCAGTTTTGAAGAGCTGGCACAGGTGCTGGAAGAACTGAAAAATTCTTTTTCTAAAAATAACGTGGAATAAAATAACAAAAGGCCCATCAGACGATGGGCCTTTTTTCTGAAAATGGGATTAATAAATTTTTTGATACAGCTCGCAGATTTCTTCCGGGCTGGTGTCTTTGGGGTTGCCGGGCGTGCAGGCGTCGATGAAAGCAAACTCGGAAAGGGCCTTCAAATCCTCTTTCTTTACGCCGATTTCGTGGAGCGTCTTGGGAATCCCCACATCCTCGGACAGCTTTCTCACAGCGTCGATAGCGGCCTTGCGGTATTCCTCCTGGGTCATGTTTTCGGTGCCCTGGACACCCATCGCCTTGGCGATATCGCGGTATTTCTCACCGGTGCAGGGAGCGTTGTACTCCATGACATAGGGAAGAATTACAGCGTTGGCGACGCCGTGAGGAGTATCATAGAAAGCGCCCAGAGGATGGGCCATGGAGTGAACGATGCCAAGCCCCACGTTGGAAAAGCCCATGCCGGCCACATACTGGCCTAACGCCATATCCTCGCGGCCCTTAGGATCGTTTTGAACCGCGGCGCGGAGGGAGCGGGCGATAATTTCAATGGCCTTCAGGTGCATCATATCGGTAAGCTCCCAGGCGCCCTTTGTGATGTAGCCCTCGATGGCGTGGGTCAGCGCATCCATACCGGTGGCGGCGGTGAGGCCCTTGGGCATAGAGGACATCATATCGGGATCGATGATGGCCACCACAGGGATATCATGGCAATCGGCGCAGACAAACTTGCGGCGTTTTTCCTCGTCGGTGATTACATAGTTAATGGTGACCTCCGCGGCGGTGCCGGCAGTGGTGGGGACGGCGATAATGGGAACGCACTTATTTTTAGTTACGTCGGCGCCTTCAAGGCTCTTAACGTCGGCGTGCTCCGGGTTGTTGGCAATAATGGCGATGCCCTTAGCGGTGTCGATGGAGGAACCGCCGCCGATGGCGATGATATAGTCGGCGCCGATGGCCTTGAACATCTCCACGCCGCCCTTCACCACATTCACGGTGGGGTTGGCTTTCACCTTACCATACACCTCGTAAGCCAGTCCGTTTTCATCCAAAAGCTTCGTGACATTGTCCGCTACATGGAACTGAATCAAATCAGGATCGGTTACAACCAGAGCTTTTTTGAAACCGCGCTTTTTTGCCTCGGTGACGATGTCACGCACCGCGCCTTTGCCATGATAGCTGGTTTCATTCAGAATAATTCTGTTTGCCATAGTTAAGACTCCTTTATTATGTTTTATAGGTGGAAGCCTTCAAAAGGCTCTCCAAAATAACGATAGGTTGCTAAAAACAGTATACCGTAGTTTGTGGTTTTTGTCCATATTTGATGATAATTTTGATAACTTTTCGGATTTTTAATCTGTTGTGAATTAAAACGATCAGAACCAATCATATTTCTAACGATATCAAAAACGATACTGAGGAAAACAAAAGCGGTATATTTTTATAAAAAGTGAGAACCCTAATTTTGGAGGTGATAGTATGCCTGATTTATTTAACATGACGCCGGAAATGGAAACCTATTTTTCTACCCTGCCGGTCTATGTCCAGGAGAATATTAAGCAGAGCAATCAGAAGATCAATTCGCTGGAAGATTTGCGTACCGTTTCCCAGAAGCTGATGGAAAGAAAGTAAGTAAGGCAAAATGGAGGAATACGTTTCCTCCATTTTGATTTTGATAAAATAAAAGGAGAATTCATTATGCAGAAATATGAGGATTTATACAGCCTGATCCAATCGGACCCCAAAGCCGACCAATATTTTCGCTCTTTGCCGGAATATGTGCAGGACGCGATTTCCAGCAAGGCTTCAGGCGTAAATTCCTATGAAAGCCTGCTGAGCTATGCTGAAAAGCTGACCCGGGGAGATCTGTAACCAAAATCATGAAACGCATAGGGTCAAAAATTCCCTTGCAAACACACAGGTGTGGGAAGCACACTAACCAAGGGTGATATTTTTGAAACAGAGCGATTATGGCAGCAGCGATATGCCGGGAATTATCGACGTGGTGGGCTATGATGAGGATGACTATTTTTCCACCCTTCCCGAGCGTGTCAAGCAGGAGCTGAGCCAGTACCGGGCTGAAGTTTCAGACCCGTCCGAGCTGCGGCGCCTGGCAGAAAAAATAATGCTGCGCTATTAAAAACAAGGGGCGTTTTTTCTTATTTCCAAGATTTTGGAAAAGAAAGGCGTCTCTTTTCTTTTCCGGGTTCCTGTGCTATGATATTTTTGAAAAAAGCATAGGAGGAAGAAGCCGTGAACATACAGATTTTTGGAAAAAACAAATGCTTCGACACGAAAAAAGCGGAGCGTTATTTTAAAGAGCGGGGCATAAAATACCAGCGGATTGATACCGCCAAATTCGGCATGAGCAAGGGTGAGCTTCAAAGCGTCATTAAGTCGGTGGGGGGAATCGACTATTTAGTCGATGATAAAAACCCAGACAGCGCTATCGTGAAATATCTTTCCCGGGAGGAAGACAAAATCGAAAAGCTGGTGGAAAATCCCAAGTGGCTGAAAACGCCGGTGGTCCGCAACGGCAAACAGGCTACCATCGGCTATCAGCCGGACATTTGGAAAACCTGGGAGTAATTGTCTTTGGGAAAAGGAGCTTGTTTATGGATCAAAACATGGAGCTATGCAAACAAATGGCCGCCTATTATCAGGGACAGCCCCGCTATATCAATCATTTTTTAAAGGTATACGGCTATGCAAAGGCCATCGGCGGTTTAGAGGGCTTAGATAAGAACACGCAGTTTATTTTAGAGGCCGCCGCATTGGTTCACGATATTGGAATCAAGCCGGCGTTGGAAAAATACGGCTCCAGCAGCGGAAAATACCAGGAAATAGAAGGCCCGGCGCAAGCCCAGGCATTGCTTCGGGGGCTTCAGTACCCGGAAAAGGTGGTTGAGAGGGTCGCTTATTTGGTGGGGCACCATCATACCTATCAGGACATCCAAGGGCTGGATTATCAGATTTTGGTAGAGGCGGATTTTTTGGTAAATATTTATGAGGAAAAAATGGGGAAGGACGAAATCCTTTCGGTGCGGAAGAATATTTTCCGTACCACGGCGGGAAAGTATTACCTTGACACTCTGTTTTTAAGGGAATAAGCCGTTTTGTCCTTTCCTGAGGATGGGCTCGCCGTAATATCCATTCCCGCGAAAAGGCGAAATCATCGAAGGAGCAAAACGGCAGAAAAAAGCCCTGCAAAAGAGATTTTCTCTTTTGCAGGGCTTTTGGCTTTTTGATCTGTTTAGTCTAAAGCTTATTTAGAGGCGGCCTCATTTTCCGCCGCTTCCGGAGAGGGGTCCTCGTCGTCGTTGGTGAGATGGAATTTCTCACAGACATAGAAAATCAGGCTCAGGAGCATGCCCACGATGCAGGCCAAGACCATGCCTTTCAGTTCCAGGCTGCCGAATTTCAGGGTAATGCCGGAAAGCCCGGTGACAAAAATGACTGAAGTCAAAATCAGGTTCTTGGATTTGGAGTAGTCCACCTTGGAGTCCACCAGGATTCTCAAACCGGAGGTACCGATCATGCCGTACAGCAGGAAAGAAATACCGCCGATGACTGCCGGGGGCATGGTTTGAATCAAAGCGGAAAACTTGCCGATAAAGGAACAAAGGATAGATAGGACAGCCGCACCGCCGATAACCTGGACGCTGTACACTCTAGTGACCGCCATGACACCGATGTTTTCACCGTAGGTGGTGGTAGGAACCGAACCCACCAGACCGGAAAGCATGCTGGAGAAGTTATCGGCAAAAATAGAGCGGTGCAGGCCAGGATCTTTCAGCAAATCCCTGCCGACTACCTTGCTGGTCACCAGCTGATGGCCGATATGCTCGCTGGTGATGACCAGCAGGGCAGGCAGGATAATCAAAATTGCGTTGATGTCAAATTTGGGAAGCTGGAAATTAGGCAAGGAGAAGAAGGGAGTATCAATTACCGGCTGGAAATCTACAACACCGCAGCATACGGCGGCGATATAGCCGGCGATGATAGCGATCAGAATGGGGATAACGGACAAGAACTTTTTAAACAGCACAGAACCGAATACCGCAACCCCGATGGTCACCAAAAATACGATAATGGTAGATGAATCGATGGCGGCGCCCTCTGCGGGGAGCAGTCCGGCGGTGCTGGCCGCGTTGCCGGCAAGCTCTAAACCGATAAGAGCTACTACGGAGCCCATCGCCGCGGGCGGCAGGACCACGTCGATCCATTTCGTGCCAAATTTGTAAATAACGAAGGCCAAGAGGCAGCCGCAGGCGCCGGTGACCACAAAGCCCCCTAGCGCGTATTGGTAGCCAAAGTTTGCGATAACCAAGCCTCCCGCGCCTAAGAAAGCGAAGCTGGAGCCCAAATAAGCCGGCGCCTTGCCTTTGGTAATAATGATAAATAAAATAGTGCCGATACCGTTCATTAAAAGAACGATGGCGGGATTAATCCCGAAAATCGTAGGAACCAGAACGGAAGCGCCGAACATGGCGAACATATGCTGAATACTCAGCGGGATCAGCATGGAAATCGGGACTTTTTCATCCACTTGAATTATTTTTCTACGTTCCAAAAAGATACCCCCTATTGATTTTATCTTGAAAATTATATCATAATTCACAAAAAATTCATAATGTTTTGTCGAAGGAAAGGGGAAAACAGCCGCCAAAATTTTCAGGGGAAATTTGGCGTTATTGACAAAAACTCGGAACTTGTCATTGGCAAGCGAAAAGAGAACCGTTATAATAAGAATTGCAAGAAAAAGTATAAAAGGGAACAGGGTTTTGAAAACAGGAAAATCGGAGTCCCGAAGATGAAATTAAAAGCGGGGGGAACGCTGTTATGTATGAGAAAAGCTATGAAAAGGAAATTGTGGTTTATCAATATGAATGCGACGTTAAAAATCGGTTTACCGCCGCTTCCCTGTTAAAGCAGGTGCAGCAGATCAGCACAGAGCATTGCGATATTTTCGGCCTGGACGCGGCGTATTATCAATCCACCAATACCGCGTTTCTGCTTTCTAAGATTTCCTTGGTGTTTCACCGGGAAATTTTGGTGGGAGAAAAGCTGAAGCTGGTGACCCAGCCTTCCCTGCCGGTGAAAGCGATTTATCATCGTTACACCAGCGTGTACGATGAACAGGGCTTGGAGGCCGCTTCTGTGGACAGCCGCTGGATATTGGTGGATATGCAGACCCGGCGGATTCTGCGGAAAATACCGGAAAACTTCCATTTCCCATTTCTGGCGGAGCAGGTGCCGGAGCACCCCTGCAAGCTTGTGAAAGCGGAGCGCCTGGAGCCTGCCGGCGAACAAACCGCCGTGTATTCCAAGGTGGACCAAAACGCCCATTTGAACAATACCGAATATGCGGCTGTGGTGTGCGACCTAATGCCCATCGGCTTCATCACTGAGCGGCCGGTGCGGTGTATGGTGCTGGCGTATCACAATGAGCTTCGGCTGGGAGAAACCATGAGCCTTTCTATGGGCCCCATAGAAAACGGCTTTGACGTTGTTGGGGAACGGGAAGGTAAGCCTTGCTTTGAAGCCAATATCCTGTTTTAAGGGCGCGGAAAGGCCCTATCCGGAAGTTTCCCGGATAGGGCCTTATCATTTTAAGCAAAGGGTCAGGCGATGATTAAATCCACAGATTCCAGCTCACGGAACAGTGCGGCGGTTTCAGAATCGATGCCCTTGTCGGTAATCAGCTTGTCGATTTCCGAGATGGCAGCGAATTGGGTAAAGGAAAGCTTACCGAATTTAGAACTGTCGCTGAGCATAATGGTTTCTGAGGCCACCTGGATCATGGCCTTTTTTACCTCCGCCTGGTTAAAATCGGGGGTAGTGAAACCCCGGTCCAAGGAAACCGCGTTGGAGGAAAGGAACGCTTTATCCACGTTTAATTCAGAAAGATAGGAAACCGCCATGGGTCCCACCGTACAGTGGAAGCCGTGGCGCACAGTGCCGCCGATGAGAATCAGGTTTGCCTGGGTGGTTTCTTCCAGCAAGGCGGCGATTTCCACATCGTTAAGCACTATGGTCAGGTCTCTTTTTTCAGAAAGGCACTTGGCGAGCTCCAGGGTAGTGGTGCCAGTGTCCAGGACAATTGTATCGCCGTTTTCGATCAGCGCGGCGGCGCAGGCGGCGATCTGCCGCTTTTGTTCGATGTTCCGGACCTCCTTGTGGCGGGAATCCAGCTCAAAGGAAGCCTTTTCCAGCAGGATAGCGCCCCCGTGGGTGCGCTTTAGCTTTTTTTCACTTTCCAAATCCCGCAGGTCATTCCGGATGGTCGCGGGAGATACGTCAAAATATTCGCAGAGGTCGGGAACCAGCAGCTTGGATTTCTGCTGCAGCAGCTCTAAAATTTGATTTTTTCGTTCCTCCGCAAACAGGGGATGCTCGGATTGAGGCATCATCAGTAACCACTCCGATCTAAAAATTCCTGGTTTATAATTGCCGTTTATTATTCGTATTATAATATAATTAAAAAGGAAACGCAAGAAAAGGTTATCTATCAGCAGCCGCTTTTCCATGGAATTGAAAGAAAACAAAAGGATACAGCGGCGACAGTGAAAGAAATCTTTTGAATGTATGCCGCTTTCAATCGATAAGGCAGAGAGGCGCCGCGGTGAAAACGATAGCTGGCCTCCAGTCCAAAATAAATCAAACAGTTCAAAGGAGATGCTATTGTGGTTTGTAAAATACGCCCCTGGAAAATCGAAGACGCGCCGGCGCTTCAAATAATGGTCAGCAACAAAAAAATTCTGGAGAATTTGCGGGATGGTATCCCTTATCCCTATACGCTTGAGGACGCAAAGGAATTTATCCAGTCCATGATAGAAGCGGATCCCAACTCCACCTACGCCTTTGCCATAACCGTTGGAGAAAAAGTTGTGGGCAGCATCGGCGCGTTCCGAAAGGAAAATATCCATGTTCGGACGGCGGAGATGGGGTATTATATCGCCGAAGAATATTGGGGGCGGGGGATCGGGACCAGCGCCGTCAAGCTGCTCTGCGGCTACCTTTTTGAAAACACCGACCTTCTCAGAATCTTTGCGGAGCCGTTCGCGTATAACCAGGCGTCGTGCCGGGTTTTGGAAAAAGCCGGCTTCACCCTGGAAGGGGTATTACGAAAAAACGCGGTGAAAAACGGCAGGGTCCTGGATATGAAAATGTATTCCATTGTGAAAGAATAAATCAGTAAGAGGCCTTTCGCCCGCTAGGGTGGAAAGGCCTCTTTTCAGCCGCGGCTGGAAAAATTCCGGACCGGGAGCTTAATCCTCCAGGCGCACGATTCGTTTTTCCGCGATAGAAAGATTTCCCGCCTGGACGATTTTTACCGCCATCAGGCCGTCGGCGCCGGTGACGCTGGGGCTTTTATCCTCCAATACGCATTCCGCGAAATGAAGATCTTCCTTTAAATAGGCGTCCTCGAATAGGTTTTTCCAGCTTTTAATGAACTGGCGCACCTGGCTGCCGCTTCGGTTCGCGCAGACCATGTTGTTTTCGTTGGTGGTGCCCAGATAGATCACGCCGTCGGTTCCCAGAATTTCCACCCTGGCGTCGTAGCCGTAGCCGACGCCCTGGGCGCCGTCAATGGAACCCAGCACGCCGTTTTTAAATTTTCCGTTCAATACCACATTGTCGTAAAAATCGGGGAATTCCTTCTGCGCGTCGTGACAGCGGTAGTTGCCGGCCACCGCGTATACATGATCGAATTCACTGCCGGAAAACCAGCGGAGGGAATCGATGTCGTGGCTGTTGACTTCCGCTAAGGGGCCGTTGCTTTTTTTAATATCATACATCCAGGGCCTGGGGGTGCTGGGGCCGCGGGTCAGGGATTTTACCAGCACTACCTGCCCGATTTCCCCGGACTCCACCGCTTCCTTCGCGGCCTGGAAGCTGGCGTCGAACCGCCGCATAAACCCGATTTGCAGCTTAACGCCGTTTTCCTTCACCGCATCCATGATTTGGATACATTCTTGGGCGTTCATGGCCATGGGCTTTTCCAAAAGGATATCCTTACGGTGGTTTGCGGCGCATACGGCGATTTCACAGTGATATTTGGTGGGGGAAACGATGATCACCGCGTCGATTTCCTCGTCCTCCATGGCTTGCTTGTAATCCAGATAATATTTTTCAATTTCCAGCTCCCGGCAGGCGGCGGCAGCGGCCTCCTCGACAGGATCCACCACCGACACGATCCGTAAGCCGGGCACGTTATGCTTAAAATTGCGGGCATGGATCATTCCGGCCCGGCCTGCCCCGATTAGGCAGATCCCCCGGTAATTCTTTTTCATAGACAAACACCCTCGCTTTCCTTTGGCCATATCTTAAAATTCCACTACGTTTTTTAAACCTTTGACCTGTTTAGCCCGGTCAAATAGGTCCCCGATTTTTTCCAAGGGGCCTCTTTTCGTCACCAGACTGGCTACCTCGATCACGCCGTTGGCGATAAAACCCAAGGCCCTGCGGTATTGGGACAGGCTGGCCCGGGTGGTACCGGTGACGGTTAACTGCTTGTAATGAATTAGATTGGAGTTCAGCGGCACCAGTTCTTTTTCCTTGGGCAGTCCGCCGAAGAAGCAGATCCTGCCGTTGACCGCCGCCTGGGAAAACGCCACTTCTTGGGCCGCGGGGGAGGGGCAGGCGGTGACAATCACGTCAAAGCCGTGGCCTTCAGTAAGCTTGAGAACGGTCTTTTCATCCAAGGCTCCCACCGGCACGAAATTCTGGTCGATACGACGGCATTCTTCCAGCCGTTCCGGGGAAAGGTCGCTGATGACTACCTTGCCGGCGCCGGCAAGCTTGGCCAACTTGGCGTGCATCAGGCCGATGGCGCCGGAACCTACGATCAGCACGTAATCCCCCGGTTGGATGCGGCAGTGCTGGGAGCCGTTGTAGGCGCAGGAAAAGGGTTCGTTCAGCGCGCCCTCGGCATAGGAAACCTGCCGGGGCAAAACAGCGATATTGCCGCCTTGCACCGTTCGGGCGGGAAGCTTCACATATTCGGCGAAAGCACCGTCCATGTTGATGCCGAATGCCTCATAGCTGGGGCATAGATGCCCGTTGCCGCTGACGCACAGGTCGCAGACGCCGCAGCCCATATTGGGCGCAACCGCCACCCGCATACCGGTCTCATAGCCGGCGGCTTTTGCGCCGACCTCCACAATATCGCCGGCAAATTCATGCCCCAGCACCAGCGGATGGGTTTCGTCCACGCCTTTCGCGCCGCTGGTGAGCATCCGCACGTCGGTGCCACAGATCGCCGCGGCCCGCACCTTTACCAAAATTTCATCGGGACCGATCCGTGGCTTGGGGATTTCCTCAACCCGCAGGTCGTTAATCCCGTACATTCTTGCTGCTAACATCTTGTACCTCCTATGTAAGACTAGATTACTTCCGTATCAAAGCCGTAAACCTTGGCCATTTGGAGAAGCTTATAAGTGACGTCCCCCTGGATTAAAATGGCGTGGTGGGAAGAAAGGCTTTCCATTACCTTATGCCCATTGCCATTGCGATAGCGCAGCAAAGCGCCGTTTCTGCAGTCGGAACCGGGATACTGGACATAATCCTCGATCTCCGCCTCAATGATGGTCAGCTTTTTCATGTCGGAACGAAGCTTGGCCATGGTGATGGGGCCTGCAGCCATTTGGCAGTCGATGACGATGGCGTCGTCGTTGACGATCTCCAGCACCTTGGGGCGCATGACCCATTGGGTGCAAAAGCTTTGGGGAGCGAAGCCGAAATAGCCGCAGTGCACGCCCAGCGCATGGTTATCAGGGTCGTCAATCTGAGGGAACTCCTGAATTTTTTCATGCTTTAACGCCGCCATCCCCACCAGGAAAGGATAGATATTGGTCATCATCATGGGGGCCTGCAGCGCGGAATACAGAATGAATTTACTGATGAGGGTTACGGTGTCCCCTTCGCACGCCCAAATGATATGGTCGTATTCAAAAATCCAGTTCCAAGCCAGGCAGGGGGTGGTGGAGCTGTGGAAGGACTCGTTAAGGCAGTTGGCGCCCACGCCGTGGACCCCGCCGATTTCTCGGACCAGCTCGCGGATAGCCAAATAAAGTTTGACCGCTTTCAGCAGGCTGCGCTGTGGAACCCCCTCGGCGGGAACCGCCCGCTGGTTCCACAAGTCCAGAGCCTCCTGGTCGGAAAACTGGCCGGCCCTGAAATTGACCTCTTTCCAGCTCCGGTATACGATTTGAATACCGAAGGCCTTTTCAATCTGGCGGGTGCATTTTTCATCCCACCAGTAAAACCGTTTGAACAGATAGGCTTGCATGCCTTCTCCTGGTTCATCCTGCAGCATTAGGAATTTCATGCCGGATTTCATTTCCCGCTTGGAGGAAATTGCCCGCAGAATTACCTTGGCGAGCTGGCATTGATAGGGGGAAAACACGTTTAAATCCAGCTCACCCCGCAGATAAGCCACAATCTCCCAATCCCACATTTCCACGGTGCCGAATTCAGACGTCAGAATGAGAATCGGCAGGGAAAGCTGTCCCATGAGGTCCCGGTGATGAAATACGGCTCCCAGCAGCTGGGGAAACACTACGGCGTCGGCTTCCGGCGGCAAAGGCTCTCCTAACGGCTGCGGAGGCAGAAATTCCGCCTCTTGCGCGTAGAGGGACCGCAGGTTTTTTAACTGCTCCTCAAACTCTCCGACCTCCCGTTGGTTCCTTTCTTGAAAAAAAATAGGAATCAATTTCGCTTTCATAAAATAGGCTCCTTTGTTATCGTTTGGTTTTATATTATCACACATTTTTACATCATTCAATAATAAACAAAAATATTTATGAAAAATATATTGCGATATTAAAAATGATATGATAATATATAACAGTAATAAAACGGAAAGGCGGCTTCCAAAATGCAATTTCTGATTGGCGTCGATATCGGCACGCAAAGCACCCGGGCGGTGGTCATGGAAGAGACGGGGAGAATTGTTTCTCAGGCCGCGAAGGAAACCGAACTGATATACGAAGGGGAGCGCGGGGTCTGGCAGGAACCGGACCGTATGTACCAGGACTGCACGGAAACCGTGAGGGCCGCTGTGGAAAAGGCGGGAATCGCGCCTTCCCAGGTTGCTTCTATCTGCATGGACGCCCAAATGGCGGGAACCATGGGAATCGGAAGAAACGGCGAGGCCGTCACGCTATATGACAGCTGGCTGGATAAGCGGTGTGAGGATTGCTGGGATGACCTCCGGGATTTTGGCGAGGAGGAATTTATTGCTATCACCGGCGCGCCGGTGACCTATGCCCATGGCCCAAAGGTGTTGTGGTGGAAAAAATATCATCCCGAGGTATACCGGAGGATTGATAAATTTGTGCCTCCGGGCAGCTACCTGACCATGCGGTTCTGCGGCTTGACCGGCGAGCGGGCGTTTGTGGATCACACTTATCTCCATTTCACCGGCTTTGCGGATACCAAAAACAAAAAATGGTCCGGCCGTTTGCTGTCCGCCTTTGGAATAGAGGAGAGCAAGATGCCCAGAATCGTTCATCCCTGGGACCTGGCGGGCGGCTTAACCAAGGAGACCGCCCGGGCCTGCGGGTTAATAGAGGGAACGCCGGTGGTATGCGGATGCGGCGATACCGCCGCCTGCGCGGTGGGAGCCGGGGTCACCCGGCCCGGTGTGCTCTTTGACGTGGCGGGGACCGCGTCGGTATTTGCCTGCGCGGTTGGGGAGTACCAGCCGGATACCAAATATAAAACCATTCTGTTCGCGCCAGGGGTCATTGAGGACCTATACGCCCCCATGGCCTATATTTCCGGCGGTGGGATGTGTCTGAAGTGGTTCCGGGATGCCGTACTGAGGGGGGAAAAGAGCTATCAGGAGCTGGACGCTCTGGCGGCGGAGCTTCCCCGGGGAAGCGGCGGCCTGCTTTTCACGCCTCATTTTTCCGGCCGGGTCTGCCCCAACGACGGGACCACCAAAGGAAGCTGGCTTGGGCTTTCCATGCAGCACGATTACCGGCATTTATACCGGGCCGTGGTGGAAAGCCTGGCCTACGAATATAAAATGTATTTTGATATCATCCGGGAGACGATTTCCTTGGACGGATGCAAGCCCTATGTGCTGTCGGTAGGCGGGGGCGCGAAAAGCGCCTTGATGAACCAAATCAAAGCCGATGTACTGGGGGTTCCCATCCGCACCTTGAAGAATCCGGATACCGGGGCGCTGGGCTGCGGCGTGATCGCGGGTTACGGCGTGGGGCTTTATGACTCCATTCCCAAAACCGTGGACCGGCTCACTGTGTTTCAAGATGAATTTATCCCCGATCCTCAAGGATGTGAAGCTTATCAGCTTTATGCGGCCGCTTACCGGAAGAGCTTCGACCATCTGCGGCCCCTCTACACTTTTTTACAGAAGGCTCAGGCATAAAAGCTGTAAATTCAATCCGCGGCGAAAAGCGAGGATGAATAGTTTGTCTGTTATGGAAACTATTTTTAACATATCCATCATCAAAAAAGAAAAGGCGGAGGATTTTAAATGACAAAAGAGCAATTGGCAAACATGTTCGACCACACCCTGCTGAAACCCTTTGTTAGCAACGAGGATTTCAAAAAGCTGTGCGACGACAGCAAAAAGTACGGCTTTAAAATGGTAGCCATCAATTCGGCGCCGGTAGCTTTATGTAAAGAATACCTGAAAGGCTCTCCGGTCCATGTGGGGGCGGCCATCAGCTTTCCTTTGGGCCAGACTTCCATTGAAACCAAGGTGTTCGAGACGAAAGACGCCATCGCCAACGGCGCCGACGAAATCGACTATGTCATCAATGTGGTGGAACTGAAAAACAAAAACTACGCTTATATTCAGGAAGAGATGGAGCGGATTGTTTCCGTTTGCCGCCAGGCGGGGGTTCTCTCTAAGGTGATTTTTGAGAACTGCTACTTGACCAAAGAGGAAATCCAAAAGGTAGCCCAGATTGCCAAGGAGGTAAAGCCGGACTTTATCAAGACTTCTACCGGCTTTGGCACCGGCGGCGCCACCGTGGAAGATGTCAAGCTGATGAAATCCGTTGTAGGCGATGAGGTAAAGGTCAAGGCCGCCGGAGGCATCCGGGATTGGAAAACCTGCAAAGCCATGATCGAGGCCGGCGCGGAGCGGATCGGCACCAGCAGTAGTATTAAGATTTTAGAGGAATTTACGCAAGGGGAAGAATAAAGATAAAAAAGGGCCTGTAAGGATTTTTCCTTACAGGCCCTTTTTGTATGTGTTAAGCCAGATAAAATACCTGCTGGGGCTTTTGGTCGAACATAGTCATGATCGGTTCCATAGAGACATCCCATCTAGCTACCACTTCGCTTTCCGCCTGAACTTTTAAGGCGTATTCCAAGCCCTTTTCACATTCATAATAGCCGAACAGGTCGTTGCCGTCGCACCAGATGGTATAATTGCATACGCCGGCCTCCTTCAAAACCGCTGCCATCTCCGGCCAAATGGTATCATGCCGGCGAATATACTCTTCCTTCATACCTTCCTTGATAACAGCCCGCCAAGTATATTTTTCCATGAAAAACAACTTCCTTTCGTTTGAAGATTTCTATTATTTGAACCGTACCACAATTTTTAAGCGCCGTCAATGGTTGTTTTTTCTTTCACAAAACAGGAAAAAGAATCAGGGCTTTTTACAAAAATCCGGAAAAAAGGAATCCGGGTTTTGCTTAAATTGTTCCACTAAATCCGGTTCTTTTTCTTCCGGTTTTTCTTTTTGCACACGCATCCAAGCGGGAATTTGATTTTGACTGAGCTTTTTGCAGTCATAAATATGAGTGCGAAGTTCCATAGTGATCCTCCTTATCCATTGTTTTCTGTTCGAGTCCACTCTATAATATATTCAGAGGAAAAGAGAAGGGTGCCGCCTTTTGCCGGAAATTCAGGGGAAAGGATAAGAAAGGCCGCTTTGGAAAATACTAACTGAAAAGGAGGGTTCTTATGAGAATTGTAAACCGAAAGGTAGCGTTAGTGGGTACTGGCCTGGTAGGCATGAGCTACGCCTACGCGCTGCTGAACCAAAGCGTTTGCGATGAACTGCTTTTGATCGATATTGACCAGAAGCGTGCCCAGGGCGAGGCTATGGACTTAAACCACGGCCTGGCGTTCTCAGGCTCGAATATGAAAATTTATGCCGGCGGCTATGAGGGCTGCGCGGACGCAGATATTGTCGCGATCTGCGCCGGCGTGGCGCAAAAGCCTGGAGAATCCAGGATCGCGCTGCTCCAGAGAAATACTGGGGTGTTCGAGTCTATTGTGGGCCCGGTGGTAAAATCCGGCTTTAAAGGCATTTTTCTAGTAGCAACCAACCCTGTGGATATTATGACTCATGTGACCCAGGCCCTGTCCGGTTTTGATTATCACCATGTGCTGGGTACCGGGACCGCTTTAGATACCGCCAGGCTTCGCTACCTGCTGGGCGAGTATTTTTCCGTGGACCCGAGAAACGTCCACGCTTATGTTATGGGAGAACACGGGGACAGCGAGTTTGTGCCCTGGTCCCAGGCGATGGTGGCCACCAAGCCGATTTTAGATATTTTCCGCAGCCGGGGGAAGACAGACTATCAAAAGGATCTGGACAAGATCAGCGAGCAGGTGCGGAACGCGGCCCAGAAGATTATTTTGGCGAAAAAATCCACTTATTACGGCATTGGCATGGCGATGGTGAGAATCACCCGGGCGATCTTTGGGGATGAAAACAGTGTTCTGACGGTTTCCTCCATGCTTCACGGGGAATATGGAGAGCACGACGTATATGCAGGAACCCCCAGCATAATCAGCCGGGACGGCGTAAAGCGGACAGTAGAGCTGTCTTTGACCCAGGAGGAACAGGATAAGCTCCATACCTCCTGCGAGCTGCTCCGGTCAATCTACCGGGATATCCGCGCAACGGAATAAAGGGAAAATGATCCCAATCAAGGCGGCGAATTATTTTTTCTTACGGCGCGAAGATGAGCAATAAAGCATACCGCAAGGTAATGCTTGAAATCAGCGGCTGCCGACATTGACAGGAAAAGCGAGCCATCATCAAAGAGCATATCTATTCCCCTGCGGATGAGAAATAAGTTAGGTAAATCTGCCCCGCCTCGAAATAACTTTTCGCTAGAGGGTATATTGGGAATAGAATTTCTATAAGAATAGTAGTAGAAATCTATTCGAGGTGGTGCGGGATCATGTATTTGATCATCAAGGGGAAAAAGCTTGTTGTGGCGATGGTATGCGTCATTGTCGCGGCGGCAGGGGTGTTCAGCTGGATCGGATTTTCCAACAGGGAAGCCGGCGCGGTGGAGGCTGCCGCGGCCAATGATAACTGGGGGCTGTCGTTCCAGGAAGAAGGAAAGACCCCGGTAGGGAACGCCACGCCGGAGTTCTTAAAGCAATATGACGCTTATTTTTGCGGCGGAAGCGGTGAAAAAACCATTTATCTAACCTTTGACTGCGGTTATGAAAACGGCTATATGCCGGCGATCCTGGACGCGCTGAAAAAGCATAACGTGAAGGCCGCTTTTTTTGTAGTGGGCAATTATCTGGAAACCAGCCCAGACCTGGTGAAACGTATGGTGGAGGAAGGGCATATTGTAGGCAACCATACTTACCACCATCCGGATATGTCCCAGATCTCCGATTTGGCATCTTTTCAGAAGGAAATTTCCAGTGTAGAGGAAAAATATCAGGAGATCACTGGATACGAAATGCAAAAGTTTTATCGTCCGCCTCAAGGGAAATACAGCGAAAGCAACTTAAAAATGGCTCAAGAGTTAGGTTATCAAACCATTTTCTGGAGCCTCGCCTATGTAGATTGGTATGTGGATCAGCAGCCAACGCAGGAAGAGGCTTACGCCAAGCTGCTGCCGAGAATTCATCCCGGCGCGGTGGTGCTGCTGCACAGCACCTCAAAAACTAACGCGGAGATATTAGACGACCTGCTGACCAAGTGGGAGCAGGAGGGCTATACTTTTGGCACCCTTAGCGATCTCTGCGGCGCCGGTTAAACTGAAAATAAAAGCGCGGGCGAAGCATCAAAGCTTCGCCCGCGCTTTTTCATGTCCCGGCAAATAAAAAATTTTTTCTCTTCTTTTTCAGGAATCCAGGTGAAATGAATATTATTTCAAAATTTTGTTTGCTTTTACGGGATTTTGGGGGCCGGACTTAAAAAAATCTGTAGACTTAACTCTTGTTTTCTTTATAGCAATTCAGTATAATGAAATGAGAAATTTCGAGGAGGCACTATGAAATTATGAAAATGAAAAAGATTTTAGCCGCGGCGATGGCTGCCGCTCTGTTGACCGGGACTCTTGCGATGGGCGGCTGCTCTTCTGACAACGGTAAGCTGGTCATGGTTACCGAAGCCGGTTTCGCTCCTTATGAGTACTACGATGGCGAAGAAGTGGTAGGCGTAGATGTGGATATCGCCAAGGAAATCGCGTCCGCCATGGGAAAAGAACTGGAAATTCGGGATATCGCTTTCGACTCCCTCATCAATGAGGTTCAGTCCGGTAAGGCCGATTTTGCCGCCGCGGGACTTTCCGTCACCCCCGAGCGTGAGGAGCAGGTGGATTTTACTATTAACTATGCTACCTCTAAGCAGGTAATCATTGTCCGGCAGGACAATACGGAGATCACCGGGCCGGATGATGTGAACGGAAAAACCGTTTCCGTCCAGCTGGGTACCGTTGCCGACATGGCTGTTTCCGAAAAAAAGGATTATCCGGACTGCACCGTGATCCAGCAGAAGAAATACCTGGCCGCCGCGGAGGATGTTAAATCCGGAAAAGCCGACTGCCTGGTTATGGACGAGCTGCCGGCCCAGGAACTGGTGAAAGAGAATCCTGAGCTGAAGATTTTGGATGAAGAACTGTTTACCGACGTTTACAGCATGGCTGTTCAGAAGGGCAACGCCGAGCTGCTGGAAAAAATGAACGAAGTGCTCCAGAAGCTGATGGATGAAGGCAAGATTGAAGAATTCACCATCAATCATATCAATGCCGCAGGCGAAGCGGCAGAATAAAGGAAAGGGCGGGCTGCCGTTTTGGATTGGCTTTCTCAGATAGGGCAGTGGTTTGTTTCCGCCTGGAATTGGCTTGCGGATTCTGTTTACAAATCCATTGTCGCGGATAACCGGTATGTCTTTTACTTATCGGGCTTAGGGAATACCCTTTTAATCTCCCTGATGGCAGTGGTGATCGGGATCTCCCTAGGCGTTTTGATCGCGGTTGTGGTGAATGCCGCCAAGGCCAATCCCAGGCTCAATTGGGCAAAGAAGATCTGCAACCTTTATGTGACGATTATCCGGGGAACCCCTGTGGTGCTCCAGCTGATGATTATTTATTATATCATCTTCCGGTCGGTGCAGATTCCTCAGATTATTGTGGGCGGCCTGGCGTTTGGCTTGAATTCCGCCGCTTATATTTCCGAAATTATCCGCAGCGGAATCGAGTCTATCGACCGGGGGCAGATGGAAGCCGCCCGTTCCCTTGGCTTAAGCAGGGGAAAGGCCATGCGCCTGATTATTCTTCCTCAGGCAATCAAAAATATTCTTCCCGCCTTAGGCAACGAGTTTGTCACCTTGGTAAAAGAGACCTCAGTTGCCGGCTATATTGGCTTGCGGGACCTGACCAAGGCGTCGGATATTGTGGCGTCGCGTACCTACGATTACTTTGTGCCGTTGATTTTGGCGGCGTGCATCTATTTGGTCATTGTTCTGGGCCTGACCAAGCTGGTCCGTACCTTCGAAAGGAGGATGGCACAAAGTGATTACCGTTAAAAACCTGCATAAAAGCTTTAATGGCATTGAGGTCCTGAAAGGGATCAACGAGACGGTTCATAAAGGGGAAAAGGTGGTTGTTATCGGGCCCTCTGGTTCCGGGAAATCAACCTTTCTGCGCTGTTTGAACCTGTTGGAAATACCCACGGAGGGCGAGGTTTGGGTGGAGGGAAACAACATTACCGCTCCCAAAACCGATATCGATAAAGTGCGGCAGAAAACGGGGATGGTGTTCCAGCATTTCAATCTGTTTCCTCATTTAACCGTGAAGAAGAATATCACCCTTGCGCCGGTGACCTTAGGCCTTCAAACCGCCGAGGAAGCCGAACAAAACGCCATGCGGTTACTGAAACGGATCGGCCTGGAAGAAAAGGCGGATTCCTATCCGAACCAGCTTTCCGGCGGCCAAAAGCAGAGAATCGCTATTATCCGCGCGCTGGCGATGAATCCCGATGTGATGCTCTTCGACGAGCCTACTTCTGCTTTGGACCCAGAGATGGTAGGCGAGGTGCTGGAGCTGATGAAGGAACTGGCCAAGGAAGGCATGACCATGGTTTGCGTTACCCACGAGATGGGTTTCGCGAAAGAAGTCGCCACCCGGGTCCTGTTTATGGAGGATGGTATGATTACCGAGCAGGCTCCGCCGGAAGAATTTTTCGCCCATCCCAAGAATCCAAGGCTTCAGGACTTTTTGGCAAAAACCCTGTAAAAAAAATAAATCCCCGGGCCGAAGCGGCCCGGGGATTTTTGCGTTTTATTTTATTCGTCGAACAGCATACAATCGACGTATGCCTCCTGAAAGAAAGCGTTGGAAGAAAGATCAATTTCCTGTACGCTCTCAGCCAAACGCTCGGAATCCGCGAGGAAGCTTTTGTCCTCCAGCAGTAAGAAAGCGCCCATGCCGGAGCTGTTTCCCGTGGGGCGGGTGATTGCCGCGAGGCCTTCAGGAAAGAGTCCCATTTTTTCCCCACAGCACACATTGATATAATTGCCGAACCCCCCAGCCAAAAGGACGGCGGAAAGCTGGCTTGGGTCCAAGGCGGCCTCGTTGAGCAAGGTGAGGATCCCGGCGCATACCGCCGCTTTGGCAAGCTGGATAGAGCGGATATCCTTTTGGGTTACCAGCACGCCGGAGCTTTCGATTTCTACGGCGGGCAATCCATCCACGGTTTTTAAGTGGGCGGCGGCATAGGGGTGGTCTGTCTGAATCCGCCCGGTGCCGTCAATAATTCCGGACTCAAGAAAGGCGGCGGTCAAAGAGATCATGCCGGAACCGCAGATGCCTTTGGGAGCGATGTCCCCGATGAAGGTATAGGCCAGCCGGCCGCCTTGCCACCAAACGGAATCGACGGCCCCAGGCAAGGCTTGCATCCCCTGGTACAGCCCAACGCCCTCAAAGGCGGGGCCCGCGGCGGTGGAACAGCCGTAAAGCCCGGTATCTGTTTTCAGAATCATTTCCCCGTTGGTGCCTAAATCCAGTAAAATCGCGGCGCCGGATTCCTTTTCCAGCTGGCTGGAAACCAAAGCCGCGGTAATATCCGCCCCAAGATAGGCGCCGATACACCGGGGCAGATAAACGGCGGCGGTGTTGCCGATTGCGGTAAGCCCCAGCTCTTTCGCTGAAAGGGTTTTTCCAAACAAATCGCCGGCCTGAAAGGGCGCGGCGGCAAGGGAAGCTGGATTTTCTCCACACAGGAGGTACAGCATAGCGGTGTTTCCCGCCAGTACGCCGGCAGTAATTCTAGAAGCCTTTGTTTTAGCCAGCCGGCAGGCTTCCAGAATCATTTCGTCGATTGCGGTAATTACGGCGTTTCGCAGGGCCGCACCCTCGCCGGACATAGCCTTTTCGATGCGGCTGATGACATCCCCGCCAAAGACGGATTGGGGGTTTTTCCGGCTGGTCCTGGCCAGAATTTTACCTGTACTCAGTTCCGCTAAATAAAGGGCCAGGGTGGTGGTGCCGATATCTACCGCGATTCCAAGGCCGTCTCCCATCGGATTGACGGTAAAGGGCGGAAGATGACCGTCGCAGAGGATCACGCTTTCTCCTGTGTCCTCTAAGGAGAGGGCGGCGTCTCCCAAAAGCCTGGTTTGGCAGGCGAGCCGGGCCCCTGCTTTCAGCTCACTGGGAAGAAAAGCGTTTTTTTCCTCTGGGGTGGGTTCCGATAAAATTCCAACGGCCTGGATTCTGCATTTTTTACAAATTCCCCTGCCGGCGCAAGGCAGGTCGATCAAGAAACCCGCGTCCTTCAGCACCTGAGAAGCCAAGGGAGCGGTCTTGGAAGATTCAAAGCAAACAGGGGGCTGAAAGCCTCTTTTTATAGTAATTTTCATTGAAAAATCCAACCTTTCTATACTCATCATACAAGATTTTAACAAGAAAGAAAAGAGGCCAAAACCATATAATTTTTCCTGCCTCAAATCCTCGTCAAAATCACAAAAAAAGCCGTAAAAAAAAGATATTCTTTGGTATTTACATTTTTTCGATTATCGTTTAATATGATCTCAATTTCAAAAGATTGATTCATTTAAAGACATGGAAAGAGGGGGACTTTTCCTTGGTAAAGGATATGACGGTTGGCAATCCAACAAAACTGTTGGTTGGCTTCTCGGTTCCTATGATTGTCGGCAATATTTTTCAGCAGCTTTACAGTATGGTGGACGCCATCGTGGTAGGAAAATTTGTAGGTGTGGACGCTCTTGCGGCAATCGGCGTTACCGGCCCCCTGTGTTTTCTGATTCTAGGCTTTGTCATTGGCTTAACCGCCGGATTTTCCGTGATTATTTCCCAGCGGTTTGGCGCAAGGGATGAGGCTGGAGTGAAACGGGCGACCGCTATGAGCGTTTTGCTGAGTATGGCGATTACAGTGATTATCACTGCCGCCAGTATACTGTTAACGGTGCCGATGCTGGCGGCGATGCAGACTCCGGAAAACATTATGGAGGATGCCTGCGGATATATGTACGTGACCTTTGGCGGTACTGTGGTGATCGTGTTTTTCAATCTGGTGTCCGCCGTGCTCAGGGCGCTGGGGGATAGCAAGACGCCTTTGTATGCTTTGGTTGTGGCCTCTATTTTTAACGTTGTGCTGGATCTTTTGTTTGTGCTGCAATTCAACATGGGCGTGATCGGCACAGCTTACGCTACCGTGATCGCGCAGGCTCTTTCCTGCGTTTTTTGCGTGGTGTACATCGTTTTTAAGCTGCCCATTCTTCACTTAAATAGAGAGGATTTTAAGATTAACCGCTCCGCTTGCTTTCAGCTTCTGAAAATGGGCCTGCCCACAGGGGGATGCTCCTCGGTAACCGCTGTCGGCGGTGTGGTGCTGCAAGGGGTTATCAATGGGTTTGGCAGCGACGTGGTGGCGGCGTTTACCTCTGGTACGAGGGTGGAGCAGCTGATGATACAGCCCGCATATTCGTTTGGCATGGCCATCGCCTCCTATTCCGGCCAGAATTTAGGCGCCAGGAAAATGGACAGAATTCAGTCTGGGGTTCACAAATGTATGATTATCTGTTTGGCGATTTGTGTCGTGGTCGGCCTGGTGGAGATTTTTCTCGGCGAATACCTGGTTCAAATTTTTATTTCCGCCGAAGAAACCGTAGTAATTTATTACGCCAAATACTATTTAGTCATTTCCGGAATTTTCCTTCCCGCACTGGCTCTATTAAATACCTATCGAAACGCGGTGCAGGGCTTGGGAAACGGGATGGTGCCGCTGCTCTGCGGCGTGGTGGAGCTGTTCAGCCGGGTGCTGGTGGCTTTGCTGTTAGTGGAAGCCCTAGGGTACTTGGGTATCTGTTTGGCAAGCCCTGTGGCGTGGTTGACAGCCGCCGGTATTTCTATGGTTTACTTTTACAAAATTATTAAAAACCTCAAATCGGATCCCAGTTTGATCCATGGCTAACTCAAATTGCGCCCCCTTTTTCATAAGGGGGCTTTTCTTTTGCCGCAATTTGTGGCAAAATAGAGAATAGTGAAATAGGAAGCCAAGCGGCTGGAAACGCCGCTGTAAGTTTAGCGTCAATAAGGGGGAGACCAGTCTTGCGGGGACAGTGGAAATTAAAGGAACGCACGTTAGAATTTCATAAAAAGACTCTGATTATGGGAGTCTTAAACGTAACGCCGGATTCCTTTTCCGATGGGGGAAGCTATCCCACGGTGGAAGCGGCAGTTGAACGGGCCTTACAGATGGAGGGAGAAGGCGCGGATATTATCGATATCGGCGGGGAGTCCACCCGGCCTGATTATACCCCGGTGAGCGTCCAGGAAGGAAATCGAGAGGGTGTTGCCGGTGATCGGGAGCTGCGGGGAAAAACCCGGCTGCCCATTTCCATCGACACCATGAAATCCGACGTAGCCCGAGCGGCGGTGAACGCGGGAGCGGAGATCATCAACGACGTGTGGGGCATGCAGAAGGACCCGGATATGGCCCGGGTGGCGGGGGAAACCGGATGCGGCGTGATTATCGGCCATAACCGTGAGTGCACCGGTACCGTGGATACCATTTTTGCCCAGATGTACGGCTTTTTTGAAACGGGAATCCGCCGGCTTTTAAGCCGGGGCGTGGACCGGGATAAAATCTGTATCGATCCGGATATCGGTTTTGGAAAGACCTATGAGGAAAACTTATATATATTAAAGCGTCTGGACTGGCTGGAGAGCTTTCAGCTTCCCATCCTGCTGGGAACCTCCAGAAAGTCGGTGATCGGCCTGACCCTTGATCTGCCTTCTTCCGAGAGGCTGGAGGGGACTATCGCCACCTGCGTGCTGGGCGCCCAAAAGGGAGCGAATATCGTCAGGGTTCACGACGTGAAACAGGTGGCCCGGGCAATGAAAATGACAGACGCGGTTCTGTATCAGGAGGGTTAAGCTTTGTTTACTATTACATTAAAGGGTGTAAAGGCGTTTGCTTATCATGGGGTCAATCCGGAAGAGACCAGGGACGGGCAGTATTTCTATTTTGATGTGACCGCCAAAACCGTTACCGAGGGGAAGGATTTGGCGGATCATCTGGAAAACACCGTCAGCTATGCCGCCATCAATAAGCTCGTGCTGAAAGAGGCTACCGAGCATACCTTTCAATTGATCGAAAGCCTTGCCTGCCATTTGGCGGAACAAATTATCGATTGCTTCCCTCCGGTTTATTGGGTGTCCGTTACCGTCAACAAACCACACGCCCCCATGCGTGGGGAGTTTGAAAATATAGCTGTTTCCTATGAGCTGCGGCGGTCCTTGGAGCACCAGGTGTACTTGTCCTTAGGCTCTAATTTGGGAAAGCGGGAAGAAAACCTGAAAAAGGCCCAGGAGCTGTTAAGCGCCCATCCTTGTATTGAGGTCATGTCGGTTTCCTCCTATTACGAAACAGAGCCTATGGGCTATTTGGACCAGGGCGCGTTTCTAAATTGCTGCTTCAAGCTTCTGACAAGCTTAACGCCTTGTCAGCTGTTGGAAGTGACCCAGAGCATCGAGAAGATGATGAAACGGGTAAAAGTCATTGTTAACGGCCCCAGGATCATCGATCTGGATATTTTGCTTTTTGACAACCAGCAGGTTAAGGAGCCTCATCTGGAAATTCCGCATCCCCGCATGATGGGGCGCCGGTTTGTCCTGACGCCTTTGCTGGAAATTTACGACGGCGAGGACGAGTTGGCGGAAGAATTCAGAAAGCGGAATGGGTCGCTGACCGAAAGCGTCGTGCTGTGGAAACCGGAAGTTTGAGAAAGACGGGGGAGGGAATGCCATGCTGTCCATTGAGCGGCATGAACAGATTCTGCAGATACTGATGGAAAAAAAGTCCGTCACGGTAGGCGAGCTTTCCAAAACCATGTTTGTCAGCGACGCCACCATCCGCCGGGACCTTTCCCAAATGGAAAAGGAAGGCCTGATCAAGCGGAGCCATGGCGGCGCGGTGCTGTTTGAGTCCACCAACGACGAAACCTCTATCCTTATGCGGGAACAGGAGAATATCAAACAGAAAAAGGTCATCGCGGAAATCGCGCTGAAATTCATCAAAAACCACGATACCCTCTTGGTGGATTCCAGCTCCACGGCGGGAATGGTGATCCCTCTTTTGAAAAACTTTAAATTTATTTCAGTGATTACCAACGGCATTAAAAATTCCCTGTACCTGTCCCAGAACACGGAAGCGAAAATTTATATCGCCGGAGGCGTGGTGAACAACCGCTCCAATTCCATTGTAGGGACGGATACCCTGAAATATTTGGAGAAAATGAACGCGGATGTCTCCCTGGTTTCCTGCAGCGGTATCAGCCTGGAAAACGGGATTACCGAGTCCTCTTATGAGCAAAGCCACATCAAGAGGTCCATGATCCGCAATGCGAAAATCAAGCTGATCCTTTGCGACAGCTCCAAGTTTGACAGCACCTATCTGTGCCGGTCCTTAGGGCTGGAGGAGATCGATTACCTGATTACAGACCAGAAACCCCGGGACGCATACCTGGAAAAGGCGGCGGCCTGCGGGTGTCAGATATTATATCCGGAAAAATAAAAAAAGCTCCTGCCTGTCATAAAAGGCGGAGCTTTTTTTATCAGAAAGGATCCAATGATGAAATATACGAAAGTGGAAAAAGGGATTTTTCTCAGCAGGCCCAACCGTTTTCTGGCGAAGGTAAGGCTGGGGGGCGGCGTGGTGGAATGCCATGTAAAAAACACCGGCCGCTGCCGGGAACTGCTGGTCCCGGGTGTGGAGGTGTATCTTCAAAAGGAGGATAACCCCAACCGTAAGACAAAGTATTCTCTCATTCATGTGAGAAAAGGGGAACGGCTGGTTAATATCGACTCTCAGGCGCCGAACCGGCTGGCGAAGGAGTGGCTGCCCCAATGCGGCCTGTTTCCCGGCGATACCGTTTTCCTGCCGGAAAAAACCTATGAGAATTCCCGATTTGATTTTTATTTTGAGCACGGGGATACAAAGGGCTACCTGGAGGTAAAGGGCGTTACTTTGGAAGAAAACGGGGTGGTTTCCTTTCCAGACGCCCCCACCCTGCGGGGTGAAAAGCATCTGCGGGAGCTGATCCGCTGCAAGGAAAGCGGATTGGAAGCCTATGTCCTATTTGTGGTGCAGATGTCCTCCGTCCGGTATTTTACCCCTAATGTGAAAAACGATCCTGGATTTTCCAAGGCGCTGAAAGAGGCGTTCCACAAAGGCGTTATCCTGCTGGCCGTGGATTGCCAGGTTGCGCCGGAGACGGTAACCATCGGGCAGCCGGTAGAGGTGAAGCTCTGAAGTTACCTTCCCTGGGGCAGAGGGCGCATGTCATCCGCGGGCGTTAAGGCTTCCCCGGCGCCGTCTCGCTGGGCCTGCAGTTCAGGATAAAGCTCCTCAAACTCAGTCATGTGCTTCCAGTAGCGTTTCGCCATATGGTTCATGCGGCATTTGTGATTGCGCCGGCCCTGGACCTCAATGGTATTATAAAACATTTTCCAAAGGGCGCGGTAAAAGAACTCATCCTCGCTGGCCTTTGGTACGGTCAGCTCTTCTAAGGGCAGGATGGCGAAGTCATACGGCCGGTAGACCAGTGCCATATGGTGAGATTCATCGAAGATCAAAAACTGCTCCTCGGGAAAGCGCTCGCAGAAATGCTGGGCGATCATGGGCAGGACCTGGTTTTTAGGCTCGATACGGGAAACCAAGGTGCCGTTATGTTCCGAAAAACGGAGAAATTCTTTCATGAAGTGGCTTTCGTTTTCCAAATTCCTGACGGCGTTGAACAAAGGGGTCAGGGTTTCATGGGAAATCATTGTCATCACCGACGGGCCGTAGTGGAACCCCATGCGAAGAAACATGAGAAGATACCATTCCTTCCGGGGAAGACAGGTGAGAAAACCCTTCCGGACAAAATGAAGGGCCTCGGAGCCTATTTTCAGCGGAATGGCGCTTTGCGCCCTTTGAGCGGCTGCTGGGTCGGTTTGAATTTCACGGCAGGGCAGCAGGCAGGTTTGTTCTGATTCCGGCGGAAAAATTTCCGCTGGAATTTCTTTTCTTTCATAGCTTTCCATCAGGCAAGTAAAAATCCCGTCCAAGGTGCCGTCATAGCGATAGGTTATAGCTGGCCGGTAAGGCATTTTTGCACATCCTCCCGCGTTAGTTTGGGCTGATCAAAAAACGACAGCTGTTCTGCGTGTTCAGGCATTTGGTATTGATAATAAAGGCTTTTGGCGGTATCGGACATCATGGACCGAAGCACCGTGTCTTCCGAAACCTTCACCCCTTCCATCATTTTCCCCTTGCACAGCAAAAAATATTGAGCCCGTTTCAGTACGACCCCCAGGCGCTTCAGGTCCTGGAAGGTCAGGCTGGTGGTCCTGCGGGCGGTGACGATTTTTTTCGCGCCCTTGACCCCGATGCCCGGCACCCGGAGCAGGGTGTCGTAGGAGGCTTTGTTGACCTCCACCGGAAAAAGGTCCAGGTGGTTCAGGGCCCAGTTGCATTTGGGGTCCAGGTAAGGGTGAAAGCTTTGATGTTTTTCATCCAAGATTTCATGGGCCTTAAAGCCGTAAAAGCGAAGCAGCCAGTCCGCCTGGTACAGCCGGTGCTCCCGCAGCAGGGGAGGCTTGGTGCCCAGAGGCGGCAGCAGGGCGTTTTCGTTTACCGGCAGATAAGCGGAGTAAAAGACCCGCTTCAGCTTATATTTTTGATAAAGCCCCTCGGTCAGGTTCAGAATTTGATAATCCGTGTCCGGCGTGGCACCGATAATCATCTGGGTGCTTTGGCCGGCCGGCGCAAATTTTGGAGCGTGCTGATACTTGACCAAATCGGAGGCATTTTCCCTCATTTGGTTGCGGATAAAGCCCATAGGCGTGAAAATGGACTGCTTGGATTTGTCCGGCGCTAAAAGCTTCAGGCTCTGCTGGGAAGGCAGCTCAATGTTGACGCTCATCCGGTCCGCCAGCAGCCCCAGCTTCTGCAGTAATTGGGTATCCGCGCCTGGGATAGCCTTTGCGTGAATATAGCCCGCAAAGCGGTATTCCTCCCGCAGAAGGCGGATGGCCTCGATCATCTGTTCACAGGTATAGTCGGGGTTTTTCTGAACCCCGGAGCTTAAAAACAGGCCTTCAATGTAATTGCGGCGGTAAAACTGAATCGTCAGCTCCGCCAGCTCCTTGGGGGTAAAGGCGGCCCGGGGCGTATCATTAGACCTGCGGTTCACGCAGTATTTGCAGTCGTAAATACAAGCGTTGGTCATGAGAACCTTCAATAGGGAAATGCAGCGCCCATCCCCGGCAAAGGAGTGGCAGATGCCGCAGGCTACCGCGGAGCCGATCTGCCCCTTTTGCGCTTTTCGGTCTACGCCGCTGGAGGTACAGGCCACGTCGTATTTGGCGGCGTCAGAAAGAATTTTCAGTTTATCAAACAAATCCATAAGAAAAGCCTCCTTTGATGCTTTTACTATAACACAGAACGTATGTTCTTGTAAAGGGGGTTCTGGATTTATTTCCAAAAATATTTGATTTGCCCGGGAGAAAGCTGCTGGGCAAAGCTTTGTTTTAAAAGGACCAACGATTCCAGGTCGGAAACGATTTGATACAGCACCGCCCGGGCTTCAAATTCCTCCCGGGTTTGGGGGAGGGGGCTGGTTTTATAAAATTTCCGCATTTCAAAAAGGATGGATAAAAGATGGCCCGCGTTGTCATAGTCCTGAAAGGATTCCGCGATACGCTTCATAAACCGGGAGACGGGAAACGCCTGGGTGGGAATGAATTTGATTTTCACCAGGTTTCGGTAAACCCGTTTCAGCAGCCCCTGCTGGTTTTTACGCAGCTCAATAAATTGGACGTAATACCGCATATCGGCGGAAAGGGTGTTGTTCATGTGCTGGTAGGCGTGAACCAGCGCCTGTTCCAGGCGGCCTTGCAGAATCTGGAAATCAGTTTCCAGATTAATCTCGTGGCCGTCGATCAAAACGGAGGACATCTGCAAAATGATGTCCTTCATGCTTTTGTCGATCTCTTCCTGGTCCTGCCGGATGATATGGCTGATTCTGGGCATATAAAGATTGATGAGCACGGCGATTCCCACGCCGATGCACAGCAGGAGGAATTCATTGATAATCAGGGTGTAATGAAAATTTTGGGCGGTCCAAAAATGGGTAACCAAAACGGTGCTCATGGAAACGCCGGTTTCCAATTTGAGAAGATAACACACAAAGGTAAAAATAAGCAAAAAGAAACCGAAAGAAAAAAGGTGGTACCCCAATGTGGTGAACAGAAGGTACGCCGCCGCCACGGCGATAAAAAAAGCGCAGACGCGTTTTCCGGCGATGGTCAGCGTTTCCTTTTTGGTATTTTGTATGCTGAGCAAAGCGATAATGCCGGCGGATGTGGCGCTCCTAAGCCCGAGCCAATCCGCCAGAAATACCGCAAAGCAGCAGCCGATGGAGATTTTAATGATTTTCAGCCAATCAATTTTTTTCATGTTTTCACCGCCTGTTCTTGCTTTATTTTGTTTCAAAGGCAAGAAAATAACCGCGGGAGCACAAAAGAAGCCTTTATCAGGGCACACTCCGCCAATATAGGGCGCGCGAGTTGCCTGCGGCGGCTTGCGGATGGGAGGCGTTGGCAAACAAGATAGCAGTTATAAACACGGGTAAAAACAAATCGCGCTCCCCATAATCGTGGGGAGCGCGATTTGCATGCGGATTCAACCTACTGGGTTTATGATACAAAATAGATACCTTTGTCAACCTTCTATTATTTTTGCTCGATACATGCCTTTTTTCTTTAACCGCTCCGCTATATCATAAGCGTCCCACCCATTAATTGAAATGCGTCTGCATTCACCGGGTGCCTCCTGTGAGAAGGTATCCCATACCGTAAAGAGATGGTCGGTTTCCGTAAGCCCATAACGTTGCAGCAGGGGGATAAAGCGGCGCGGTGACGGAGAATACAAATCAGTCAATTTGTACTTTTGAATAAATATTTCCTCGTGATTCACATGGGATGCAATTGCAAATTGAGACATCCCGTCTTCCAACAAGATTTGTCCATATGAATTTAAGATAGAATCAATTTGTTCTCGTGTCTGTCCGTCAAGATAGCATACTTCTTGATGTAAAATTTTATCAAACCCATGTTGCCGTTCTTCTTGAATAGAGAGCGGCAACTGCAATACAAAAAATAAGGGTTCAGGAAGGCTTTGATAAAATTCAGTGAGCAGAGGTTTTAATTTTTCAAAGCTAATATTCGCCTGAATGGATTGCTCTTCATAAACTTGGAATTGTTCCTGAATTTTCTCTGGAAAAGGTATGGTCACTCCCGGTGCGGTTTGAAACATCTATTTTCCCTCCATGGACTTTATTAAATTATATGGTAAAAACAAAAGAAGTCGATCCCTTTATAGTAATCTGTCTCTTTCGATATTCTCATGGGAAGCGTTGATAAAAAATAGCAATTATAAACGCGGGTGCAAAACAAAACGCACTCCACAAAGTGAAGTGCGCGTCTTGGGTGCAGGCTCAGCCTGCTGGTGCCGGTGACCGGGGTCGAACCGGTACGGTATCGCTACCACTGGATTTTGAGTCCAGCACGTCTGCCAATTCCATCACACCGGCATGATTATTAACAGCGTCATTTATTATACAATAAGAAAACAGAAAAAGCAAGTTAAAAATAGAAAATTGTAACGAAAATGTAGTTGTTTATTTTTGTTATTACTGATAGAATAAATAAGGACTTTAGAGAGGGGGAGGATTATGCCGAAAATAAAAGGTTTTGTGCTGTTTGGTTCCCCTCATCAAAACGGCGCTACCGCGGAGCTTCTTCAGGCATTTCAAAAAGCGGTTCCCAAAGAGGTTGAATGGGTTCTTGTAGACGCCTATCAAAAAAGCATCCGCCCCTGTGTGGGGTGCGGCTGCTGTGAGACGAAAAACGGCTGTGTCAATTCCGATTTTGATGAGATTGACCATCTTCTAAGGACCTGCGACTTTCTGATCGTTGCTACCCCGGTCTATAATTTAAGCTTTCCCGCCCCGTTGAAAGCGATTCTGGACCGTACCCAGCGGTATTTTTCCGCCCGGTTCGTAAGGGGAGAGCGGCCGCCCATCGCAAAGCATAAAAGGGCGGTGATGCTTTTGACCTGCGGCGCAGACAGCCGTGAGGGGGAACAGGTCATTCGAAAGCAGCTGAAAATGATTTTTACCGTTTTGAATACGGAACTTGTAGGCGAGGTCCTTTGGAAAAACACAGACCGGGAGAAAAGTATGCGGCATCTGATAGACGATATCGTGAAAACCGCTGAAAAACTTGCCATACCGTAGGATTTGTGATAGTATAAATTATTATGGAATCATTTAAATTGCGACTTATATAATGGAGGACAGGTAGGTATGTCAGGACATTCTAAATGGAGTACAATTAAGAGGAAAAAAGAAAAAACAGACGGCGCCAGAGCGAAAGTGTTTACCAAAATCGGCCGTGAGCTGGCTGTAGCGGTCAGAGAAGGCGGCAGCGCGGATCCCAATACCAATTCAAAGCTGAGGGACTGTATTGCGAAAGCAAAAGCAAACAATGTGCCTAACGACAATATTGAAAGAATTATCAAAAAGGCCGCTGGAGATAACGACTCCAGCAAGTATGAGGCGATTACTTACGAGGGCTACGGCCCTAACGGCATCGCTTTGATCGTAGAGACCCTGACCGACAACCGGAACCGTACCGCAGGCGATTTGCGCCATTTTTTCGACAAGTTCGGCGGAAACATGGGAACGCCTGGCTGCGTATCCTTTATGTTTGAGCAAAAGGGCGTAATCGTGGTGGAACGGGAAGGCATGGATGAAGACAAGGTGATGGAAGACGCTTTGGAAGCCGGCGCCGCTGATTTTCAGGCTGATGACGACGTCTTTGAAATCTTTACCGAACCGGAAGATTTCAGCGCGGTGCGGGAGGATCTCCAAGCCAAGGGTTATTCTTTTGTCAATGCCGATGTGGAGATGGTTCCCAGTACCTATGTAAAGCTGACGGAAGAAGATAGCATCACCAAAATGCAGCGTTTAATGGATGCTTTGGAAGATAACGACGATGTCCAGAATATCTGGCATAACTGGGAAGCCCCAGAATCCGACGACGAGGATTGATGAGTATGGTAGATCTGCATACCCTTTGCATGGGCTGCATGGGAAACAATGAGGGACGGGATGTCTGTCCTCTGTGCGGTTATGAGGAGGCCATGCGCCCCCAGCCGGAGGATTGCCTTCCTCTGCGTACCTTGCTGCAGAACCGGTATATTGTTGGAAAGATGCTGGACCGCAACGGAGAAGGGATCGGCTATATTGGGTATGACACGGTATCCGACGCTCCCGTTTATATTCGGGAATTCATGCCGTATAACTTGTGTACAAGAAACCTGGAAAACGGCTTTTTGCAGGAAATTCCAGGCTGCGAGGTCCCTTATAAGGAAACCAAAATAGAATTCCTGGAGAATTCCAGAAATGTGGCAAGGCTTCGGGAACTTGCTGTCATGGTGCCGGTTTATGACATTTTCCAGCAGAATCATACCGCCTATGTGATCTCGGAGTGGACAGAGCATATTACCCTTGCTGAGTATGTGGAGCGCAGCGGCGGCCGGTTGGAATGGAACGCCGCCAGGCCTTTGTTTATGCCGATTATTTCAGGGTTAAGCGATTTATACCAAGCGGGGGTCATGCACCTGGGCCTGAGCCCGGATAATTTTATTATTACCCAGTCCGGCAAAATGAAGCTTTGCGGGTTCTGTGTGAAGTCTATCCGGAGGACGGAAAGCAAACTAGAGCCGGAACTGTTCAGTGGCTGCGCCGCGGTGGAACAGTATATGGAGCCTGGCAGTATCAGCCAGGCAACCGACGTTTACGGTTTTACAGCGGTGCTGTTTTATGCGTTGACCGGCGAGTTGCCTCAGGATGCGGTAAAGCGCAGAAGCGACGGCAGGCTGCTCATTCCCACCAATATTTTAAAGCTGATTCCGCCGCATATTGTCACCGCTTTGGCCAATGGCCTTCAGGTGGCGCCGGATAGGCGGACACAAACCTTTGAACGCCTGCGCGCGGAGCTTTCCGCGGCGCCTACGGTTACCATGGTGCTTAACGAGGTGGCGGCGCCGCCTCAAGCAACGCCGCCCCAGCGAAAACGGGAAGCCTTGGCGGAAAAGGAAAAACGGGGCGTGCCCAATTATGTGTGGGGAATTATCAGCTGTATTGTAGCGGCGGCTGTTTTTCTGCTGATCGCCCTCCTTTGGATGAACCGTGGGGAAGAGCCCGCCTCTTCCGGCCAGGGAGCTGTCAGCAGCGTTTCTTCCGCAATGTCTCAAGTGGAGTCTAACGCGGTTTCCAGCGAGGAGTCTGCGCTTCAGGGTGAAACCATCGATATGCCCAACCTGATAGGAGAGAACTTTGAGGACGCGCAGAGAGCCGCCCAGGAACAGGGGAAATATCAGGTGCTGATGTCCACGGAGGAATTTAACGATACCGTGGCGGAGGGCTATATTATTTCTCAGGTTCCGGAATACGCGGAAGGCCAAAAGCTTCCGGAAGGTTCCGTAATTGCCGTTACGGTGAGCAAAGGGCCGCAGAATAGGCCCTTACCTTCGATTGCGGGCTTAAGCCTGACGGACGCCTCCGCGCAGTTGACCGCCAGCGGGTTTACCCCGGTGAAAGGGAACGAAGCGTATAGCAGCGAATATCCCGAGGGCAGGGTAATCGGCTATGAAAGCTATGCGGAAGGCGATGAGCTGCCCCAAGGCACCAGCATTCGTTTCATTGTTAGTAAAGGGCCGGATCCCGCCGCGTCTAGCAGCGGAAATTCTTAATTTTTTCCATAGAAAACAGCCTTTAGCAAGCATGCTAAAGGCTGTCGTTTTATTTTTTGTAATCCGCGCGAGCCAAAGGATTATTTTTTTACACCGGCCTTTTTTACCCCCATACGGGTTTCCGCGTTTTGAATCAGATTATATAAGGAAGAAGCAAATAAAGGGTACTGCTGGGAAATCAGCTCAGGAGAAAGTGACAGGGCGTCTTCCCGGGCAAGCCCCGCTAACTGCCCCGCGTTATTCCCATCAGCGATGCAAATGGCGTTGGCCTCAGCTATAAATTGAGCGGCCGCGGACAGCCCCTGCTGAAGCTCTTGAGGGGCCGCGAACAGCCCTTGCGGGTTTTTGGGGTTGGAAGAGTAGATCGTCCGGAACATTTTATACACGGACACGGTTAAATAGGATGAAACCTCGGTAGTTAATCCCTTGTTATTGCTCTTTTGCAGAAGATCGAATATAATATTTAAAGAGTTGGCAATCAGCTTCTTATTCAGGGTGGGCAGCAGGCTGCCTTTAAATCTGTTTTCCTTACCAGCGGCTTCCGGATCGGGAAGATCCTCCACCGTCAGCGTAGCGCCGCTGCGGTCGGGGGTGCGCCCCAAGAGATAGTCGCAGGATACGTTATAATAATCAGCGGTCCGAACAACAAACTCCAGGCCGCATTCCCGGATGCCCTTTTCATAGTGAGAGAGAAGCGCCTGAGAAATTTGCAAGTCTGATGCGGCTTGCTTTTGGCTCAACCCGCGTTCTTTCCGAAGCAGAGTAATGATCCTTGGAAAATTGCTGTTCATATCCGTACGTCCCCCCAGTGGCTGACAGTAAAATAATACTACTTGTATATTCATTATATTCCGAAGAAAACCTGA
This sequence comes from uncultured Ruminiclostridium sp., assembly GCA_902490005.1. Taxonomy (GTDB): domain Bacteria; phylum Bacillota; class Clostridia; order Oscillospirales; family Acutalibacteraceae; genus Clostridium_A. The sequence goes on from CABUCM010000001.1 coordinate 133,943, forward strand.
TGTAAAGCAAAATGTTGAGGAATACACCGAGAAAAATAGGAATTTTGTCGAAATCACAAATCGGAAGGAGATTAATTATGAAATCTTACCAAATTCACTTCATACGACATGGTATTACCGCCGCGAACACGGAGGGGCGCTATGTGGGAATCACCGATACGCCTCTTTCCCAGGAAGGAATCGATAAGCTGAGGGCCATGGACCAGCGATATTCCTATCCCGGCGCTCCGGTATTTTATGTCAGCCCTTTGAAACGCTGCTTGGAAACCTGCAAAATCATTTATCCCCAGGTTACTCCAATTATCGTTCCAGAGCTTTCCGAATGCAATTTTGGAGCGTGGGAGGGAAAAACCGCTGAGGAATTACGGGAAGACCCTAAATTTCAGCAATGGCTGGAAAACGGCCAAAAAGTAGCCCCTCCCGGCGGGGAAAGCGGAGAGGATTTCGCTTTGCGGGTGCTGGGCGCCTTTGATAAGTTGGTAGAGGGCATGATGCGCACCGGCACCACCCAGGCGGTGGTGGTGACCCACGGCGGCGTGATTATGACGATTCTTTCCGCCTATGGGATTCCCAAGGCCAGCTTTTACGACTGGATCGTGGGAAACGGCTGCGGCTACTCGGTGAGAATTACACCCGGGCTGTGGATGCGGGATAAGGTGATGGAGGTTTACGCCAAGGTGCCCAAGGATTTGGACGAGGAGCAGGACGGGGACTTAAAATACATACAAAACATTGTGCGGGAAGCGGCGGACCGGGCCTACGGCGTTGAAAATAATGATGAGAAAACCTCCTGAATTGTAGCAAAGATTACATTTAAACGCTTACGAACGTAGGATAATAAAAGAAATAAAGGAATAGCATAAAGGAGCGCGGTCATCATGAAGCAATATAAGATTACCCTGTTAAAGGGCGACGGCATCGGCCCGGAGATCGTGGACGAGGCGGTAAAGGTTCTCGATAAGGTGGCGGAAAAGAGGGGTTTTTCCGTTGCTTATGAGGAAGCGGAGCTGGGCGGTATCGCTATCGACCATACCGGGGTTCCCCTTCCGGAGGAAACAGTGGTAAAATGCAAGGCCTCCGATTCCGTCCTGCTGGGCGCCGTAGGCGGCCCAAAATGGGAGAACCAGCCGGGGAATAACCGTCCAGAGGCCGGTTTGCTGGGAATCCGCGGCGCGTTGGGGCTGTTTGCCAACCTGCGCCCCGCGGTGATTTTTGAGCCTCTGCGAGAGGCCTCTCCGTTAAAGCCGGAAATCATCGGCCAGGCTATGGATATTATGGTGGTGAGAGAGCTCACCGGCGGCATTTATTTCGGCGAACGGGGAAGAACGGAGAAAAACGGCGCTCCCGCCGCTTACGATACCGAGATGTACACGGTTCCTGAGATCGAGCGTATCGCCAGAGTGGCCTTTGATTTGGCCATGAAGCGCGGCAAAAAGCTTTGCAGCGTGGATAAGGCCAACGTGCTGGAATCCTCCCGGCTGTGGCGGGAAACGGTGCTGAAGGTGGCTGAGGAGTATCCTGAGGTGGAACTGAACCACCTGTATGTGGATAACTGCGCCATGCAGCTGGTGAGGAACCCGAAACAGTTCGACGTGATCGTCACCTCCAATATTTTCGGCGACATCCTTTCCGACGAGGCCTCTATGATTTCCGGTTCCATCGGCATGCTTTCCTCAGCCAGCCTGGGAGAGGGCAAGCTGGGACTGTATGAGCCTATTCACGGCTCCGCGCCGGATATCGCGGGTTTGGGCATCGCAAATCCGCTGGCTACCATCCTGTCGGTTGCGATGATGCTGAAATATTCCTTAAACGAGCCTGAGGCCGCGGCCGATATCGAAAAAGCGGTGGGAGAGGTTCTGAAGACCGCCCGCACCCCTGATATTTACACCGAGGGCACCAAAAAGGTCAGCTGTAAGGAAATGGGAGGACTGGTGTGCGCGGCGCTATAAACTAAGAAGTTATTATCATACGGCAAACGAGCCATACAAAGGGGATTTCCCTTTGTATGGCTCGTTTTTAGCTTTACAGATTAATGAACAGAAAGGCCGCGGTTTTGAAAAATTTCTCTAGCCATAGAGATTTCTTCCTTAGCCGGCTCCTTTGTTTCCGCCAGCGGGGAGGATATCCCCAAAGCCTCCCATTTATATTCTCCCATTTTGTGAAAGGGGAGAAGTTCAATCCGCTCTACACAGGAAAACCCGGAGAGATACTCTGCCAATTCCTCAAGGCGTTCTTGCTCTAAAGTAAACCCAGGCACCAGCACGTGGCGGATCCAGACCGGCTTTTTTACGCTCTCGCAGTAATCCAGCAGGGCCAGCGCGTTTTTGTTATCCTGGCCAGTGAGTTCCCGGCAGAGAACCGGGTCCAGGGCCTTAATGTCCAGCAGAAGAAGATCGGCGGCGTCCACCGCCGGCTGGCAGGCGGCCAGGGGAATGGAGCCCGCCGTGTCGATGGCGCAGTGGAGTTTTTTCCTGTGGCACAGGGTAATCAGCTTTCGGCAGAATTCCGGCTGCAAAAGAGGCTCTCCGCCGGAAAGGGTCACGCCGCCGGAAGAGATAAAGCTTTTATATTTTAAAATATTCTGAAACACCTCTTTGGCAGAGACGGCCTTTCCCGCGGAGGCGCACCAGGTGTCTGGATTATGGCAAAAGCTGCAGCGCAGGGGACACCCCTGCAAAAACAGCACATAGCGGATGCCGGGGCCGTCCAGGGCGCCGAAACTTTCCACAGAGTGGAGATATCCCAGGGTTTCGCTTGTTTTAGGCATAAGGCTTCCTCCCGGTGGCGAAAAAGAAGCGGCGGCAGGGAACAGGCGGATCACACGCCGCGTTTGGGTTCTGCCGCCGCATTCTTATCTTTGTTTTTTAGAAACGGTCATGGAAAGTACGGCTGATGACATCCAGCTGCTGTTCCCGGGAAAGCTTGATGAAGTTGACCGCATATCCGGAAACCCGGATAGTCAGTTGGGGATAAAGCTCCGGATGCTCCATGGCGTCCAGCAGAACGTCGCGGTTTAAAACGTTGACGTTGATGTGGTGCCCGCCCTCTTTAAAATAACCGTCCAGTAAACCAATCAGGTTGGCGGCTTTTTCGTCCTCGGTTTTGCCCAAAGCCCCCGGTACGATGGAAAAGGTATAAGAGATACCGTCTTCGCTGTAATCATAGGGAAGCCTGGCCACGGACAGCATAGAGGCGATACAACCGTTTTGATCCCGGCCGTGCATCGGGTTGGCGCCGGGCGCGAAAGGCTCGCCCCGTTTGCGGCCGTCGGGGGTGGAACCGGTTTTTTTGCCATACACCACGTTGGACGTGATGGTAAGGATGGAAAGGGTGGGCTTGCTGTGCCGGTAGGTGGGGCACTTGGAAATTTTATTCATGAACATCTTGACCACCTGCACAGCGATTTCGTCGGCTCTGGGGTCGTTGTTGCCGAATTTGGGATAGTCGCCGGTGACTTGATAATCCACCACCAGCCCGCGTTCGTCACGTATGGGCTTGACGTTTGCGTATTTAATGGCGGACAGGCTGTCCACCACCACCGACAGGCCGGCGATCCCGCAGGCACAGGTGCGGAGCACGTCGTCGTCGTGAAGGGCCATCTGAATTTTTTCATAGCAGTATTTATCGTGCATGTAATGGATGATGTTCAGGGTGTTGATATAAAGCTTGGAAAGCCAGTCGCATATGACATCGAATTTCTTAATGACATCGTCAAACTCCAGCTTTTTACCCCGGCAGGCCAAAAATTCCGGCGCAACCTGTTCTCCCGTGATTTCGTCCCGCCCGCCGTTAATGGCGTACAGCAGGGCCTTCGCCAGGTTGGTTCTGGCGCCGAAAAACTGCATCTGCTTGCCCACCCGCATAGCGGATACACAGCAGGCTATGGCATAGTCGTCGCCGAACTTTTTCCGCATCAGGTCGTCGCTTTCATATTGGATGGAGGACGTTTCAATGGAAAGCCTGGCGGCGAACCGCTTGAAATTTTCCGGCAAACGCCTGCTCCACAGAATGGTCATATTAGGTTCCGGCGCGGGACCCAGGTTTACCAGAGTGTGCAGGTACCGGTAAGACATTTTGGTGACCATGTGCCTGCCGTCGGCGGACCGGCCGCCGATGGACTCAGTCACCCAGGTGGGGTCGCCGGAGAACAGCTCGTCATAGGCGGGGGTGCGCAAAAAACGCACCATTCTCAGCTTCATGATGAAGTGGTCCACAAATTCCTGGATCTGCTCCTCGGTATACACGCCGTTTTCCAGGTCACGCTGGGCGTAAATATCCAGGAAGGTAGAGGTGCGCCCCAGGGACATGGCAGCGCCGTTTTGCTCCTTTACCGCCGCCAGATAGGCGAAATAAAGCCACTGAATCGCTTCCCTGGTATCCTTGGCGGGCTGGGAGATATCATATCCATAGCTTTCCGCCATGCGTTTCAGCTTGTGCAAAGCCCTGACTTGCTCCGCGGTTTCCTCCCGGCGGCGGATGGCTTCTTCATCCATCACGTTGTAATTCATGTCCTGCAGGGACCTCTGCTTGTCCTCAATGAGAAAGTCAACGCCGTACAGGGGTACCCGGCGGTAATCGCCGATAATCCGGCCCCGGCCGTAGGCGTCCGGCAGGCCGGTGATAATGCCGTTGTGGCGGGCCCGCTTCATTTCGTCGGTATAAACGTCGAATACGCCGTCGTTGTGGGTCTTGCGGTATTTCAGCACCTCGGCCACTTTTGGGTCCATTTTACGCCCATAGGTTTCCAGGGATTTCATCACCATACGCTTGCCGCCAAAAGGCAGAATAGCACGCTTCAGGGGGGCGTCGGTCTGCAATCCCACGATATCCTCCAGCGCTTTATCGATATAGCCGGGGGCGTAGGCGTCAATTTCGGAAATAGTGTGCTCGTCGATATCCAGCACGCCATTATTCTTCACTTCCCGCTCCATCAGTTTCTGAACCTGGACCCAGAGGGCTTTGGTTTTCTCTGTGGGAGGAGAAAGAAAAGATTCGTCGCCGTCGTAGGGAGTATAGTTGTGCTGAATGAAATCATGCACATCCACAAAACGGCTCCAGTTGCCTTTTATAAAGTTCATATCAGAAACCTCCATAAGAATCGCGCTTAATAGCCTCTCGCTCCCGTTAAGGATTCGTCGTTATAAATCCAATCGTCTACATTCACGGAAGTAAAGGAGTCTTTCGTATTGCGGATAATCACCCGGACGATGCCGGCGTTAATAATCATGCGCTTGCACATAGAGCAGGGGGCGGCGTTTTCCACATAAGAATTGTCAGAGGCGTTTTTGCCCACCAGGTACAAAGTGCCACCCAGGGTGTCGTTCCTTGAGGCGTGAATAATGGCGTTGGCCTCCGCGTGGACGGAGCGGCAAAGCTCATACCGTTCTCCCCGGGGAATCTGAAGGCTTTCCCGGACGCAATAGCCTAGGTCGATACAGTTGCGCCGGCCTCTGGGTGCGCCCACATAGCCGGTGGAAATAATCTGGTCTTTGTTGACGATGATAGCGCCGAAGTTCCGGCGCAGACAGGTGCCCCGCTCCGACACGGTTTCGGCAATATCCAGATAATAATTTTCTTTGTCTCTGCGTTCCATTTTTGTGCCCCTTTCCGGTTTCACATCATTTTTGCTGAAAATCAACAGCACTAGATATCGTGATAAAACAGCTCATATTTGAATTTCATCACAACATTTTGTATGTTACTATCATATTGCATTTTTGCTGAATAATCAATGCTTTTGGCAAAATGATTTTTGTGATATAATAAAGTTATTAAATTTCACCAAAAGCGGAGGGTAAAATGAGCCAGCTTTCAGATATAGGGAATATAAAAAATATCCTTTCCCGGCACGGTTTTTCGTTTTCCAAATCACTGGGACAAAATTTTCTGGTGAATCCTGGGGTTTGTCCCCGAATGGCGGAGGAATGCGGCGCACAAGAAGGGGTGTGCGCATTGGAGGTCGGCCCTGGCATCGGGGTGCTTACTTACGAGCTTGCCAAGCGGGCGGACAAGGTGGCGGCGATTGAATTGGACCGCCGGCTGCTGCCGGTGCTGGAAGAGACCCTGGAGGAATTTTCCAACGTGACAGTGATTTCAGGAGATGTGATGAAGCTGGACCTGAAGCAGCTCATCCGGGAACAGTTTGGGGACAAGCCTGTATGCTTGTGCGCTAACCTGCCTTATTACATTACCTCCCCGGTGATTATGAAGGTGCTGGAGGAAAAGCTGCCGGTGGATTCCATGACCGTGATGGTGCAGAAGGAAGCGGCCCAGCGGCTCTGCGCGGAGCCTGGCACCAGAAATGTGGGGGCGGTCAGCGTGGCGGTGCGGTATTACGCCCAGCCGGAGCTGCTATTCCACGTTTCCCGGGGAAGCTTTCTGCCGCCGCCCAATGTGGATTCCGCGGTGATTCAGTTGAAGATCCGGGAAAAGCCGCCGGTGGAGGTGCTCAACGAGGGCTTTTTCTTCCGAACGGTGAAGGCTTCCTTCGCCCAAAGGAGAAAGACCCTTTCCAACTCTCTCAGCGCCGGATTGGCGGTTCCGAAGCAGCGGGCATTGGAGGCGTTAAACATATGTGAAATTCCGCCTAACGCAAGGGCGGAGGAGCTTTCCATGGAACAATTTGGGCGTTTAAGCGACGCCCTTTATGAAATTTTGAAAGGAGAGTCATCATGGGAATGAAGGGAAAAATCAGTTTTTCCGCGTTTACGCTGGGTATCTGCGGGGTTTTGATCGCCATCATTTTCTGTGCTTTGGAAGAAGTGCGGCTTTCCAGCTTTGTTGGGATCGTGACGGCGGTGATTTGCGGGATCGGTTGTTATTTCGGTTTCGGCAGCTGGGATGAAGAGGAGCATCTGGAAGATGAGTCCTTTCCGCCGAAATGGAAAGAAAAGGCGGTGAAGCTGTTCACAGAAACGCCCTCCTTGGACCAAGAGGATGAATCGTAAAGAATTTGTAAGAAACACATCGCCTATTTTGTAAGAGATCTCTTTTACACTATACGCATAGGGAAATCCTGAAAGGAAGCGGGTAAAAAACGGATGAGCGGTAATATTTTGGTGGTGGACGACGATCAGGAAATCGTGCGGGCAATCGCGATCAACTTGGAGCAGGAGGGATTTCAGGTTTTTAAAGCCTACGACGGCCTGGAAGCCTTGGAAATCGCCATGGACCATGACCTGCAGCTGATCATTATCGATGTGATGATGCCCAGGCTGGACGGTTTGTCGGCGGTTTTGAAAATACGGGAGAAGAAAAACTTTCCCATCATGATCCTTTCAGCGAAAAGCGAGGATACCGATAAGGTGCTGGGGCTTTCCATGGGCGCGGATGATTACCTGACCAAGCCCTTCAACACCATGGAACTGGTGGCCCGGGTGAAATCCCAGGTCCGCCGGTACACGATGCTGGGGGACATCCACGCTAAGACCGCGGGGAAAAGTATTGAAATCGGCCGCCTGCGCTACGACTTGGACACGAAGTCCCTGTTTGCCGACGGGGAGCCGGTTCACCTTACCGCCACTGAATCCAAGATTTTTGACCTGCTGATCCGAAACGCCGGCAGAATCTTTCCAGCGGAAGAAATCTATGAGCGCGTTTGGAACGAGCCTGCTTTTTCAGCGGAAAATACGGTGATGGTGCATATCCGCCGTATTCGTGAGAAGATCGAGCTGAATCCGAAGGATCCCGAGTATTTAAAGGTGGTGTGGGGGATTGGATACAAAATTGAAAAGCACGGTAGGTAGGCAGCTGATCGGCTTTTTGAGCTTTCTATTAGCCTTTAGCATTTTTTTCAGCGTGGGCCTTCTGCTGTGGGAAAAACCAGCTTACGGGGATGCGCGGTTTGTCCTGTCGGAATCCTTTTCCGGTGACATCCAGTCGACGCAAATGTATCAAAGCGCGGTCGCGACCCGGTTTGAGAGGATACTGTCCATTACCGCTGACAGCGACAATACTGAAACGTTAGACCTTATGGATATCGACAAGGACCAGCCCAATGTTATCTACCGCGTATCCAACGGCGCAAATGGGAAAAGCCACAGCAACACAAACATCAATTTATTCCAGGAAGCTGCTCCGGATGGGTACAATTATATCGTCGATTACAATAACGGCAAGGTGAGGGTCACCCGAAACGGCCAGGATATTACCGGAGAGTTTTGGTTTTGGCCTATTTATAGTCTTTACACCGAAGAGGGCCAGCAGCAATACTACGACGATAATGAGTATTGGGAGGGCTACCAGCCTTTACCGGAAACCTACGGCTGGCAGAACCTGGAATTGAAAATGGCCTTCGCGGAAAAGCTGGTGCCCACCGAAAGCGCCTGGTCTATGTACGGCGTGGTTCAGGAACGGTTTTCCCAGCAGGTGAATACCTTTATCGCGCTGGGGGTTGCCGTTCTTTTCCTGGCAGCTTATCTTTTCTTCCGAAAGGATAAGAAACTGGTGGATCAGAAAATTGCTCAAGTTTCCGGAAGAGTATGGCTGGAAGTAAAGCTGGTTCTGCTTTTATTCTCCTTTATGCTGTTTACTTCGTTCGCCTTACAAGTTTATGGAAGAAACTTATATAAGATTACGGCCCTGCTGCAGTTTGTTTATTATATCTACATCCTGGTGAACGATTTGCGTTACAATAAAACCGGGGTGTTCCGTCATAACATTACGTATTCAATGATCCAGTGGTACCGCAAACGGGAGCGGTATAAACCGTTCCAGAAAAAACTGGTAGACCGTTTTTGGATATTGCTTGGCATAGAGCTGTTTTTGCTGGTTAGCGGTATGATGCTGTTTATGTTAAGCTTTGCCTCCCCTGTTTACTATCCTTTTTTGTTCATTTTAGTCATCATTTGGATCGCGGCGGCCGTCGCCTGTATCTGTCTTTACATCAAGCGGTTTCGAAAAACCGTAGAGGATGTGGGGGAGATCGTAGACCAGGTTTCCGTGATGAAATCCGGGAATATGGATGCGAAGCTGAATTTGCCGCTGGATTCCGATCTTTATGAAACCGCCCAGGACTTAAACGAAATTCAGGAGGGCTTTTCCGTCGCGCTGGAGGAAAGGATGAAGTCGGAGCGGATGAAGATTGAGCTGATCACCAATGTGTCCCACGACATTAAAACCCCCTTGACTTCCATTATCAGCTATGTGGAACTGCTGGAAAAAGAAGAGGAACTTCCGGAGCACGTGAAGGATTACATCAAGATCCTGTCCAGCAAATCGCAGCGGCTGAACACCATGGTACAGGATATTTTCGACGTTTCGAAGGCCGCCAGCGGGGAAATGAAGCTGGTTATCGAGAAGCTGGATCTGGTAAAACTGATCCGGCAGACTATGGCGGATATGGATGAAGATATCAGCGTGTCCAGCTTGGTTTTCAAATTGAACCTGCCCAACGATCCGGTGCTGATCCAAGGGGACGGGGAGCGGCTGTACCGGGTGTTCCAAAACCTGATGAAAAACGCCCTGCAGTATTCTTTGGAGGGTTCCCGGGTTTATATCACCCTGTACCGCAATGATTCCTGGACCACGGTGGTGATTAAAAACACCTCTAAATATGAGCTGGGGGATATCGGGGAGGACATCACCCAGCGGTTCGTCCGGGGAGACGCTTCCCGGTCCACTGAAGGCTCCGGGCTGGGGCTTTCCATCGCGGAAAGCTTTACCGAAGCCTGCGGAGGAACCTTCCGGGTGACTACCGACGCCGATTTGTTTACCGTGGAAATCACTTTTCCAAGCGTAAATCAAAGCGCCGTCAAGATTACACCGCCACCGGGTTTGAAAACAGAATGAAAAAAGCCCTTCTTCGCGATATTCGCGAAGAAGGGCTTTTTTATTGTACGCCTAAGCAAGAGCCCCTCGGTTCTGTCGGGAGCCGGTAAAAATGCTTTCACAAAAGGATTCCCGCTGGGAAGCTATCGCCTCAGGCGATGAAAAAAGCAATCTCATAATATCATAAAGCGAAATATTGTGGAACGTTGCCGGATTACCGGCGGCAATGCCTGGCTGCGATAATAATATTTCAGCGTCCCTTGGGGGGCTAAGTCCGTATTATGCCCTACTAGGGCTTTTCATTCATCCGGCAAAGCCGGAGGTTTTGATTGTTTTGCTATTTAATATAAAATCGCGCCGTAATAGTCTACAATAGGCTTCATTTCCTCCGCTTCCAAGTCGCAGGCGGAATCCACGATCAAGCGGCCCTGAAAATTTCGAAGGGTATATTCCAGCAAATCCAGGTTATGAATCCGCACTACAATAGGCAGCCGGGTCATGGAGGCGTTTTCGATCAGCAGCTTCGCGTCGTCGATACTGTTGACCTCCACCAGGGCGGCGTTCACCTGTTCATCCTCAATATCGATTAGGTCGTCGCCAAGGTCATAGCTGCACTCCAGCGGTTCGCTGAGGCTAATATCGTCCCCAAGAAAGAAGCTTTCGCTTTCAATGGCGCCGGCAAAATGGTCCGGTTCCTGAGGAGAAAGCTCCCGGTAACTGTTTTCCACCACTTGGGCAAGCTCTCTGATATGCGCTGGGGTGGAGCCGCAGCAACCGCCTACAATCTGAGCGCCGGCAGAAAGCAGTTCCTGCATTTTCTGAGCGAATTCAACGGGAGAGAGAGGATATACAGTGGGATCCTCCACAGAGGGCTTTCCTGCGTTGGGCTTGGCGATTAAAGGAACCTGGGCGTGCGGTACAGCGCCCGAAATCAGGTCTTTCATCACCTCCGGGCCAGTAGAGCAGTTCAAGCCTACGGCAGAGGCGCCCAGGGCCTGCAATGTAATCAGCACCGGCAAAAATTTTGCACCCATAATGGTTCTGCCGTTGTCCTCCACCGTGATGGTGGCGAATACCGGCAGGCCCACCTCCTTGGCGGCCAGCACGCCGGCCCGCATATCCGCTAAAGCCATCTGGGTTTCCAGCGCGATAAAATCCACGCCGGCTTTTTTCAAAGCGCGGATCTGCTCCAAATAAATGTCGTAAAGCTCGTCAAAGGTCAGATCGCCGTAAGGCTCGATCATGACGCCGGCGGGGGACACGTCGCCGCCGACCAAAGCGTGGAACGGCGCCGCCGCTTCCTTGCTAAGGGCCACCAGCTTTAGGTTGATTTCCTCCACTTGGTTTTCCAGGCCGTAGGCCGCCAGCTTTTCCCTGTTGGCACCGAAGGTGGGGGCCATTACGGCGTTAGCGCCCGCCTCCAGAAAAGCCCGCTGCAGGGACTGAAGCTTCTCCGGGTTTTCTAAAATCCACTGCTCCACACACACGCCGCTGGGCATACCGGCGGCGATCAGGTTGGTTCCGGTGGCGCCGTCTAAAATCAGTGGCAGATGAAATGGAAAACTCATAGGGCATACTCCTTTTTATCAAGCAAAAATAGGTTACATGGCGTCGGGAGCGGAAATTTTAAACATAGCCAAAACATTGTGTATTACTGTTTTCACCGCCACGCACAGTGTCAGCCTGGCCTGGCAGAGGCTGTCCTCCTCGCCCTTTACCCGGCAGGCGTTGTAGAACTTATGGAACAGGTTGGCTAAATCGATCACATAGCGGGTGATTCTGGCGGGGTCGTAATCCTTGGCGGCGGAGACGATCTCTCCGGTGTAAGCCGCCAAATGCCGGATCAGGTTCAACTCCTCCGGCTGGGTGAGCAGCAGCAGCTCCTGGTCCGTACAAGCCCGCTTTGTTACGCCGTCTTTTTCCAGGGCTTTTAAAATACTGCAAATCCGGGCGTGGGCATACTGGACATAATAAACCGGGTTCTGGGCGTCCTGCTGGACGGCTAAATCCAAATCAAATTCCATTTGGGAATTGGCTTCCCGCATGTTGAACAGGAACCGGGCGGCGTCTACCGGAACCTCATCCAATAGGTCCGCCAGCTGAATGGCTTTGCCGGTACGCTTGCTCATGCGGACGATCTCGCCGTTTCTGACCAGCTTGACCAGCTGCATCAGAACCACGTCTAATTTGTCCCCGTCTAAGCCTACGGCGTTCATAGCGCCCTTCATTCTGGCTACGTGGCCGTGATGGTCCGCGCCCCAGATATCGATGCACTTATCAAAGCCCCGCTGAAATTTGTTCCGGTGATAGGCGATATCCGCGGCAAAGTAGGTGGGATTGCCGTTTTTCCGCACCAGCACCTCGTCTTTTTCCGCGCCGTAGTCGGTAGCCCTGTACCAAAGGGCGTCGTCTGATTCGTAGGTCATGCCCTTTGCGGCAAGTATATTTAGGGTTTCGTCGATTTCCCCATCGTTATGAAGCAGGCTTTCGTGGAACCAGGTGTCGTATTCAATCCGGTACTTTTTCAAATCCGACTGCATTTTAGCGATGTTTTTCGGCAGCGCGAATTCCACCAGGGCCTTTTGGCGCTCTTCCTCAGGCTTTTCCAAATAGCTGTCGCCGTAAAGATCGGCGAATTCCCGGGCGCGCTCCATAATATCCCCGCCCTGATAGCAGTCCTCCGGCATGGGAACGGTTTCCTCGCCTTTAAAAATCTGCTGATACCGTACATCTAAGGAGAGGGCGAATTTATCGATCTGGTTTCCCGCGTCGTTGATATAAAACTCTCTGGAGACGTCATAGCCGGCGGCATCCAGCACCGCCGCCAGGCAGTCGCCCAGCGCGCCGCCTCTGGCGTTGCCCATGTGCATAGGGCCGGTAGGATTGGCGGAGACGAATTCCACGTTGATTTTTTTGCCTTTTCCATAGTCCGAGCGGCCGTAATCGTCCCCCAAAGTTTCAATATCCTTCAGCACCGCGGCATAAAAGCCGGGACTGAAAAAGAAATTGATAAAGCCGGGGCCCGCGATCTCGAATTTTTCAAAATAGGTGCCGGAAAGCTCGAAATAGGGGGAGAGGGCTTCGGCTATTTTTCGGGGAGCCATATGGAACGCCTTGGCGGATACCATAGCCACGTTGGTGGCGAAATCGCCGTGGGAAGGATCGGCCGGGGTTTCAATGGCAAAGTCCGGCGCGGGCTCCATGGGCAGGGCCTTTTCCGCGACGGCGCGGCCTAACGCGTTTAAAATGATCTGCCGCAAATCACCGGTTGCCTGGGCTACAAGTTTTGACATCGTTCGTTCTGTCCTCTCTATGATTTTTTCACGTTCTTTTTAATATCCACAAAAATTTCATTCATGCTGTTCAGGCCGGAATTGATATCCAGGGAATAGCTCACATCCAGTGTGCCTCCGGCGTCGGTCAGGTCGCTGCGGATGGATTGGGCGAACACGCCTACCATCAGAGAGCCGAGGCCGGTGTCATAGTGGCATAAATGGCGTTTCCCTTTTTCCAGCACCAGCCTGGAACGCTGCCCGCCAGAGCGGATCAGGGTCACCCGTTTTTCATCCTCCACTTTTAAAATGGAGGTGACTTTTTCACTGGGAAAATCCTCGTTGAATTCGTGATACACGATATAGCGGCTGCTTCCCTTGTGAACGTAGGTGCCTACGGTGGTCAGCTCGATCCGGTCTGTTTCTCCATCGATCTCTTGGGTGCCAACGATGGAAATTAAATAATTTTCCTGCATTAGTTTGAATGCTCCTAATCTGTTTTAATATTCCTCTATGTTGATCCGGCAGGCGCTGGAATCCATGTCTTTTCCAAGGAAAAGGTTGGCGATCTGATTAAAGCCGTCCACGCTGTCGCTGACATAAAAGGCGTTGCGCCCCGCCTGGCCGCTAGAGTTAAGCAGAGACTGTTTTTTCAGCAGGCCGGCGGCGTAAACGGCGGTTTCCTTTCCGGAATCGATCAGGGCGACCCCTTCTCCCATGGTTTTGGAAATAATGGAGCTGATGATGGGATAATGGGTGCAGCCCAGAATCAGGGTATCCACGCCGGCCTCCTTTAAGCCGGATAAATACCGCTGGGCCACCAGATTGGTCACCTGGTCGTTGGGGTCGATAAAAGCGTTTTCCACCAGGGGAACGAAAAGAGGGCAGGGCTGCTCGAAAACCTGGATTTCAGGCTCCAGAGCCTTTAATTCCTTGCGGTAGGAGCCGCTGCCGATGGTGGCCGCCGTGGCGATGACGCCGATTTTTTTATTCTTAGTGGCTTTTGCCGCCGCCCGGCAGGTGGGGGAAACCACGCCGGTAAAGGGAATGGATAATTGTTCACCCAAATCGCCGGCCACAGAGCTGACGGTACCGCAGGCGGCGATGACCATCTTTACCTTCTGGGACAGGAGAAAGCTCACATCCTGGCCGGCATAGCGCAGAATGGTGTCCCGGCTTCGGTTGCCGTATGGGGTGCGGCTGGTATCGCCGAAATAGACGATATCCTCATGAGGCAACAGGGCCCGCAGCTCTTTGACGGCGGTCAGGCCGCCTACGCCGGAATCGAAAACCCCGATAGGGTTTTGAGAGGCCATTATGCACCAGCCCCTTTTCCCGTACGCTTTATGGCCAGCTGGATCAGCCGGTGGATCAATTCCTGGTTGGAAATCCCCTCATGCTCCATCAATTTGGGATACATGCTGATGGAGGTAAATCCGGGCAGGGTGTTCAGCTCGTTCAATAGCACTTCATTTCCGTTTCGCACAAAGAAATCCACCCGGGCCAAACCGCTGCAGCCCAGCAATTTGTAAGCTTTCTTTGCGGTGGAACGGATTTTTTCAATAACGGCGTCCTCCAGATGGGCGGGAATGTAAAGGCCGGAGGTGCCGGAAATATATTTGGCCTCATAATCGTAAAATTCATTGGAAGGGGCGATTTCTCCCACAGTGGAGGCCAGCAGGTCGTCCTCGTTGCCTAAGACGGCGCACTCCACCTCTTGGCCCACAATGTTTTCTTCAATGAGGATTTTGCCATCCTCTTTGGCGGACTTGGCAATGGCGGCCTCCAGATCATGGCGGTTTTCCGCCTTGCTCACGCCCACGGAGGAGCCCGCGCTGGCGGGCTTAACGAATACGGGATAACGCCCCATGGCCTTTTCAATTCTATCTATGGCTTCCCGAGGGCTCTTTTGAAACTCATAAGCGTAAAGCCAGGTGAACCCGGCTTGAGGAATGCCTGCCTGCTCCAGCATGACGTTGGTAATCACTTTGTCCATACAGGCGGAGGAGGAGGCCATATCGCAGCCTACAAAGGGAATTCCCGCAAGCTGCAAAAGGCCCTGTACGGTGCCATCCTCGCCGTTTTTGCCGTGAAGGGCCGGAATAACGCAGTCGATTTTTTTAATCGTATCCCTGTGATCAGAACCGCGGATCAAAAGGCCGCCTATAGAGGCGTCAGGCGCTAAAAACACGGGAAGGTTATCCGGACAGGCTTCCCAGCCGCCGTCGACAATCAGGCTTACCTCGCCGGGATACCACCACCAGCTGCCGTCCTTTTTGATTCCCACCGGAGTTACGTCATAAAGGCTTTTGTCGATAGCGTTCAGTACGGTGGTCGCGGACATTCTGGAAACCTCATGTTCGGAGGATACGCCGCCGAACAGAACCGCGATTTGTAGTTTAGACAAAAAAGATCACGCTCCTATGTTCATCATGATTCTGAAAAACAGGTTGCCGCTTATTTTTCAGTATTATATCATACCACAGAAGGGGAAAAGGTGCAATTGAAAAAAGTGAGAGAATCCAGGAGAAAAGGGTGACAAATTTAAGCAGAAGTGTTATAATACCAAATTGAGTATAAGATGAATAAAAAACCAGGAGTGATTTTTTTGGATAATAAGGCGTTTGACCTGATTGCCGATAAGATGGAGGCCGCCCTTTCCGACCAGGGCTTTGTCCGTCAAAAGGTAGAAATGGACACAAGCGACGAGCAGATCGCCCTTTATACCAGCGAGGGCCTGGCTTACAGCGTGCTGTTTGACGCGGAGGTCAAGAAATATTTTCTGAGAAGCTGCCCTATGACCGACGACGGCCCGGACAACCAGTGGAAAAATATCGCCGTTTGGCTTTTTGACCCGGAGACGGATTCCACCAGAGAGGCCGAGGGAATCGCCGCCGACTTTGTAGAGACGGTGGAAGGCCCTAAGCGCAAGGCTATTGTGCAGCAGCAGAATAAAAAGAAGAAAAAAAGCGACGAGGGAAACGTGGACCCGCTGTTCTTCTGCAACCGCTTGGTCAATGTGTTCCCAGAGCTGAAGGATGAGATCCGTTTCGAGAAGGAGCATTATGCTTCTTTCAGAGGGGTTACCTTTGCCAGGGAAAAGGTGGTGCCCAAGGTGCTTTACCTTTTGAACCATCCCGGCGAGCAGCAGAGAAAAGAGAAGCTGTTTACCATTCTTGACGACGTTTATAACGTGGGCGATTTAGACGTTCGCGGTATCATCACCATGGTGATCCTCAACTCGATTGAAGGAGATACCGCCGAAATCGCCAGAGAGGCCATGACGCCCGCTTTGCAAAAGGCCTGGAAAAACGCGCTGAAATATAAAGGGAAGAACGTAAAGCCGGAGAAGAAAAAGAAACCGAAAAAGAGCTTTATGGGCAGTACTCTGAACGAAATGAGAAGATAAGGAAGACGGGTTCGTCAAGCCCTGAAAAAAAGGGCTTGACGGATTTCCACTGTTATGATATAATTTCTTTACCTCAAATGGGGCTTTATTTTTTTGCGCCTTTTTGAGGGAGGCTTTTGAAAGTTCCGAATTACCGGGAGGTGCCGTCATGAGAGTAAAAATTACACTAGCCTGCACAGAGTGCAAACAGCGCAACTACAACACGATGAAAAACAAGAAGAATGATCCGGACAGGCTCGAAATGCACAAGTATTGCAGATTCTGTAAGAAGCATACTGCGCATAAAGAGACCAAATAGTTTGGACGGAGGGACAACATATGGCAAACGCTGCTGACAAAAAGCGCAACATTTTTCGTAGCGCTGCAAAGTTCTTCCGTGACAGCAAAAATGAAATCAAGAAGATCGTGTGGCCGACCCCTAGAGCCGTGTTTAAGAATATGGGCGTGGTTTTGTCGGTGATTATCGTGATCGGTTTGTTTATTTTTGCGTTGGATACGGGTCTGATCAACCTGTTCCGCTTGTTCATGGGCGTGGCAGGATAAGCCAGACGGAGGAGAAAAAATGCCAGAGGAAGCAAAATGGTATGTAGTACATACCTATTCCGGGTATGAAAACAAGGTTGCATCCAATCTTGAGAAAACTGTGGAAAACCGTCAGCTTCAAGATCTGATTCAGGAAGTCCGGGTTCCTACGGAAATGGTAACAGAAGTAAAGGATAATAAAACCCGCGAAGTAGAACGGAAGATTTATCCCAGCTATGTTTTGGTCAAGATGGTGCTCACAGACGAGTCCTGGTATGTGGTGCGGAATATCCGCGGCTGCACCGGTTTCGTCGGTCCGTCTTCCAAGCCGATCCCCCTCACCGAAGAAGAGGTGGCGCGGATGGGCGTGGAGGTACGCCAGGTGGAGGTTTCTTACGAGGTGGGCGATTCCGTCCGCATTGTCGACGGCCCGCTGGATGGGTTCGTCGGTATCGTGGAAGAAATGAACACCGAGAAAAACAGCGTCCGTGTAACAGTTTCTATGTTTGGACGCGAAACACCGGTTGAACTTGAATTAGATCAGGTAGAACCGGCCGAATAATTTAACCAATTAAACGGCGGATTCCCGCTGTTTAACAGAGGGATCTAAAGTCCCTTGTGGGAGGAAGGCAAAATGCCTTTCCGTAAGTTACCACGAATTTTGGAGGTGCAAAAAAATGGCTCAAAAGGTTACTGGCTTCATTAAGCTCCAGATACCTGCTGGCAAGGCTACCCCGGCGCCGCCTGTTGGACCTGCGTTAGGTCAGCACGGCGTCAACATTATGGCGTTCACAAAAGAATTTAATGAGCGCACAAAGAACGACGTAGGACTTGTAATTCCTGTCGTCATCACTGTTTACGCGGACCGTTCTTTCACGTTTGTGACAAAGACGCCCCCCGCCGCAGTACTGATTAAGAAGGCTTGTGGTATCGAGCACGCTTCCGGCGCGCCCAACAAGCAGAAGGTCGCGAAGATTACCCGTGAACAGGTCAAGAAGATTGCCGAGCAGAAAATGCCCGACTTAAATGCTGCCAGCATTGATTCTGCGATGAGTATGATCGCAGGCACCGCGCGCAGCATGGGCATTGAGGTTGTCGACTGATCAAAATACCCGGGTGGGAGGAAATTTCCGATTTTACCACTCAATAGGGAGGAAAACCAATGAAACACGGTAAAAAATATGTTGACAGCGCGAAGCTGATCGACAGAACAAAATTATACGACGCTGAAGAGGCCCTTGATGTCTGCATCAAGACGGCGAAAGCCAAGTTTGACGAGACGGTGGAAGCCCACGTCAAGCTGGGCGTTGACAGCCGTCACGCCGACCAGCAGGTCCGCGGCGCCATCGTACTGCCCAACGGCACTGGTAAAAGTGTCCGCGTGCTGGCTATTTGTAAGGGCGACAATGTAGAAAAAGCCCAGGCTGCCGGTGCTGAGTTTGTAGGCGGCGAGGAAATGGCCGCTAAAATTCAGCAGGAAGGCTGGATGGATTTCGACGTGGTTATCACCACCCCCGATATGATGGGCGTGGTTGGCCGTCTTGGTAAGGTGCTTGGCCCCCGCGGCTTAATGCCGAACCCCAAGGCCGGTACCGTAACCCCGGATATCGCCAAAGCGGTTACCGAGGCGAAAGCCGGTAAGATCGAATACCGTCTGGATAAGACCAATATCATCCACTGCCCCATCGGTAAGGCTTCCTTTGGCGTGCAGAAGCTCCAAGAGAACTTCGACACCCTGATGGGCGCCATTGTCAAGGCAAAACCCGCCGCTGCAAAGGGCCAGTATATCAAGTCCTGTGTGGTCGCTACCACCATGGGCCCTGGTATCCGCCTGAATCCCAACAAGTTTGGCGCTTAATTTGTTGCTTGACAGATCGAAAGGTCTGTGCTAGTATAATATTTGCTGATCTTTTCCAAAGACAGCAGGTGCTTATTGCGTAAAGAGCTTATTGTTCTGCCTGCCGAGGAAGGTGACTTGCAAGAACCTACAAGTTTTATTTGTATGGTATTTTCAGGCCCTTTCCGCGGTATGTGTGGAAAGGGCCTTTTTACATCTCATTTTACGGAGGTGAAAAGAAATTGCCAAGTGAGAAAATTTTAGAGCAAAAGAAACAAGCTGTAACAGATTTAGCGGAAAAAATCAAAGGTTCCTGTGCCGGTGTCCTGGTGGAGTATAAGGGAATCAATGTGGCCGATGACACCAAGCTCCGTAAAGAACTGCGTGAAGCCGGCATTAGCTATTCTGTCGTGAAAAACACCCTGCTCTCCCGCGCCGCGAAAGAAGCCGGCGTAGACGGCCTGGATCCTGTTTTGGAGGGCACCACAGCTCTGGCGGTCAGCGCGGAGGACCATGTTGCTGCCGCTAGAATTCTCTGCAAGTTTGCTGAGACCCACAAGTTCTTTAAGGTCAAATCTGGCTTTATTGATGGTAAGGTTATGAGCGACGCAGAGGTTGAGGCTCTGGCAAAGCTTCCTTCCAAGGAGGTTTTGGTCGCCAAGGCGCTGGGCGGCTTGAACGCCCCGATTTCCGGCTTCGTCACTGTGCTTAACGGCACTTTGAAGGGCTTAGTTGTTGCACTGAATGCTATTGCTGAAAAGCAGAGTGCGTAAAAAATTTAAATTAAAAATTTATGGAGGTACCTAACATGTCTGATAAAGTTGTAAAGTTAATTGAAGATGTTAAATCCTTAACCGTTCTGGAGCTCAGCGAACTGGTAAAGGCTCTGGAAGAAGAATTCGGCGTATCCGCCGCCGCTCCTGTTGCGGTTGCCGCCGCTCCAGCTGCGGGCGCTGCTGCTCCTGCCGCTGAGGAAAAGACTGAGTTCGACGTTGTTCTGAAGGCTGCCGGCGCTAACAAGATCGCTGTGATTAAGGTTGTCCGTGAGGCCACTGGCCTGGGCCTGAAGGAAGCCAAGGCTCTGGTTGACGGCGCTCCCAAGAACGTCAAGGAAGGTATTTCTAAGGACGATGCCGAGGCTCTGAAGGCGAAACTGGTTGAGGCTGGCGCTGAAGTAGAAGTTAAATAAGCTTTCTGATAAAAAAGTGAATAGCGGTACAGTTAAACTGTACCGCTATTTTTCTTTTTGAAGGAGAAATAAGAATGATAATTCGATTTGCCAACATATCCGACAGCCTGCAGCTATTAAAAATATATAGCCAGTATATTCAGACGCCGGTTACTTTCGAATATGGATTGCCTACAGAACAGGAGTTTGCAAAGCGTATTCAAAATATTACGAAGGAGTATCCTTATCTGGTTTATGAAGATCAGGGAAAGGTGATAGGATATGCCTATGCCCACCGGCAGTTTGACCGGGAAGCCTACCAATGGAATGCTGAACTGTCTATCTATTTGGATCAAGCCTACACCTCACGAGGATTGGGGAAAAAGTTATATTGTGCCCTGATAGAACTGCTGAAGCTGCAGGGGGTAAGAAATATCTATGGAGGGGTGACGATTCCCAATGAGAAAAGCGAAAAACTCCATTTGAGCTTAGGCTTTCATTGCCTTGGGGTGTATCGGAAAACAGGGTTTAAATGCGGTCAATGGCATGATGTGGCCTGGTTTGAAAAAGAAATCACTCCTCATAACCAGGGGCCTTCTCCATTGTTAACCATCCGAGAACTTCCGGAAGAAAATATTACAGCGGTGATTGAGAAGTATCATTAGGCCAATAAGGTTACAAAAATTCCGGCATCGTTTAAATGTTTCTGACGTTTTTCCAGAAGCGCCGTCAGGTGTTTTTGATGTTTCAGGAAGGAATGAATATGGTTTCCACCAGCTTATCGCTGGATTCTGGAGAATAAACAAAACGGTCCATGTGTTTTTCATGATAAAAGTAATCCGGCGCGCAGGGACGGTAATCATATTGGAAGGTATCCACAATAATTAGTTTGACTTTCATTTTTGCGGGGATAATACTTTTTATGTAGACGCTGGCCTGCTGTCCGGGGATAATACCCTCCTTAATTTCGGCCAGCCCCGCCAGATTGGGGGTCAATTCCACAAAAGCGCCGTAGCTTTCCACAGAACGAATGATGCCCGCGACGGTTTCTCCCGGGGAGAATAGGGCCGCGTTTTCCTCCCAGGTGCCCAGCAACTCTTTGTGGCTCAGGCTGATTCTTCCGTTTTCTATGGTTTTGATGATTGCCGAGATGTCCATGCCCACCGAAAACCTCTCTCTGGGATGATCAATGCGGGAGACGGAAATCATGTCGATGGGAAGCAGGGAGACAATGCCGCAGCCGATATCCGCGAAGGCGCCGAAGGCCTCCAAGTGAGTAATTCGAGCGTTTACCACGTCACCGGGAATCAAGGTGGAAATCGATTCCTTGAGGCACCGCTCCTGGGCTGCCCGGCGGGAAAGTAGAGCCGTTGTCTTGCCATCTTCGCCTTTTTGAAAGCCGGTGACCAAAAAACAGACAGGCCGGTTTACCCGTGAGATGACCGCGATATCCCTGACGCTGCCGTCGTTCATGCCGATGGCGCCTTCTTCCCGGGGAATGATCCCCCGCATACAGCCGCAGTCTACAATCAGATTGTGATTGCTGTCGCAGATCATGGCCCGGCCCTCTAAAATTTGACGGTCCCGGCAGGCGTCAGCTAGGGAAGAAGCGGATTGGAAGGCGGCACGGTTTTCAGGAGCATCCATTCTCCAGCCCTCCGGAGAAAATTCATTTATTTTTGGGAGCACAATGCTCCACCCCCTTCGCACACAAACAAGTCATGAATCCGTTCATTTATTGTCTGCGATTTTTGATTGCATACTTTTTTCAACTTAATACCTCCCGTTTTCGTGTGCATAGTATTTATATGCGGGCGGACTATTAAATTAGAAGCGCTAATTCATAAACTGTCTATTGCAAAAAAATGGCACATATACTAAAATAGTTTTATATCAGTAAGGAGGAGTTTTCTTTGAAGCATAGGATTATTGCGGTCATTTGCGCCCTCACCCTGGCGCTGACTTTCGGGGTGTTTACAGGCTGCCAAAATGGGGCCTCAGGTTCCGGTTCTGTGGGCTATCAGCTGGAGATGCCTGAAAAGGGTGAAGAAATCGCTATTATGCATACCAGTATGGGGGATATTAAAATTCGGTTTTTCTCCGATGCCGCGCCCAAAGCGGTGGAGAATTTTAAAACGCACGCCAAGGACGGCTATTATGACGGCTTGACCTTCCATCGGGTAATCAATAATTTTATGATCCAGGGTGGCGACCCTAATGGCGACGGTACCGGCGGGGACAGCATCTGGGGGGAGCCTTTTGGGGATGAGTTCAGTGAAAACCTGTTCAATATCCGGGGCGCTTTGTCCATGGCGAATTCCGGCCCTGATACCAACGGCAGCCAGTTTTTCATCAACCAGGCTCCTGCCAGCGCGTTTTCCGGCTGGGATTTCTATAAAGAGTATTGGTCTCAGTATAAAACGGCCCTGGACCAGGCGGGAGAAGAGTACCGGGATCAGTTCGCGGCCCAGTACGGCTCCGCCTTTGATACAGATAAGCTGACGGATGAAATCCAGAAGCTGTATGAGGAAAACGGCGGAAACCCCAACCTGGACGGCGCTTACAGCCCGGTAGGCCGGGGGCACACCGTATTCGGCCAGGTGTTCGAGGGTATGGACATTGTGGATAAGATCGCCGGTGTTGAGGTGGACAGTCAAAACAATAAACCAGAGACGGATGTGACCATCGACAGCATTGAGATTGTAACTTACGAGGGATAATGATGAACGAGGAATATAACAAGGTAAATGTAAAGCTGTTATCCATTTTGGCTTATATCGGCCCCTTGTTCCTGATGGGAAAGCTTTCGGTGGAAAAGGAAGAAGACAACGTAAAATTCCATACTCACCAGGGAGCCGTCCTGTTTGGCTTTGTGGCGGGCGCTTATGTGATAACGTCTTTGCTTTGCTGGCTGTTAAGTTCCTTCCCGGCGGTGCAAGAGATTTTAGGCCTGCTGTTATATGTGGGTATTACTGTGGCATGGGTGATTATGGTCATTATGGGTGTGATCGGCGCGGCGAGAAGCCAGCAGCGCCCCCTGCCGTTTGTCGGGGATTTCGACAGGCTATTAAGAAAATAACCAGACCCGCGAGAGGAGAAACGTCATGGATGAATCCAATCAGACCCCAAGAAGCTCAGAAAATCAGGAGCCACAGGCCGCTCAAGAGAACGGCGCTCTGTTAGCGGCACCCCAAGAAACACAGAAGGCCAATGACACGCAGTCTTACCGCACAGAGCAGCCCTTTACCGGCCCCAGGCCGAACGCGGGTGTAGCTTCTTATCCAGCGGCGGACTATACCAAGCTGTTTTCCATTTTGTCTTATTTTTCCGTGCTCTGGCTTTTGGGCCTGCTGATCGATCCTGATAACCCCAAAGTGCGGTTCCATGTGAACCAGGGGATTTTGCTGAGTATCTTTTCCGGAGCATACAGCCTGGTGATGACGGTTTTAAACGCAGTGTTTACCTTTTTGCCCTTCATGTATATTTTTACCACCCTTTTGTCTGTTTTAGGCGGCGTGGCGGTTTTCGCCCTGATGGTTTGGGGTGTCGTGAACGCGGCCCAGGATAAAGAGGAGCTTTTGCCGGTGTTCGGTACTTTATACACCTTTATTAAATAGAACGGGAAAGAAGCGTGTTTTTATGCTGGATATGGCCATTATTGGGGCGGGCCCCGCGGGGCTTTCCGCCGGGATCAACGCGGTAGCCAGAGGGAAGACGGCCCGTGTTTTTTTCTCAGGAGGCAATTATTTATCTCGGGCGGAAAAAGTAAATAACTATCTTGGCCTTTACGATGTGGATGGCAAGCAGATGATGGAGCAGTTTCTAAGCCACGCCAAGGCTATGGGAGTGGTTCCGGAAAAGGGGAAGTTAGCCAATATTCTTTCCATGGGTGATTACTATCTGCTGAACATAGACGGGGAGATGGTCGAGGCCAAAACGGTCATCTTGACAATCGGGGTATCCAGCGCCAAGGAAATCCCTGGGGAACGGGATTTTTTAGGCCGCGGCGTCAGCTATTGCGCAACCTGCGACGGCATGCTCTACCGCAATAAACGGGCCGTGGTCTGGGGCTTGAGTTCAGAAGCGGCCAAAGAGGCGAATTTTCTGGATGAAATCGGCGTCTTGGTGACCTATGTTTCCAGCCCGGCCCTAAAAGAGGGCTTAAAGGAAGGGATCGCTTATCTCCCAGGATCCGTAAAAGAGATCAAAGGAAAAATGAAGGTGGAATCCGTGGTTGTGAAAGACCAAGAGCTGCCGGCAGACGGGGTGTTTATCCTTAGAAATAGTATCGCCCCCTCAACCTTGGTGGAAGGGCTCGCCATTGAGGACGGCTATATCAAGGTTAACCATAAGATGGAAACCAACCTGCCGGGCCTGTATGCCGCGGGAGACTGCACCGGCAAGCCGCTGCAGGTATCTAAGGCGGTGGGCGAGGGACTGGTAGCCGCGCAAACGGCGGCGGCTTATTTAGACGCACAGGCTATCTAAACAGTGTCTCTGATTCGCCGCTGTTGTAAAGCAAAACCTGTCATTTTATTCATGCAAACTTATTTGGGCAAAATAATAATTGAAAGAAAAAGAAAACCCCCGAACCAATTATTTGGTTCGGGGGTTTTTAGGTTACAGGAGAGATTTTTATTTACCGTAATAGGCTTTGGTGTAGAGCTCAGAGATTTCGCTGATGAGGGGATAACGGGGATTGGCGGTGGTGCACTGGTCCTCATGAGCGTTCTCAGACAGCCTTTGCAGATTGTCAAAGAAGAGCTTCTCGTCAATGCCGCATTCCTGAATGCTCACAGGAGCGTTGACTTCTCTTTCCAGGTCACGGATCGCCTGGACCAGATTCTTTACGCTCTCCTCTACGGTCTTGCCGCCCTTGCCGATATAATGGGCAATCTTGGCATACTTCTCGTCCGCGATAAACTTCTCATATTTGGGGAAGGTAGCAAATTTAGTGGGCTTCTGCGCGTTATATTCCACCACATAAGGCAGCAGAATGGCGTTGGCGCGGCCGTGAGGAATATGGTAATCGCCGCCAAGCTTATGAGCCATAGAGTGGTTCAGGCCCAAGAAAGCATTGGTGAAGGCCATACCGGCGATACAGGAGGCGTTGTGCATCTTCTCACGGGCGACCACATCAGTAGCGCCGTACTTGTAGGCTCTGGGCAGATATTCAAATACCATGCCGATAGCCTGTAACGCGAGACCGTCGGTGTAATCGCTGGCCATTACGGAAACATAAGCTTCCAAAGCGTGAGTCAAAACATCCAGGCCGGTATCGGCGGTAGCGGATTTCGGCAGGGACATGACAAACTGAGGATCAATAATGGCAACGCTGGGAACCAGAGAATAGTCCGCCAGGGGGTACTTGATATTGCCGTTTTTCTTGTCGGTGACAACAGAGAAGGAGGTAACCTCGGAACCGGTGCCGGAGGTGGTGGGGATACACACCATCTGCGCCTTGGCGCCCAGTCTGGGGAATTTATAAGCGCGCTTTCTGATATCCATGAATTTAAGCTTCAAGCCGTCGAAGGTAGCTTCCGGATGCTCATAGAACAGCCACATACCCTTAGCGGCGTCCATAGCGGAACCGCCGCCCAAAGCGATGATCACGTCGGGCTGGAACTGGCGCATGGCCTGAACGCCGCGCATAATGGTCTCCACATCCGGGTCAGGCTCAACATCGGCGTAAATCTCAGAATGGCAATATTTCTCGCGTTTTCTCAAGTAATAGAGAACCTTATCCACATTGCCCAGCTTTACCATGGTGGGGTCGGTGACGATAAACGCCCGCTCGATGTTCTCCATCTTTTGCAGATATTGGATAGAGTCGTTTTCAAAATAAATCTTCGGCGGAACTTTAAACCACTGCATGTTAACTCTCCTCTTTGCGATGCGCTTCTTGTTAATCAGGTTTACGGAGGAAACGTTGGACGTAGTGGAGTTGTGGCCATAAGAGCCGCAGCCCAAGGTCAGGGACGGGGTGTTGGTGTTGTAAATATCACCGATGGCGCCCTGAGAAGACGGAGAGTTAGAGATGACGCGGCCAACCTTCATGGTTTCGCCGTACAAGGTAATTAAATCATTGTTGGTGCTGTGAATCACAGCGGAATGGCCTAAGCCGCCCAAGTCCAGCATCTTTTGGGCATATTCAAAGCCCTGATGCCAATCCTTGACCTTAAAGTAAGCCAGAACAGGGGAGAGCTTCTCTCTGGAGAGGGGATACTCCGGCCCCACATCAGGCAGGTAAGCGATGAGAATTTTGGTCTTATCCGGAACTTTAACGCCAGCCTGTTCGGCAATCCAAGCGGCGGGCTTACCCACAATCACTGGGTTGACGGCCTGCTTCTGAGGATTGATTACATAATCGGAAACCTTCTTGGTTTCTTCCTCATTCAGGAAGTAGCAGTTGTTTTCCTTCATAATCCGCTCGAAGTCGTTGGCCAGGCACTCGTCAACGATAACAGCCTGCTCGGAAGCGCAGATCATACCGTTGTCAAAGGTCTTGGAGAGCATCAGGTCGGTGCAGGCTCTTTCCAGGTTAGCGGTTTTTTCAATATAGCAGGGAACATTACCGGGACCTACGCCCAAAGCGGGCTTACCGGTAGAATAGGCGGCCTTAACCATGCCGGCGCCGCCGGTAGCCAGAACCAAAGCAACGCCCGGATGGTTCATCAAAGCGTTGGTGGCTTCAATAGAGGGGGTTTCAATCCACTGAATGCAGTGCTCGGGAGCGCCGGCGGCAATAGCCGCGTCACGAACGATTTTGGCAGCCTCGGCGGAGCATTTCTGAGCACTGGGATGGAAACCGAAAATAATCGGGTCTCTGGACTTGGCGCAGATCATAGATTTGAATATGGTGGTAGAGGTCGGGTTGGTTACAGGAGTAACACCGGCGACAACGCCTACCGGTTCCGCGACTTCCACGTAGCCTTCCATATCGTTTTCATCTACAATGCCAACGGTTTTGGCATATTTGATGTCATGCCAAATGTATTCGCTGGCGAACATGTTCTTAATGATTTTGTCTTCGACGACGCCGCGTCCGGTTTCTTCAAAGGCGATTTTGGCGAGTCTCATATGATTGTCCAGGCCGGCCAAAGCCATGGCATGCACGATCTTATCGATCTGCTCCTGGTCCAGTTTCATATACTCTTCCAAGGCCTTCTGCGCGTTGGCAACCAACTGGTCGATCATAGCGTTGACGTCTACGGCTGGCTTTTCCTGAATTTTCTTCTCACTTGGCATGGAAAATAACCTCCTGTTGTTAATTGTATAACGAACTTTGTTATTATTATAACAAAGTCGCTTTAGGCTGTCAAGGAAAGGATCGAATTATTATCACCAATCTTGCTAAACAAAATGCGCGAGAATCTAGTGAAATAGCAACCAAAGGGAAAGGGGATTGAGAAAGAGGTTAATCTTCCTGAGAATCCCCGCCTTTGTTAGACATACGGTAACACAGGGTCATCAAGCTGTCGCTGAGATGAACGTTTTCCACAATGGCATCCGGATAACGGATAGCAAGGTCATAGTGGCTGAAATTCCAGTAGTTTTTGATCCCCATATGGTAGAGCCTGTCGGCCAAAGCCGCCACGGAATCCCGGGGGATACAAAGGATGGCCATATCGGGAATACGGCCTTTGCACACGGCCTCTAAATCATCGATGTTTTGAATAGGGATATCCCGGATTTTTTTGCCGATGAGGGCTTCGCTGCTGTCAAAGATAGCGGTCAGCGCAAAGCCGCGGCTTTCAAAGGACATATGGGTGGAAACAGCCCGGCCCAAATTACCGGCGCCGATCAGAATGGCGTTGAAGCGGTTGGAAAGGCCTAAAATATTTTCAATCTCAGTATAAAGCTGTTCCACAATATAGCCATAGCCCTGTTGTCCGAACCCACCAAAACAATTAAGGTCCTGGCGAATTTGAGAGGCGGTAAAGCCCATCTTGTCAGAAAGCTCCCGGGAAGAAATCCTGACTACGCCGTTGTCCTTCAAGTCGGAAAGAAAACGGTAATAGCGGGGCAGCCGCCTGATGACGGACATTGAGATATTATCGCGTTTGGGCACGTGGGGTACGCCTCCTTAACTGAATACAATCAATACGATTATTTTTCTAAAAGCTTTTTTAACCTCTGGTTAATTTCCCTGAGGAAGGTTTCCGTATCCACAGAGGTCTTGTTCTCCAGAGTGGATAAGCTGTACAGGTCGCCGGTCATTACGCCGTCCTCAATGGTCTGGATAGAAGCCTGCTCCAGCTTGTCGGCGAAGTTGACCAAATCGGCAAGACCGTCCAGTTCGCCCCGTTTTCTCAAAGCGCCGGACCAGGCGAACAGGGTCGCCATAGAGTTGGTGGAGGTCTTTTCGCCCTTCAGGTGCTTGTAATAGTGGCGCTGGACCGTACCGTGGGCCGCCTCGTACTCATAGATGCCGGAGGGGGAAACCAGCACGGAGGTCATCATGGCCAGGCTGCCGAAGGCAGTGGCGACCATGTCGCTCATGACGTCGCCGTCGTAGTTTTTACAGGCCCAGATATAACCGCCCTCGGAGCGGATCACTCTTGCCACGGCGTCGTCAATGAGGGTGTAGAAATACTCGATGCCGGCGGCCTCGAATTTTTCCTTATATTCGGCATCGTAGATTTCCTGGAAAATATCCTTGAAGCGGTGGTCATACTTTTTAGAGATGGTGTCCTTGGTGGCGAACCACAAGTCCTGCTTTTGATCCAAAGCGAAATTGAAACAGGCGCGGGCAAAGCTTGCAATGCTCTTGTCGATGTTGTGCAGGCCCTGGATAATGCCGGGGGTTTTGAAGTCATGGATGAGCTGTCGGGTTTCCTTGCCGTCCTTATCGGTGACCACCAGTTCCGCCTTACAGTCCGCGTCCACCTGCATTTCCGTGTTCTTGTATACATCTCCATAAGCGTGACGGGCGATGGTGATGGGCTTCTTCCAGGTGGGGATAAAGGGGGTGATGCCCTTTACCACAATGGGGGTGCGGAAAACAGTGCCGTCTAAAATCGCCCGGATGGTGCCGTTGGGGGACTTCCACATTTCATTCAAGTGGTATTCATCCACTCTGGCGGCGTTGGGGGTGATGGTGGCGCATTTCACCGCTACGCCATATTTTTGGGTGGCATAAGCGGAATCAAAGGTCACCTGGTCGCTGGTCTCTTCCCGGTGCTCCAGGCCCAGATCATAGTATTCGGTTTTCAGGTCGATATAAGGGGTCAAAAGAATATCCTTAATCATCTTCCAGATGATCCTAGTCATCTCGTCGCCGTCCATCTCAACCAAAGGGGTTTTCATTTGAATTTTTTCTGCCATGAATGTGCCTCCTGTGTTTTAGTAAAATTTCGAGAGCCTTATGCCTGGTGCTCCCGGGTGTAGTTCAATAAGCCGCCGTCCAGCACAATGTCAATTTGACGCTGGGTCAGCACGGCTTCGGTTTCAAAGGAAAAGCCCTTGGTGACGTTTTTCACAGTGATGGCGCCGCCCTTTTGAATGGCCTCCCGCAAATCGGTGATTTCCAGTTCGTCCATTTGATCGATCTTGTCGTAAACCGCTTCATCCTTGAATACCAGAGGCAGAATGCCGGCGTTGGCCAGATTGGCGCAGTGGATTCTGGCAAAGGACTTCACGATGACCGCCTTGACGCCCAAATACAAGGGCACCAAAGCCGCGTGTTCCCGGGAAGAGCCTTGCCCGTAGTTGGAACCGCCGATGACGATCCCCTTGCCCTCCTGGCGGCAGCGCTCGGGGAAATCCTTATCGCATACGGTAAAGCAGAAGTTGGAGAGGTAAGGAATGTTGGAGCGGTAGGGAAGAATCTTGGCGCCGGCGGGCATAATGTGGTCGGTGGAAATGTTGTCGCCCACCTTCAGCAGTGCCTTGGCCTGAATGATATCCTCAAGGGCTTCCGTGGTTGGGAATTCCTTGATGTTGGGCCCGCGGAGAACCTCTACGGAATCGGCCTCCTCCACAGAAGCGGGAGCGACCACCATGTTGTCGTTGATAAGGAAATGCTCGGGCTGGGGAATTTCCACTTCCGCGCCCAGGGTTCTGGGATCGGTGAACACGCCGGCCAAAGCGGAGACGGCGGCGGTTTCCGGGCTGACCAGATAGATCTGGCCGTCGGCGGTGCCGGAGCGTCCCTCAAAGTTCCGGTTAAAGGTGCGCAGGGAAATCCCCTTGGAATTGGGGGATTGTCCCATGCCGATGCAGGGGCCGCAGGCGCATTCCAAAATTCTGGCGCCGGCGGCGATCAGATCGGCCAATGCGCCGTTTTGGGCCAGCATATTGTAAACCTGCTTGGAGCCGGGAGCGATGGAAAGGCTGACGTCCGGATGAACTGTCTTCCCTTTGAGAATGGCGGCTACCCGCATTAAATCCAAATAAGAGGAATTGGTACAGGACCCGATGCACACCTGGTCAATTTTTTTAGTGCCGATTTCCTCGATGGTTTTTACGTTGTCCGGGCTGTGGGGACAGGCCGCCATAGGCGCTAATTGAGATAAGTCGATGTCCACGACCTCGTCGTAAACCGCGTCTGAATCAGAGGCCAGAGGGGTATAATCCTGCTCGCGGCCCTGGGCCTTCAGAAACGCCCGGGTCACTTCGTCGGAGGGGAAGATAGAGGTGGTAGCGCCCAGCTCCGCGCCCATATTGGTGATGGTGGCGCGCATAGGCACCGTCAGGGTTTTCACGCCCTCACCGGCGTATTCGATAATTTTGCCCACGCCGCCCTTTACCGTCAAACGGCGCAGCACTTCTAAAATCACATCCTTGGCGGAAACCCAGGGCTGCAGCTTACCATTTAGATTGATTTTTACCATTTTAGGCATGTTGATATAATAAGCGCCGCCGCCCATAGCCACCGCTACATCCAGGCCGCCCGCGCCCATGGCCAGCATACCGATGCCGCCGCCGGTGGGGGTGTGGCTGTCGGAGCCGATCAGGGTTTTACCGGGAATGCCGAAACGCTCCAGGTGCACCTGATGGCAGATGCCGTTGCCCGGGCGGGAGAAGAAAATACCGTGCTTTTTCGCCACTGTCTGGATAAAACGGTGGTCGTCGGCGTTTTCAAAGCCGGTCTGCAGGGTGTTGTGGTCGATATAAGCCACAGATTTCTCTGTTTTGACGCGGGGAACGCCCATAGCCTCGAATTCCAAATAAGCCATCGTTCCGGTGGCGTCCTGGGTCAAGGTTTGGTCGATTCGCAGACCAATTTCATTTCCTACGGTCATCTCGCCGCTTAAAAGGTGAGATTTGATAATCTTTTGTGCAATGGTGTATCCCAAGTTCAGGTCTCCTTTCAATCTCGATACCAAATAATAAACACATACTTATTATCTAATATTAAAGGGAGTATGTCAATCTTTTGACGAAAGAATTCTTCCCAGAGCCGCCGCTCTTTTTCATTTGGAAAGATTTTCGGCGCTTGCTCAAAAATGGGATGGATGATATAATGAAAATGGATTTTTAGGGGCTGTTACAAATCAGAACAGCGCACACTGGAAAAATCCGCTGGTTTTAAATCAGGTCAAATGGATAAACCGCGCTTTCTTACGACAAACTACTTAGAAGGAGGCGTGATAGTATGAAGCTATATGATCTTGGTAAAAACCACTGCGATTATTTTAACCAGTTTATTCCCAACCCGGCGGAGCCGGAGCCAAAGCCCGAGGGGGAATCCAAGGATGAAGGGGTTGGCAGCGAAAGACAAAACGAACAAATCCAGTATACTGGTTCTATTATTACCAGTACCGGGAAATATACCATCCATTGCCTGACGGTAATCGGCCAGATCGAGGGCCATTATTTACAGCCGTCCAATACGAAGACCACCAAATATGAGCATGTGCTGCCGCAACTGGTGGCTATCGAGGAAGAACCCCGCATCGACGGCCTTTTGGTGCTGCTGAATACGGTAGGCGGCGACGTAGAGGCGGGGCTGGCCATTGCCGAACTGCTGGCGGGGATGAAAAAACCCACGGTTTCTATGGTGCTGGGCGGGGGACACTCTATCGGCGTACCCCTGGCGGTGGCGGCGAAGAGGTCATTCATCGCAAAATCCGCGTCCATGACCATTCATCCTGTGCGGATGAGCGGCGTAGTGCTGGGGGTTCCCCAGACCTTGGAATATTTTCAGCGTATGCAGGACCGGATTACCAGCTTTGTGGCGGAGAACTCTAACATTACCCCGGAGCGCTTTTACGAGCTTTCCATGAACACGGAAGAACTGGTGATGGATGTGGGTACCGTCCTGGATGGGGAAGACGCCGTAAAGGAAGGCCTGATCGACCGGCTGGGCAATCTTTCCGACGCTTTGCAGTGCCTTTACGATATGATTGATGATTACCGGGAAAACGAGGGCGCGGAAGATAAGAAAACCACCGCTCCCAAAGCACAGAGGAAAAAACCTGTGAGCAAGCGGGAAGCAACAAAAGCGGGCCCTACGAAAAAAGTGAAAAAATAAGGTACGGAAACGTACCTTTACATACTATAAATAATGTAAGGTGATGAATTACATAGTGGCTGGAACAAGATCGAGACCTACCAAAAAACCATCCTCTGCTAAAAATAGAACGTCCGCTCCTAAGCGAAAACCGGCGGCGGGAAAACAGCAACCGGCAAAGCGCGGGCGTCCGCCGAAGGCGTCTGCCGCAGCAAAACGAGAAAAAACCATGGAAGAAAAGAAGTCGCGGAATCAAACCTTCGCGATCATTTTGTTCGCCGTGTCCGTCCTCCTTTTCTGTCTGGTGCTGGTGCCTGGGGACAGCGTGTGGAATTGGCTGCACACCATGATTCAGGGCTTGTTCGGCTCCTGCGCCATTGGCTGGCCGATCCTGCTGACATATGTTTCCGTGGCGACTGCTTTGGAAAAGCCAGTGCAGAAGCTGAGCACGAAAATCTGGCTTTCCATTACCATGATTATTTTATTCTGCGCCTGTATCTTTATTTTCAACGCCAATATGGTGTCGCCGGAAAAAAGCTATTTCCAGAAGCTTTCCGAATTATACGTTTTGGGAGCCCAGATGAAGGGCGCCGGGTTATTCAGCGGCGTTTTGGGAATCCCCTTTGTTTCCGTACTGGGAGAGACGGGCTCCAAGATCGTAATTATCCTTTTGCTGTTTGTCAACCTGATGATTTTGACCGGCACCAGCTTGATTCAGCTGTTCCGCGCGGTGACCAAGCCGGTGGATATGGCGGGAGAATACATCGGCAACACACGAGAAGAGCACCGGCTGAAAAAAGAAGCTTTAGAGCTGCAGGAGCGCAAACGCCAGGATGGCGCAAATATCGATATTTCTTTAGATGATTTGCCCGCCCATCCGGTGATTTCGCCGGATGCCGCGATGAAAAAAGGAATTATGGAGCGCAATGATAAGCTGGAGCAGCTGAAGCGGGCTGTCAGTGCGCCTTTGCCCACCATTGACACTGATTTGAAAAAAGGCCGCAGGCAAAAAGAAGAAAATATTCCTACCTCTGGTTTGGATATGGCCGGGGCTATGCCCAGGAAGAAGCTGGAGGACAGGCCTATGGACGACAACGGCGCGGCGGCGGCAGCGGCCGCCTTTGCGGCCAAGAAGCGAAACCTGGCGGAAACAAAATCCGACCCCGCCCAGAAGCAGCCGGACCCTCAGTCTATTTCCATCAAGGTGGAGCCTTATCCGGAAGGGGAAAACGGGGAAACCTCTTACCGGTTCCCGCCGCTGCAACTGCTGGACCCTTCTCCGGAGCTGGATGAGGGGGATGTGACCAACGAGCTTCAAACCTACGGCCAGATGCTGGTGGATACCCTGAAAAGCTTTGGCGTCCAGACGAAAATCGTGGATATCAGCCGGGGGCCCGCGGTCACCCGGTATGAGCTGCAGCCGGCGGCGGGCGTCAAAATCAGTAAAATCACCAACCTGGCGGACGATATCGCTTTGAACCTGGCGGCGTCCGGCGTCCGTATTGAAGCGCCTATTCCAGGCAAGGCGGCGGTGGGTATCGAGGTGCCCAATAAGATAGTCAATATCGTCAAAATGCGGGAACTGGTAGAATCCAACAGCTTCCGTTTGGCGAAAAGCAAGCTCACCGTGACCCTGGGCCGGGATATTGCCGGACAGGTGACCTTGACGGACCTGGCGAAGATGCCCCATCTGCTTATCGCCGGCTCTACCGGCTCCGGTAAGTCGGTGTGCATCAATTCTTTGATTATCAGCCTCTTATATAAATCCACTCCCAGCGAGGTTCGGTTCCTGATGGTAGACCCCAAGGTGGTAGAGCTGGGAATTTATAACGGGATCCCCCATTTGCTGGTGCCTGTGGTCACCGACCCCAGAAAGGCCGCCGGCGCGCTGAACTGGGCGGTGAACGAAATGCTGAACCGGTATAAGATTTTCGCCCAATACAACGTCAGGGACCTTCACGCCTATAACCGTATGGTAACAGCCAACGGCGGAAAGCCTCCTGTTGCGGATGGAGAGGAAATCCCCAAGGATGAAAACGGACAGGAGATCAAGCTGGAAAAAATGCCTCAGATCGTCATCATCATCGATGAGCTGGCGGACCTGATGATGGCGGCGCCCAATGAGGTGGAGGATTCCATTTGCCGTTTGGCGCAGATGGCCCGTGCCGCCGGCATGCACCTGGTGATCGCCACCCAGCGTCCCTCTGTGGATGTCATTACTGGTATCATTAAAGCCAATATCCCCAGCCGGATCGCCTTCGCGGTATCTTCGGCGGTAGACTCCAGAACGATTTTGGATTCCGGCGGCGCTGAAAAGCTGCTGGGCCGGGGGGATATGCTGTTCGCTCCCGTTGGCTCGCCAAAGCCGGTGCGTATCCAAGGCTGTTTTGTCACCGACGCGGAGATCGAAAAGGTAGTGGATTTCGTCAAGAAGAGCCAGCAGGAATCCGCCTACGACCAGAATATCATCGAGGAAATCGAGAAGAACGCGGTGGCGGAGTCTGGGAAAAATTCCGGCGGCGACAACGAAAAAGAAGAAGACCCAGTGCTGAAGGAGGCCGTCAAGTGTGTGGTAGAGGCGGGACAGGCTTCCACCTCCTTGCTCCAGCGCCGGCTTTCCGTGGGCTACGCCAGAGCGGGGCGGCTCATTGATGAAATGGAGGAGATGGGTATTATCGGCCCTTACGCGGGCTCCAAGCCCCGCCAGGTGCTGATTACCTATCAGCAGTGGCTGGAAATGAGTATGCGCCAGGCGGATGAATCGGAAGAATAATAAAAAATCAGAATCCTCTCGTTTCAGTTTGGCGGGAGGATTCCTTCAGGCTTGCCGGAGTGTTTCTCCGGCTGCCGGGAAATATAAAGGAAACAATGGTATGGCTTTTTTACCTATTACAAATGAAGAAATGAAGCAGAGAGGCTGGGACCAGGCGGATTTTGTCCTGGTGACAGGAGACGCTTATGTAGACCATCCCAGCTTCGGGGCGGCGATCATCTCCCGGGTGCTGGAGGACGAAGGCTTCCGGGTCGCTGTTCTTCCTCAGCCGGATTGGAAAACCGATCGGGATTTTACCCGTTTTGGAAAACCCCGGCTGGCTTTTATGGTCACCGCGGGGAATATTGACTCTATGGTGGCCCACTACACCGCCGCCAAGCGGAAGCGGAGCGACGACGCCTATACCCCGGGCAATCAGACGGGAAAGCGCCCGGATCGGGCCTCTATCGTTTACAGCCGTAAGTGCAAGGAGCTTTACCCCGATGTCCCAGTGATTTTAGGAGGCTTAGAAGCTTCCCTGCGCCGGTTCGCTCATTATGATTATTGGGATGATAAGGTACGGCCTTCCGTTTTGCTGGATGCCAAAGCGGATTTGCTGACCTTCGGCATGGGAGAAAATCAGACCCGGGAAATCGCCCGAAGGTTGAACCAGGGATTGCCGGTAAGCGATCTATACGATATCAAAGGGGTTTGCTACGCGGTGAAAACCCAGGACTACCAGCCCGGGCCGGCGGTGGAATGCCCAAGCTATGAGCGGGTGTGCAAATCAAAACGGGATTACGCCGTTTCCTGCCGCAAGCAGCAGGACGAGCACGACGCGGTGCGGGGCAAAACAGTCATTCAGCGCCACGGGAGCCATATTGTGGTGCAGAACCCGCCGATGCCCCCTTTGGCCACGGAAGAGCTGGACCGGGTTTATGCCCTGCCATACGAGCGGATGTACCACCCTGCCTATGAAAAGGAAGGCGGTGTCCCGGGGATTAAAGAGGTGGAGTTTTCCATTACCCACAACCGGGGCTGCTTTGGCGCCTGCAATTTCTGCTCTCTCGCTTATCATCAAGGCCGGGCGGTAACGGTGCGCAGCCAGGAATCCATTCTTGCCGAGGCCAAAAAGCTGACGGAAAATCCCCGGTTTAAAGGATATATTCATGATGTTGGGGGGCCTACCGCTAATTTCAGAATTCCCTCGTGTGAAAAGCAGAAAAAAGCGGGTCTGTGCAAAGGAAAAAAGTGTTTGGCGCCAAAACCGTGCCCCCAGCTTCAGGTGGATCACAGCGAGTATTTGGAGATTTTACGAAAACTACGGAAGCTTCCCAAGGTAAAGAGGGTGTTTATCCGTTCCGGCATCCGCTTTGATTACCTGATTGAGGACCGGGACCAGGAATTTTTCCGGGAACTGGTACAGCACCACGTCAGCGGCCAGCTGAAGGTGGCGCCGGAGCACTGCTCCGCGGCGGTGCTGGATGTTATGGGCAAGCCGCACATTGAAGCGTACCTGCGGTTTGCCCGGCAGTTTTACGGGATTACCAGGGAAGCGGGAAAGGAACAGTACCTGGTTCCGTATTTGATGTCCTCCCACCCCGGTTCCACCTTAAAGGACGCCGTGGAACTGGCGTTATTTTTAAAACGGGAAAAAATCCGGCCAGAACAGGTTCAGGATTTTTACCCTACGCCGGGCACCGTTTCTACCTGTATGTTTTATACCGGGCTGGACCCTTACACGCTGAAGGAAGTGTACGTTGCTAAAACGGAAAAAGAAAAAGCCATGCAGCGGGCGCTGCTGCAATATTTTAACCCCAAGAACCAGGGCTTGGTTATCGAGGCGCTGAAAAAAGCCGGCAGGCTGGATTTGATCGGCACCGCGCCCCAATGCCTGGTGCGGCCCGACCCAAAGACGGCGGCGGTGCTGAAGGACAGAAGGACGAAAACCCAAAAACATACGGTGAAAAAGGGAAAGGGTTCCCCAAAAAGGAAAAAATAGCTATGAAATCATTTTCTGGTATGGCTAAAAAGAGGCTGATCGCCTTAGGGGCGGTTTTGTTTATCGTAATCGCGGCCGCAGTCATCAGCTTTCAAACTGTGGACGGCGTTCCCAATTGGAAACGGATTTACCAGTTTTTCGGAGTGTCGGATGTTTCTCAGGAAGCGGATTCCTACGATTTGTCCGTTCATTTTATCGATGTGGGAAAAGCCGACGGCATTTATATCCGGTGCAACGGCAAGCACATTCTGATCGATTCCGGTGATGTGGAATATTCTGGGCAGGTAACCAATTACCTGAAACGCCAGGGAGTGGAAAACGTGGATTTAGCGGTGGCCACTCATTTTGACAAGGACCATATCGGCGGCATGGCCAACGTCATTATGGAGTTTGACGTCAAGAAATTTCTCATGCCGGATTTGCCCGGTGATCTGCTGCCGAAGTCGAGTGCCTATGAGGGCATGACGTTCGCCCTGGGATACCGGCAGGTTCCGGTAGAAGGCCCCTCGGTGGGAGATGGTTTTTCCTTAGGCGGTTTAGAGATCCAGGTGCTCGGGCCACAAAAAGTTTACGATGATATGAATGATAATTCCATTATTTTGAAAATGACTTATGGAGACGTAAGCTTTTTATTTATGGGCGACGCCGAGGAAAACGCGGAGAAGGATTTGCTGTCTCAGGGTTATGATCTCCGGTCCACTGTGCTGAAGGTAGGCCATCACGGCAGCAAGACCAGCACCTCCCAGGAACTGCTGGATGCGGTAAAGCCTCAGGCGGCGGTGATTTCTGTGGGAGAGGACCGCAACGAGCTGCCCAAAACTCAAGTGTTGGACCGGCTCAGTGAAAACGGCGTGTCAGTCTTCCGCACTGATTTAAACGGTACCATTATTATGGCCACGAATGGTGACCAGCTTCATATTTTTATGGAAAAGGATGAGGAAAATTGAAAAAGCTAGCCATTGACCGCTTCGAGGGGACATATGCGATCTGTGAGGATCAGGAAAAAAGGATGTTCGCCATCGCCTTAAACGAGCTTCCCGAAGGGGCGAAAGAGGGAGATGTGCTCCAGATCAGCGACGAGGGGGAGCTTTCCATCGACCCGGAAGAGACCCAAAGGCGCCAAAGGAGAATCGCCGGATTGCAAAACAAGCTGTTTAATTAGCTCTTTACTTTGACCAGGGGTTATAGTAAAATAATAAGAAGATATTGGAATTGCCAGCAATAAAATCCGCGGATTTTAGACGGCCTTCCAGGAAATTTGCATTGCTTTTCTGTCCGGCGTTTAAGCCGGGCTTTTGAAAAAATAATAAGGGAGCGTGTTTGAATGCAGCCAAAGTACAAGCGTATTCTATTAAAGCTCAGCGGCGAGTCTCTGGCCGGGGGCGATAAGCACGGCATCAACAATGAAACGGTGCTTTCCATCGGCAGGGCGATCAAGGCCTGCGCGGATATGGGAGTGGAGATTGGTATTGTAGTGGGGGGCGGCAATTTTTGGAGAGGCCGCAGCTCAGGCAATATGGACCGCACCAGGGCAGACCATGTGGGGATGCTGGCCACTGTAATGAATGCGCTTTGCGTTGCCGACGCCCTGGAGCAGATGGGGGTTCCGGTGCGGGTGCAGACGGCTATCGCCATGCAGCAGGTGGCGGAGCCTTATATTCGCAACCGGGCGGTGCGCCATCTGGAAAAGGGCCGCGTGGTGGTGTTTGGCTGCGGAACCGGAAATCCCTTCTTTTCTACCGATACCGCCGCGGCGCTGCGGGCCGCGGAAATTGACGCGGATATTATTTTAAAGGCTACCATGGTGGACGGCGTGTATGACTGCGACCCACACAAAAATCCGGACGCGAAAAAATACGATGAGCTGACGTTTTCTGATGTGCTGAACCAAAATTTACAGGTGATGGACAGCACCGCTGCCTCGCTGTGCAGGGACAACAATCTTCCTATTTATGTTTTCAGCATCGAAGACCCCAATAATATCCCCAAAGCTGTCTGCGGTGAACCCATTGGAACCATTGTCCGCACTTAAATGTCGGCGGATTGATTAAAGCGAGATAAATACGAAAATAATGATCTTGGAGGTTTTAACATGAAGCAGGTGTTTGAAAACGCAGAAAAAAAGATGAACAAGACCATAAACGCCCTTACCTCGGAATTTGCCGGCATCCGTGCCGGCAGAGCCAATCCGGCGGTGCTGGATAAAATTATGGTGGATTATTACGGCAGCCCCACCGCCATCAACCAGCTTGCGGCGGTTTCCGTCACCGAGGCCCGCACCTTGACGATCTCCCCTTGGGACCAGTCGGTGGTCCACGCGGTGGAAAAGGCCATCCAAACCTCTGACCTGGGAATTAATCCCCAGACCGACGGCAAGATCATCCGTTTGATTTTTCCGCCTCTCACTGAGGACCGCCGCCGGGATATCGTAAAAGACATCAAAAAAATGGAAGAAGAGGCCAAGGTGGCTATCCGCTCCATTCGCCGGGATGCCATCGACAAACTCAAAGCGATGAAGAAAAACGGCGAAATCACTGAGGATGACCTGAAGGACGCGGAAAAGAAAATGCAGACCCAGACTGACAAATTCGTCAAGGAAATCGAGTCTGTATCACAGGAGAAAGAAAAAGAGATCATGGCGATCTGATTGTTTTTTGAAGACAGGACAGAAAACGGCAGGGTGGAGCGGCGCGCTTTGCCCTGCCGAAAAGAATGTGATGTGATTTTATTTGGCCTTATTTTCAAAATCAAAGGGGGAATCTTCCCAGTTTCAGCAGGAAGAACGGGTTTTGCCCCGGCATTTGGGAATTATTATGGATGGCAATGGCCGGTGGGCGAAAAAAAAGGGCCTGCCCCGGTCCGCGGGCCACACGGTTGGCGCGGCGAATTTTAAAACCATTACACGGTATTGTGCAAAGATTGGAATTGAGTATTTAACCGTTTACGCTTTTTCCACTGAGAATTGGAAACGCCCGTCTGCGGAAATCAACGGCTTGATGAAGCTGTTCAAGCAGTATTTGGAGGAATCCCTCCGGGATTTCCGGGATGATGATATAAAGGTGCGCTTTATCGGGGATACGGAAGCGTTTTCTCCTGAATTGCGCCAATTGATAGAAGAAACCAGGGAAGTCTGCAAGGACCGTACCGGTATGGTTCTGAATATCGCTATGAATTACGGCGGAAGAGATGAAATCCTCCGGGCGGTAAAACAGATTTCTCAAGAGGTGGCTGCGGGCAGGCTTCGGCAGCAGGATATTACAGAGGAGCTTTTCGCCGGTCACTTATATACCGCGGGACAGCCGGATCCGGATTTGATCATTCGGCCCAGCGGAGAGCAGAGAATTTCCAATTTTCTGTTATGGCAGTCCGCCTATACGGAATATATTATCATGGATATTTTGTGGCCGGATTTTAAAACCACCGATTTGGAAGCTGCATTGGATGAATACGCAAAACGCAACCGTCGGTTTGGAGGGGTTTAAATGGCGAAACGATTGATGTCTGCGATATTCGGGATCACCTATGTGGTTCTGGTTTTGGTATTCAACGGCAGGTTTCCGATTCTTCTTAATCTTTCTCTGGCGGCGGTCAGCGCCGTCGCTGTGTTTGAAGTGTGCTGCGCTATGGGGGTTCAGAAAATATATGGAATGGTGATCCCGGCGCTGGCGTTTTCTTTGATTATGCCTTTATTTGGGTTTACCTACTTTAACCGCGCCTGCTTTCTTTACGCCGTTGTGATGTTCTGTGTTTTGATTGCCTTGCATAAGACCATTACTTTCAAGGACTTAGCGGTGCTTTATTCCTTATCCCTGATTATTAGCTATCCTCTGGGATTGATCTGCCAGCTT
The DNA here is from genome assembly GCA_902490005.1 of uncultured Ruminiclostridium sp. Lineage (GTDB taxonomy): Bacteria > Bacillota > Clostridia > Oscillospirales > Acutalibacteraceae > Clostridium_A. Next base: position 174,978 of record CABUCM010000001.1, read on the forward strand.
CGGGATATCGGCGGGGCGGCGCACAATACCATAGGGGTATTCTATATTGTAATTTGCCTGGTGCTGCCATGGACAGCCGACGCGGGAGCTTATTTTATCGGCTCTGCCATGGGAAAGCACAAGCTGTGCCCCAACATCAGCCCGAAAAAAAGCGTGGAGGGCGCTGTGGGCGGCGTGGTGGTTTCCGTGCTGTGTACGGTAGCCACCTGCCTGATTTTCCAATATTGGATTTTCCCCCAGGGCGTTAAAATTCACTATGTGGCCGTGATTATTCTATCCTTGGTGGGGGCGGGCCTTTCCATCATCGGGGACTTAAGCTTCTCCTTGGTAAAAAGGGGATGCCATATCAAGGATTTTGGAAATGTCCTGCCGGGCCACGGCGGCCTTTTGGACCGGTTTGACAGCGTGATTTTCGTCGTGCCTATGATTTATTTTATCAGTACGATCTATCCGGTAATTACCATTTAACCTCTTTTTGACCGTAAGCCCTGGATTCTCAGGGCTTTTGAAAAAATGGGCTGTCTTTGTACCGCACTTCATTTTGAGACGGATCAAAGATCAATGGATAAATTAGGAAGGCGTTGCATAATTATGATTCAGACCCTGTCTTTGCTGGGTTCTACAGGTTCGGTTGGAACTCAGGCTCTGGATATTGTCCGAAATCTGGGCATTCAAATTAAAGCCCTGGCGGCTTATCAGAATATCGAGTGTTTGGAGCAGCAAATTCGGGAATTCCGGCCTGAGTTTGCTGCCATTTATGATGTTGCCCTTGGAAAAGAATTAAAGGAAAGGGTGAAGGACTGCCCAACCCGCATCGGCACGGGAATGGAGGGCCTGATCGAAGCGGCTACCCTGCCCAGTGCGGAAATGATGTTCAATTCCGTAGTAGGGATGGTAGGGCTTTGCCCTACTTTAGAGGCAATAAAGGCCAACAAAAAAATCGCCCTGGCCAATAAGGAAACCCTGGTGGCCGGCGGCGCGTTGGTCATGGCGGAAGCAAAAAAACACGGGGTGCCGGTTTATCCGGTGGACAGCGAGCATTCCGCTATTTTTCAATGCCTGCAGGGCAGCCCGGGGAAAAAGGCACTGAAAAAACTGATTTTAACCGCTTCCGGCGGCCCGTTTTTTGGAAAAAGCCTAAAAGAGCTGGAACAGGTTACCCCGGAACAGGCCTTAAAGCATCCCAATTGGAATATGGGGGCGAAAATAACCATCGACTGCGCCACCATGATGAATAAAGGGCTGGAGATCATGGAAGCGTCTTGGCTTTTCGATATGCCTATCTCCGCTGTGGACGTGGTGGTTCACCGGGAGAGCATTATCCATTCCATGGTGGAATTTCAGGATCATTCGGTGCTGGCGCAGCTAGGGGTGCCGGATATGCGGATTCCCATTCAATACGCTTTAACTTATCCGGAACGGGTGGGATCCCCTGTGAAGAAGTTGGACTTGACGCAAATCGGGTCGCTGACTTTCTTCCCGCCGGATGAAGAAAATTTCCTTTGCTTAAAAGCCTGTAAACAGGCTATGATATTAGGAGGAACGGCTCCGGCGGCGGCCAATGGAGCCAATGAACAGGCGGTGGCGCTGTTTTTACAGAAAAAGATTTCCTTTTTGGAGATTGGCAAAATGGTGGCCATGGCAATTGAGCGGCAGGCGGACAGGGAGCTTACCAAGTTGGAGGATATTCTAAAGGCAGACCGGGATGCAAGAGAATTTGTGTTGCGGGAAGCTGATTAATTTGAGGTGATTGTTATTCCCGAGGTTGTCATCAATATCTTATTGATTATTTTCGCCGTGCTTTTGTTTGAGTTCATTATTTTGTCTCATGAATTTGGACATTTTATCTCGGCAAAGCTTTCCGGCATTCGAGTCAACGAGTTTGCTTTGGGTATGGGCCCCAAGCTGCTTCATTTTAAACGGGGAGAGACGGAATACTCTTTGCGGGCGTTCCCCATCGGCGGCTTCTGCGCCATGGAGGGGGAAGACGAAACAAGCGACGACCCCAAGGCTTTCGGCAACAAAGCGGTGTGGAAACGCATTATCGTGGTAGTCGCCGGCGCCATCATGAATATTCTGCTGGGCGTGGTGCTGATGATGATTATCATTGGACAGCAAAGCGCTTTCAGTTCGACTACCATAGCCGAATTTACGGAAAATTCCCTGACCCAGCAAAGCGGTTTGCAGAAGGGGGATGAGGTGGTCTCTATTAACGGTTACCGGGTATATACCGACCGGGATATGAGCTTTGCCCTGGCCTCTGACCAGCGGATCGCCCAGGCGCTGGAAAACGGCGGCAAGCTAACCGTGGATATGGAGGTTTACCGGAATGGCCAGGTTGTGGCCTTGAACGACCTGGAGTTTCCCAAAGTAACGGATAGCGACGGGAAGACCTACCTTTCCATCGATTTCAGGGTTTACGGCATTGAGAAAAATCCCTGGACATTGCTCAAAATGTCCTGTTCCTATACAGTATCCACCGTCCGCATGGTTTGGACCAGCCTGGTGGGCTTGCTGACGGGGAAATATGGCCTTAACGATATGGCTGGGCCCATCGGCGCGGCCCAGGCTATCGCCCAATCGGCGTCTCAAGGCCTTTCCGTGAATGTAAAAACAGCCATCAACAATATCCTGCTGATGATGACCATTATCACGGTGAACCTGGGTATTGTCAATTTACTTCCCCTGCCCGCGCTGGATGGCGGCAGATTGGTGTTTTTGCTCATCGAGCTGATTTTCCGCAAACAGGTGCCCGCCAAGTATGAAGGCTGGGTGCACGCGGCGGGATTTGTTCTTTTGATGGTGCTGATGGTGGTAATCGCCTTCAGCGACGTTTTGAGACTGGTGACAGGAAAGGGTATCGGCGGATGATAAAACGTAAGCTGAAAAAACAAGTGACGGTAGGCGGGATCCCCATAGGCGGCGAAAGCAAAATCACCGTCCAGTCTATGCTGAACGTTCCCGCGGACCAAATTGGAAAAAGCGTGGAGCAGGCCCTTGCCTTGGAAAACGCTGGCTGTGATATCGTTAGAATCGCCGTTCCCAATAGGGAAGCGGTGAAGCTGGTTTACGCTCTCAAATCCGCCCTTACCATACCGGTGGTGGCGGATATTCATTTTGATTACCGCTTGGCTTTGGAATCCGCAGAGGCAGGGGTGGATAAAATCCGCATCAATCCGGGAAATATCGGCGATGAGAGCAAGGTTAAGGCGGTGGCGGATACCTGCCGCCAAAAGGGCATACCCATCCGCATCGGGGTGAATTCCGGCTCTCTGGAAAAGGAATTTTTAGCAAAATACGGCCATCCCACGCCGGAGGCTTTGCGGGACAGCGCGTTATACCACGCCTCGCTGCTAGAAAAATATGATTTTACCGATATTGTCCTTTCTATGAAATCATCTCATGTTCCCACCATGGTGAAAGCTTATGAGCTGACCAGCCAGGTCTGTGATTACCCACTGCACCTGGGGGTTACAGAGGCGGGCACCGAACGGCTGGGGATGATCAAATCCTCCGCCGGGATCGGCGCTTTGCTGCTGGAGGGCATTGGCGATACCATACGGGTATCCCTGACCGCGGACCCGGTGAAGGAGATCTACGCGGCAAAAGACCTGCTGAAAGCCCTGGAAATCGAAACGAAGGGGATCCAGCTAATTTCCTGCCCTACCTGCGGGCGCACTAGAATCGACCTAATCGGTTTGGCTAATCAGGTACAGGAAGCGTTAAGAGACTGTGAAAAGGACCTGACCGTGGCGGTGATGGGATGTGTGGTCAACGGCCCGGGCGAGGCCCGGGAAGCGGATATTGGCATTGCCGGCGGCAACGGAGAGGGCTTAATTTTCAAAAAGGGACAAGTCCTCAGAAAAGTGCCGGAGGATCAATTATTGCGGGAATTATTGAAGGAAATCGAATCCATGGATTGAAATGACTGAGGTGTCTTTTTTGAAAAACTTTGGCGAACTGTTTCAAGGCTATTTAAAAGATCAGGAGCTGTTATCTCAGCTTGGTCCAGGCATGGTCCAGGCTATGAAAATTGACTCTAAAAATAGGAAAATGGAGCTGGATGTGGCGTTTGACAATCTTGTGAAGCGCCGCGTCCTTTTTGATGGGGAAAAAAAGCTGCAAAAGTCGGCATTAAATTTAAATTCCGTCAGCATTCAGCCTCACTTTCCCGCGGAGGCGTTTTCCGCGGATTATTATCCAGAACTGATGGAAGAGCTGCGGCGGCGCATCGCCAGCCTGAACGGCACAGTGAAGGATTCCACCGCCAAGGTGGACGGCAACTGCCTGACGGTGACCTTAACCCACGGCGGCGCGGAAATTTTGAAAAGCAAAAGGTTTGATAAAGAGCTTGCTAAGCTGATCCAAACGGAATTCGGGAAATCTTTTCAAGTGGATTTCGATGGGGTTACATCCATCGAGGCGGACAGCGCCGTTTACCAGGAACACCGGGCGATCCGCCAGGTGAAGGAAGAGCGAAAACGAGTGGTGGAGGAAATTGAAACCTACGAAAGCAAGAATTTCGAGGGGAAACGAAAGGATACCGCCCCTATAACCATTCGGGAAGGGGACAACCTGTATCCCCAGGTGGTGCTCTCCACCGCAAAGGTGCTTTATGGCAAGCCCATAAAGGGCCAGCCGATGCCCATCGCCAAGGTGACTCCGGACGCGGGTAACGTTACGATCTGGGGCGAGGTGTTTTCCGCCGAGCAGCGGGAAACCCGTGACGGAAGCAAAAAAATTTATTCCATCAACGTGACAGATTATACCAGCTCTCAAACGCTGAAGATCATTGAGGCGAAAAGTTTATGTAAACCTCTTGACACGATATCTAAGGGCATGTGCCTATTGATCCGGGGCGAGGTAAGCTACGATAAATACGACCGTGAGGTGATCATCCGACCCCGGAGCCTGAGTACGGTGGAAAGAGTAAAGGTGGTGGACGATGCCCCGGTAAAAAGGGTGGAGCTTCATCTACATACCAACATGTCGTCCATGGACGGCGTGACCCCGGCGGCGGATTTAATTAACCGGGCCTATTCCTGGGGCCACAAGGCCATCGCCATTACCGACCACGGCGTGGCCCAGGCGTTCCCTGACGCCATGAACGCGGTGAACGCGATCCGCGGCAAGGGCGGGGAAATGAAAGTCATTTACGGCACGGAAGCATATTTTGTCAACGATATGGTGCCTGTAGTCAAAGGGGACAGCGAAATGCCATTTGATGGAGATTATGTCTCCTTCGACTTGGAAACCACAGGCTTAAGCGCCGCCAATGACCGGATTACGGAAATCGGCGCGGTGCGGATTCACAACGGGGAAATCACCGATGTGTTCAATACCTTTGTGAACCCGGAACGGCCCATCCCGGCGAAAATCACGGAGCTGACCGGGATCAACGACAGTATGGTCATCGACGCACCCAAGGAAAAAGAAGCGGTAAAGGCCTTTTTAGAATTCTGCGGCACCGAGCCGGTTCTGCTGGCCCATAACGCGCCGTTTGATACCTCCTTTATCCAGGCGGTGGCGACGCGGCATAATTTGGACTTTACCAATACCTATCTGGATACGGTGCCCATGTGCCGCACCATGCTGCCCGGCATCAAAAACCATAAGCTGGACACAGTGGCAAAGCATTTGAAGCTGGCGCCCTTTAACCATCACCGGGCAAGCGACGACGCTATGGTGCTGGCTAATATCTTTTTGGTACTGCTTCAGCGGCTTCAGGAGGATTATAGTATCGGCAACGTGTCCCAGATCAATACGGCTCTAGCGGGCGGGGATATTAAAAAGCTGCGTTCTTACCATCAGATTATACTGGTAAAAAACCCAACAGGACTGAAAAACCTGTATAAACTAATTTCCTACGCCCATCTGAATTATTTCTATAAAAAGCCGAGAATCCCCAAAAGCGTGCTGATGAAGCACCGGGAGGGTTTGCTGATCGGCTCCGCCTGCGAAGCGGGAGAATTGTTCCGGGCCATTATATCCGGCCAGCCCTGGAACGAGCTGGTGAGCATCGCTAAGTTTTACGATTATCTTGAAATTCAGCCCTTGGGCAACAATATGTTCATGCTCCGGGATGGCACGGTTCAGTCCGAGGAGCAGCTGAAAGAGTTTAACCGCACGGTTATCAAGTTGGGGGAGGAGCTGAATAAGCCGGTGGTCGCCACCTGCGACGTTCACTTTATGGATCCTCACGACAGCGATTACCGGAAAATCCTGATGGCCGGCCAGGGCTTTACCGACGCGGACCAACAGGCGCCCCTCTATTACCGGACCACGCCGGAGATGCTCCAGGAGTTTGCCTATTTGGGCAAGGATAAGGCGTATGAGGTGGTGGTGGAGAACCCCAACAAAATCGCGGAAGAGGTGGAAGACGTCAGTCCCATTCCGCCAGGGGTGTTCCCGCCGTTCATCGACGGGGCGGAGGAGCAGCTTACCACCATTACCTGGGAGCGGGCAAAAAAAATGTATGGTGACCCTCTGCCGCAGATCGTATATGACCGCCTGGACCGGGAGCTTTCCTCCATTACCAAGCACGGCTTCTCGGTGTTGTATATGACAGCCCAAAAGCTGGTGGCGGATTCCGAGGCCCACGGTTACCTGGTAGGCTCTCGTGGTTCCGTTGGCTCCAGCTTTGTGGCCACCATGTCTGGTATTTCTGAGGTAAACCCGCTGTGCCCCCATTATGTGTGCCCTAACTGCCACCACAGCGAGTTTATAACCGACGGCTCCGTGGGTTCCGGCTTCGACCTGCCGGACAAAAATTGTCCGGAATGCGGTACCCCATACCATCGGGATGGCCACGATATCCCATTTGAAACCTTTCTGGGCTTCGACGGCGATAAAACCCCTGATATCGACCTGAACTTTTCCGGTGAGTATCAAAGCGACGCCCACCGGTATACGGAAACCCTGTTCGGCAAGGACAATGTGTTCAAGGCCGGCACCATCGCCACGGTGGCGGAAAAAACCGGCATCGGCTTTGTGAAAAAATACGCCGAAAGCAAAGGCGTTATGATGCACCGGGCGGAGGAGGCCAGATTGGCTGCGGGATGCACCGGCGTTAAGCGGACCACCGGCCAGCACCCCGGCGGCATGGTGGTCGTGCCCAGAGGCATGGAGGTTTACGACTTCTGCCCGGTGCAGCATCCCGCCAACGACCAGAACTCTGATAATATCACCACCCACTTCGACTTCCATTCCATCCACGATACCATCTGCAAGCTGGATGAACTGGGCCATGATGTTCCCTCTATTTACCGTTATTTGGAGGATTATACCGGCATCAACGTGATGGATGTGTCCATGAGCGACCCGGAGGTTATGTCGTTGTTTACCTCCACAGAGGCCTTAGGGGTGAAGCCGGAGGACATCGATTCTCAAACCGGCACGTTTTCCCTGCCGGAGGTGGGTACCCATTTTGTGCGCCAAATGCTCATTGATTCCCAGCCCAAGACCTTTTCCGACCTGCTGCAGGTTTCCGGCCTGTCCCACGGCACCGACGTTTGGATCGGCAACGCCCAGGACTTGATCGCCAATAAAACCTGTACCATTTCCGAGGTAATCGGTACCCGTGACAGCATTATGACTTATTTGCTCCACAAGGGCTTAGAGCCCAAAATGGCGTTTAAGATCATGGAGATCACCCGAAAGGGAAAGGCCAAAAAACTGCTGACAGAAGAGCATTACCAGGCCATGCGGGACCACGGCGTGCCGGAATGGTATATCGAGTCCTGCTTAAAGATTAAATACATGTTCCCCAAGGCCCACGCCGCCGCTTATATGATTTCCACCCTGCGGCTGGGCTGGTATAAGGTACACCGCCCGGTGGAGTATTACGCCGCTTATTTTACCGTCCGGGGCGAGGATTTTGACGCCGCCGTGGTGGTGAAGGGAAAAGACGCGGTTCGGGCTAAGATGCTGGAAATTCAGCAGAAGGGAAAGGAAGCCAGCGCCAAGGATAACGCCAGCTACGCCACATTGCAAATCGTCAATGAAATGCTGGCCAGGGGCATCCAGGTTCTTCCCATTGATATCTATAAATCCGACGCCAGAAAGTATTTGGTGGAGGACGGCAAAATCCGCCTGCCGTTCGGTTCTTTGCCGGGGGTGGGTGGCGCCGCCGCCGCTACCTTGGCTGCCGCGAGGGAAACCGGCGGGGAGTTTATCTCTATAGATGATTTCCAGGCCAGAGCCAAGGTGGGTAAGGCGGTCATTGAAACCCTGAAGGAAACCGGCGCGTTCCAGGGATTGCCGGACAGCAGCCAAATGACGTTATTTTAAGAAAAAAGTTGACAGCGATAGTTTATCGTGTTATTATAGTAGCACGCTAAAGCGTTATCACTTTTTTTGGAGAGTTTTTACTTATGAAAAAATATTGTAAGATCACACCGGAAGGAACCAGAGACATCCTTTTTGAGGAATGCCTTACCTACCGGAATATTGAAAAATTGCTTGCCAGCGTGTTCCAGTCCAGAGGTTTTCATGAGGTAATTACCCCAGGGCTGGAATATTACGACGTGTTTTCCCAGGGAGAGTCCACCATTCCCCAGGAGTTTATGTTCAAGGTCACCGACAATAAAGGCAGGCTGATGGTGGTGCGGCCGGATTCTACTTTACCCATTGCCCGGCTGACCGCTGCCCGGCTGCAAAACGAGCCAAAGCCTCTGCGGCTTTACTATACCCAAAAGGTTTACCATAATTATCCCAGCCTGCGGGGGCGGAATAATGAAGTGAATCAAAGCGGGATCGAGCTGTTGGGCGCCAGCGGCGTCCGGGCGGATCTAGAGGTGCTCACCACGGCGGTAGAGGCTTTAAGCCGCTGCGTCCCGGATTACCGGATTGAACTGGGCCATGCCGGCTTTTTCCGGGCTCTGGTGAAGGAGCTGCCCATTGATGACGAGGTGAGGGAAACCATCCGCAGTTCTATTGAGCAGAAAAATTACGCCGCTTTGGATACGATTTTAGACCGGCTGGAGCAATCCCAGGCGGTGCTGGCGATTCGCAAGCTGCCCAGGCTGTTCGGCGGCGAAGAGGTCTTTGACGAGGCTTTTGCCTTGTGTTCTCAGATCCAGGAGGCGCAGGAGCCTTTGGAATACTTAAAGGGCTTATACCAGAAGCTGGCAAGGCTTGGTATGGGCAATAAGCTGATGATCGACCTTGGGCTGGTACATCGGAATGATTATTACAGCGATATCGTGTTCAGCGGTTATGTGCTTGGCTCTGGCGACGCGGTGCTAAGCGGCGGGCGTTACGACCGTCTGTTGGAGGCATTTGATTCTCCTATGCCGGCTATCGGGTTCGCCATTGATAACAATGCTTTGACCAAGCTGATGATGGACCGTGGAAATATTCCGCCTCAGAAAACGGCGGATGTCCTGATTCACGGGGATGACGGATGCGAGATCAAGGCGCTGGATTACAGCAATTCCCTGAAAATGAGCGGATTGTCCTGTGAAAACAGCGTGTTTGAAACAAGAGAAGCCGCCGTTGATTACGCGAAAACGAAAAAAATTCCCAGAATCGATTTTGTCGGTTCTGAGATTGAAACCAAATTATTATAAGGGAGGAAACAAAATGAAACCTCTCAGAATTGCCCTGACCAAGGGGCGCTTGGAGCGGGATACCGTAGGTTTATTTGAAGAAATGGGCCTGGACTGCGCCGCCCTTCGGGATAAAGGCAGAAAGCTGATTTTGCCGGTAGGCAACGGAGAGATCGAAGCGGTGCTGGCGAAAGCGGCGGATGTGATCACCTATGTGGAGCACGGCGTCTGTGATTTAGGCGTGGTGGGAAAAGATACTATTCTGGAAAACGGCACCGGCTTTTATGAGATTTTAGATTTGGGCTTCGGCAAATGCAAGTTCGCGTTGGCGGGGCCGAAAAATAAAGATTTCTTCGGCGGGTACTCGGCGAAAACAATCGCCTCCAAGTATCCCAATGTCACCAGGAATTATGTGGAAGAAAAAGGCATGGACGTCAGGATTATCAAAATCGAGGGGTCGGTGGAACTGGCTCCCTTGCTGGGATTGTCCGACGCCATTGTGGATATTGTAGAAACCGGTTCTACCTTAAAGGAGAACGGTTTGGAGGTCATCGACGACGTGGCCCCCATTTCTGCCAGGCTCATCGCTAACGTGGCCAGCTTAAAGCTGAGAAAGCGGGAAATTGAAGACCTGGCCGACCGCATGGAGGCGGCGAAAAAAGCGCTGCGGCGGAAAAAGGAGGAAACAAAATGATCCCTATTGTTAAAGCGGACGGAGCGGCAGAATTGGAATTTATCCGCCAATTGAAGAAAAGAAGCGGAGAAGTGGATGAAAAAGTAAATCAGACGGTGTCCCGGATTATTGCCCAGGTAAAGGAAAAAGGGGACGAGGCCGTTCGGGAATATACGATAAAATTCGACGGCAAAGCGCCGCGGCGGCTGGAAATTACCAAAGAAGAACTGAAAGAAGCCGAAACCAGCCGTGGCCTAGAATTTTTGAACGCTCTGCGCCGGGCCGCGGACAATATCGCGGATTTTCACCGCCGCCAGGTGCAGCAAAGCTGGCTGGAAACGAAAAAAGACGGCGTGATCTTGGGCCAGCGCATTCGCGGCCTGCACCGGGTGGGCCTTTATGTGCCGGGGGGCACGGCGGCTTATCCGTCTTCAGTGCTGATGAACGCCATTCCGGCCAAAATAGCCGGTGTGGAGGAATTGATTATGGTCACCCCGCCGGGCAAAGACGGCAAGCCAAACCCGGACATTTTAGCGGCTGCCTCCATCGCCGGGGTAGACCGGGTATTTTTAATGGGCGGCGCCCAGGCGGTAGCGGCTTTGGCCTTTGGTACCCGGGCGGTGCCGAAGGTGGATAAAATCGTGGGGCCGGGCAATATTTTTGTGGCAACAGCGAAAAAGCAGCTGTACGGTGTGGTGGATATCGATATGATCGCCGGTCCCAGCGAGATTTTGATTCTGGCCGACGAAACGGCAAAGCCGGCATTTTTGGCGGCAGACTTGATGTCCCAGGCGGAGCACGATAAGCTGGCCTCCGCGATTCTGCTGACCCCTTCCCAGGAGCTGGCGGAGCAAACCAGAAAAGAACTGGAAAAACAGGTGCAGTCTCTGTCCAGAAAAGAAATTATCCAGGCTTCCCTGCGGGATTTCGGTATGATTTTAGTTTGCCGCAGCATGGAAGAGGCGGTAGACTTTGCCAACGAGCTGGCGCCGGAACATTTAGAAGTTTGCTGCGCCAACCCGATGGAGTATATCGGCAGGCTGGATAATGCCGGCTCGGTGTTCCTGGGAAATTACAGCCCGGAGCCTTTGGGGGATTACTTTGCGGGACCCAATCACGTGCTGCCTACCTCCGGTACCGCCAGGTTCTTTTCTCCGTTGTCTGTGGACAGCTTCATTAAAAAATCCAGCTTTATTTACTATACGGAAGACTCTTTAAAAGAAGCGAAAGACGATATTGTCGCCATCGCCCAGGCGGAAGGACTGACTGCCCACGCCCACTCTGTTGAAGTGAGATTCTGATGGAATGAAAGGGAGGTGGGCGTAATGCCTTACGCTTTAAATGAAAAAATCAGGGAATTAACTCCTTATAACCCGATCAGCGGCGCTTTCCGGGTTCGTCTGGACGCAAACGAATCCTATCTCTCTCTGCCGGAACCGGTTTTAACCGAAATCCAGAATCGAGTGTCTCAATTGGATTTTAACCGGTATCCGGATCCTGCCGCGAAGGCTTTGTGCAGGGCCTTTGCGGACTACTACCATATCGATGCCAAATTTGTCACCGCGGGAAACGGCTCCGATGAGTTGATTTCTATTCTGGCCAACGCCTTTCTGATGAAAGGCGACACCATGCTGACGGCAGCGCCGGATTTCTCCATGTACCAGTTTTACGCTTCCATTTCCGAGGTGAACTGTGTGGTTTTGGAGAAAGGGCCGGAGCTAACCATTAATGTAGACAGGCTGATTCAAAAGGCGAAGGATACCGGCGCCAAGATGATCCTATTTTCCAATCCCTGCAACCCTACCTCCTTGGGACTAGATCGGGATCAGGTGAGAAGGCTGATCCGCTCGGTGGATGGCCTGGTGGTGCTGGATGAGGCTTATATGGATTTTTGGGACCAGTCTCTGCTTTCAGAAGTGGAGCAATACGATAACCTGATGATTCTCCGTACCAGCTCGAAAGCGGTTGGCTGCGCCGCCATCCGTTTGGGCTTTGCCGTAGCCAATGAAAAGCTGTCCAACGCGCTCAGAGCGGTAAAATCACCTTATAATGTGAATTCCTTTACCCAGGCCGCGGGAACGGTCTTGTTTGAACATAAAGAAGCCCTGGAACAGGCCAGAGAGCAGATTATCCGCCAGCGGGAGAGCCTTTATAACGCCCTGCTGGCTGTGCAAAGGGAATTTCCCGGGAAATATCAGATGTGGAAACCGACCACTAACTTTGTTTTTGTCAAACCGGAATCTCCGGAAAAAGCGAAACAGATTTTTCAGTATTTGCTGGAAAACCAGGTGGCGATCCGCTGTATGGGAGATTACCTGCGGATTACCGCAGGGTCCCCGGAAGAAATTGATATTTTCATCGGACTGTGGCGTCAGTGGTTTCAAAACGAGGAGGGAAAACAATGAGAACGGCTGAAATTACCAGAACCACCAAAGAAACGCAAATTTCCGTGTGGCTGTCCCTAGACGGAGGCCCGGTGGAAATTTCTACCGGCGTGGGTTTTTTTGACCACATGCTCAACTCTTTCGCGGTACACGGCGGCTTTGGCCTGAAAGTGCATACCGAGGGCGATTTATATGTGGACTGCCACCACACCATTGAGGATACGGGCATTGTTATCGGCCAGGCTCTGCGCGAGGCGTTAGGGGACAAGGGCGGTATCCGGCGGTTTGGTTCCTTTTTCGTTCCCATGGACGAGGCACTGTCGTTTTCCGCGATAGATATCAGCGGCAGGCCGTTTTTGGTGTTTGACGCGGTGTTTCCCGAAGAAAAAATTGGGGATTACGATTCCTGCATGACAGAGGAGTTTTTCCGGGCATTAGCGTTTCAGGCGGGCATTACTCTGCATTTGAAATGCGAATATGGGAAAAATTCTCACCACATGACGGAGGCCCTTTATAAAGCGGCGGCTCACGCCTTAAAGGCGGCGGTTCAGAAAACCGGAGACGGCGTGCTCTCTACTAAAGGAAGCTTATAAGGAGAAACAACGACATGATTATATTGCCTGCGATTGATATTAAAGACGGAGTTTGTGTCCGTCTGCAAAAGGGCGACTATCAGACCGCGCATCAAGTCGCGGAAGACCCTATTAAAACCGCCTTATCCTTCCAAGAGGCGGGCGCCGAGTGGATTCATATGGTGGATTTAGACGGCGCCAAAGACGCCGCCATGGTGAACCAGAAGATTTTTCTGGATGTGGCCCAGAAGACAAAACTAAAAGTAGAACTGGGCGGCGGCATCCGTAACATGGAGACGGTGGATTATTACCTGCAAAACGGGATTTCCCGGGTAATATTAGGGTCAGCGGCGGTGAAAGAGCCGCGGTTTGTCGCCAAAGCCGTAGAGAAATACGGCGAACAGATTGCCGTGGGGATCGACGCCAGGGATGAAATGGTTGCGGCAGAGGGGTGGCTGGATACATCCAGCGTCTATTATCTGGACTTAGCAAAGAAAATGGAGGAAATCGGAGTAAAGGTTATCATCTTTACAGATATCGCGAAAGACGGCATGCTTCAAGGGCCGAATTTAGTACAATTGAAAAAGCTGAAGAAAGCCGTAAACTGCGATATTATCGCAAGCGGCGGGGTTTCAACCCTGGAAGATATTCGGAATCTGCGGGATGAAAACCTATATGGAGCCATCTGTGGAAAGGCGCTGTATACTGGAGGAATCGATTTGCAGCAGGCGATTTTTCTTGCAAAGGGAAATGCCTTTACAGATAAATATTTTCAAAAAAGCGAACTTTTGCCGGCGATTGTTCAGGAAGCTTCCACCGGTGATGTGCTGATGCTGGCATATATGAACCGGGAGTCTATGCAGCTGACCCTGGATACCGGGTACACATGGTTTTACAGCCGTTCCAGAAAAGAGCTTTGGAATAAAGGGGCCACCTCAGGCCACCTGCAGAAGGTGGTCTCCATTTTTGGAGATTGCGATGACGATACCCTTTTAATTCAAGTGGAACAGGCCGGCCCTGCGTGCCATACTGGCGCCCATAGCTGCTTTTTCAAAGAGATTAAAAAAGTTTAATAAGGGGGAATCGACCATGCGGTCCAATGAAATTTTAGAAGCGCTGTATCAAACGGTAATCGATAGAAGGGAGCACCCTAAGGAGGGGTCTTATACCTGTTACCTGTTTGAAAAGGGCTTGGATAAAATCTTAAAAAAGGTCGGCGAAGAGTGCAGCGAAACCATAATCGCCGCGAAAAACGGCGACAATCAGGAGACGGTGCTGGAAATCTCTGACCTGCTTTATCACCTGATGGTAATGATGGTGAACGAGGGAATCCCGCTGACAGATGTATTGGCGGAACTGGAAAAACGAAGTGAAAAGTCCGGTAACTTAAAAACGTTCCACCAAGTAGATAAAAATAGTTAACTTTGTGAAATATCCATAGAAATAGTTCCAAAATTTAGTAGTGATTCTTTTTAAAATTATTGATTTGTTCATTTTTTTCTATAGAATTTTATGTTATCATAGATATAATAAAGTTTTGGAGGCATTGGAAGCATGAAGTACAAAATGACAGTTCTTTATTATTCAAAGGCAGGAAACGCGGAAACGCTGGCCAGAGCAATCGCCAGAGAACAGCAAACCAAAGGCGATCAGATTCCTCCTGCGTATCCCTGCGAGGGCCAGAAATTGCTTTTGATCGGTGTTGAGACCAACAAAGCCGTTGATAAGCAGGTTGAGGCGTTTATCAGGGATTTGAATCCCAATAGAACCAAGAATGTTGCGTTCTTCTGTGCGGGGGACGACGTCAGCAAGCTGACTGAATTGAAGTCCATTCTGACAGGCAATGGCGTAAACGTGCTGGACGATGTGTTTACCTGTCAGGTAAAAGGCGGCTTGTTCAAGTCTGGAAAGGTCAGCGACGGAGACGTGAAAAACGCGGTCGCCTGGTCCAATAAGGTAGTGGATTCTCTTCTGTAAGAGATACTTATTTTTAGAAAAGTAAAGAAGATAAAAAGCAAGGCAACCGAGCGTGAATTGCCTTGCTTTTTTATGCGAATAACTTACTTTAAATTTTTGAAATCCTCTACAAACCATACATTAGGAATGCAAAATTCCTTGTGGTTGAGATAATTTAAAATACCGGCGTCGGTTTGAAAATCAAACACCAGCTTATAAGAACAAAGAGCCTGCCATTTATACCGGCTTTCCTTGTTTTCGCTGTTTCTTCCATATTTTCCATCACCCACCAAAGGATGGCCGATGGAGGCCATATGGGCTCTGATCTGGTGGGTCCTCCCGGTGAGAAGGTCGATCTCTAAAAGGCTGTATTTGCCGCTTTCCTGCAGGGTCCAATATTTCGTTTTGATGGTTTTTGCCCCAGGAAAAGGCTTGGAGAAAATATAGACCCGGTTTTTGCTTTCGTTTTTTTCTAAATATCCTGTTAGAAGGTCTGATTTTTTTTCCATTCTGCCATGCACCACGCAAAGATAATACTTATGGAGTTCCCGGTCTCGCATTTTATCATTTAAAATTCGAAGGGATTCGGCGTTTTTGGCAGCGATGACAATACCGGAGGTGTTTCGGTCGATACGGTTCACCAGGGCGGGGGCAAAGCTGTTTTCCTCCTGGGGACGATATTCTCCCTTGTCATAAAGATAATGCTGTACTCTGGCAATGAGAGAATCAAAATGGTAATTCTCATCCGGATGGACTAAAAGACCGGGCTTTTTATTTAACAGAAGGATGTTTTCATCCTCATAGACGCAGTCCACCATTTTCGGCGCTTTCAAAAAATCGTACTCGGCAGGAGTTCCTTCAAAGAATTCCTCTTTTAAATAAAGGGAAACCACGTCTCCTTCTTGAACCCGGGTGGAAATTTGGCATCGCTTCCCATTCAGTTTAATGTTTTTGGTGCGAATCCCCTTGTAAAGCATGGATTGAGGAAGCTTTCGGTAGGTTTTGGTCAAAAATTTATCTAAACGCTGGCCGGCGTCATTTTTTCCCACAGTAATTTGTCGCATAATCACAGTCCTTTCGTCATGTTCTTAAATTATACCATGAACTTCTTTTCAAAACTACATTTTTGGAGTATAATAATGACAATTACTGAAGAAATAGAAATTGTAAAAGGGGCTGTTTTTGTTGATTACTCAGGAAAGAATTCTTGAAATTTTAAAGGAGGCCGGCGTGCTTTTAGAAGGCCATTTTTTGTTGACCTCCGGACGGCATAGTAACAGATATTTGCAGTGTGCTAAAATTTTCCGTAATACCAAATACAGTGAAGAGCTTTGCGGCGCTTTGGCGGAGCAGTTTCAGAATGATGGGGTAGAGGTAGTGATCGGCCCTGCTATGGGTGCTGTCCAGATGGCTTATGAGGTTAGCCGCGGATTGAAATGCGAAAATTTCTTTGCGGAACGGGATCAGGAAGGCAAAATGTGTTTGCGCAGGGGCTTTACTGTCAATCCTGGCCAAAAAGTGCTTTTGGTGGAGGATGTGGTGACCACCGGCGGTTCTGTTCGGGAAGTTCTGGAACTGGTAAAATCGGCTGGTGGCGATGTGGTAGGCGTGGGTTCTATCGTTGACCGTACCGGCGGAAAAATTGATTTCGGTGTGCCCTTTAAGGCGGTCATCTCCATGGAAGTGGAATCTTATGAGCCTGACGAATGTCCATTGTGCAAGGAAGGAAGGATTCCGGTGGTAAAACCGGGTAGCCGTAAACTGAAATGATGAAAAAGTCAAAGTCGATGCATGACGGGCACAGAGACCGTTTAAGGGAAAAATTCATACGTTATGGACTTTCTAATTTAGCGCCTCATGAGGTGGTTGAGCTCATGCTGTATTCGGTGGTGCCGAGAAAGGAGGTTAATCCCTTGGCACACGAGCTGCTGGAGGGCTTTGGTTCCTTTTCTGCTTTTCTTGACGCGCCGGTGGAAGAACTGGTTAAATATAGCGGGATTGGCAGAAGCGGCGCCATTACCATTAAGCTGTTTTCTGCTGTGGGGCGTTATTACATAGAGAGCAAGGTGGACAAGGGTCCCACGTCAATGGAGGAAGTCATAGAAATTATCATGAGCAAATTTGCCGGCAGGACCAATGAGGCCGTAGTCCTCACCTTGCTGGATGGCAAAGGAAAAGTTCTTTATTGCGGCGTGGTAACAGAAGGCACCGCCAATTCCTGCGATGTATATCTCCGCAGGATCGTTGGCTTGGCCGCCAGCTACGACGCTACCCAAGCCATTCTTGCTCATAACCATCCCAGCGGGTTTGCGCTGCCGTCCAGAGCAGATTTACAAACCACCATTAGGGTCAAGGAAGCGCTGGCCTTGGTGAATGTTACGTTAATTGACCACATGATCGTGGCGGATGGGGACTATGTATCGATGGCTCAGGATGAAGGAAAGCTTCATACGGGTATTTTTGAAATCGGTGACGAGTATGACATGCCTTCCGAACGGAAAGCAGTAGCCGATTGGGACGACAATAAATAATTACACTCACTTTGCGGTATTATTCTTGATGAAAAGGCCGGCCATAATTTGGCTGGCTTTTTTCATGCCGTAATTTGTCTTTATACGAATAAACACCTCTATTTTCAGGTTGAAAATAGAGGTGTTTTGCTGAAATAGAATTGTGCTTTGGATAATTAATACAAAAACAGGAAGAAATAAAAGAGAAGAATAAAGCACAAATTATGAATTATTAAGAAAGAATGATAAAATATTGACAATCTTTCTTTTAGGTAGTATTCTTTATTCAGGAATTGTTTGAGACTTAAACAATTGGTTTTGAATCCTCAGAGTTAAGATGCTGAGAAGTCTAGAGCATGGAGTGAGGGCAATGAAATTCAAGTATCACTGGTGGGGAAAAGGAGATATCGACGCATCCTTCGGCGTGTTTTTCGATGGCTTTTCTAAAATCCTGTCGGCCACAGGGATCATGCTGTTTGTGTTTGGTATGCCAGCGGACATCGTCCTTGGAAAAATCGTTCCAGGAATTGGGCTTGCCATTTTCGCGGGGAACCTGTGGTACTTTTATGAGGCCAGATCCCTGGCGAAAAAGGAAAACAGGCAAAATGTAACTGCACAGCCTTTCGGGATCGGCGCTTCCCAGCTCACCGGGTGGCTTTACCTGATTATGGGGCCTGTTTATTGGCAGACAGGTGACGCGGAGCTGGCTTTTCAGATTGGTCTTGCCGCGGCGCTCATCGGCGGATGTGTGGAAATTCTGGGCGGCTTTATTGGACGATGGATCGTCCGCATGGTGCCTCACAGCGCTTTGATGGGCAATATGGCGTCCGCCGCCATTGTCTGGCTGTCGTTTGTGGGAGTCGCCATGGTGTTTGATCGTCCGGTTTACGCGCTGCTTCCCTTGTTTATTATCATTATTGATTATCTGGGAAAGGCGGACAAACGGTTCCAAAAAATTCCCTCCGGCCTGGTGGCCATTGTATTAGGCGCAGCCATTGCCTGGTTTTCCGGTTATCTTACGCCGGAAAACTTTACGTCGGCGTTTTCCAATCTGGGCTTTTATCCGCCTACTTTTTGCGGGGTGGATATTGTCAGCGGCTTCCGCGGGATTTTTCCGTTCCTTCCCATTATTATTCCGCTTCAAATTAACAACTTTCTCTCTACTCTCCAGGGCGTGGAATCCGCAAAATCCGCCGGAGATGTTTATCCGGAAAAAAGATCTATGATTATGGATGGCTGCTCCACGATTTTGGGTTCCTTATTCGGCAATCCGTTTCCAACTACCGTTTATTTCGGGCATCCCGGTTGGAAAGAACTGGGGGCAAGGGCGGGATTTTCTCTGGTCAACGCTTTTGCTTACTTAATTATCTGTATGACCGGCCTGACGGGCGTCCTGATGGCGTTGATTCCCACCGAAACGGTGATGGTGCTGCTGATTTTTGTGGGTTTGTCGGTCACTGCCAGCACCTTCCAGGAGCTGGACCGGAAATATACCAACGTGGTGCTTTTGTCGCTGATTCCGATCCTGTTCCAGTATATCCAAACGCTGATAAGTTCCGCGGCCCAAGCGGCAGGAACCACTGTGGCGGAAATTGGAGCCTCAAAATTCGCCGAATTCTCCGTTCCTATTATGGGAATCCAATATTTAGGAAACGGCGCGTTTTTATCAAGCCTTTTGATCGCCGCGCTTTTGGCTTATGTGGTGGATAAAAAATATTTCTTTGCTGCGGCCATGGGAGGCATTTTGGCGATTTGCTCCTTTGTAGGAATGATACATGCGGAAACCGTGGCGCTTTTCCCGCCGGAAGGAGTCATTTTTGGAGTTATTTATTTGGTTGTTGGGGCGTTCTTGGCGCTGAAGGGCTTTCTTTTTCGCGATAAGTTCCCAAAAAGGAAACCCAGCACAGAATTGCCGTGATTTTCATAATACTGTCTTCTTAAAAGCGAGGTGAGGCGGAGACAGCATTAAAGGATAAACAAGGGCGCATTCAATAAATATGATTTGTTTTTAGGAGGAAATGAAAACATGGGTAATATCAAAATCCCTCTCTTTAAAAAAGCGGACCTAGACGCTTCTATCGGGGTGTTTTTCGATGGGTTCTCCAAGGTCATTGTAGCCATCGCTATTTTGGTTGGTACCTTTGGCCTGAACGGCGGCACCGTGTTCGGCACTATGATGCCGGGCGTGCTGGTTTCCGTTATCGTACTCAACGGCGGGCTGTGGCTTTATTACCGCCATATTGCTAAACAGCGGGGCGAGGCCAATTTGACCGCGATTCCTGCCGGCCTGCAGGCTGGACGTATGTTCATCTGGCTGTTCAGCATTATGCTGCCGGTGTTCAACAGCACCAACGACGCCTTTATGGCTTTTAAGGTCGGCGTGCTGGCTCATTTCATTGGCGGCGCTGTTTTCATCATCGGTGCTTTTGTGGTTCCCAAGATTTTAAAGATCGTCCCCGCCGGCGCGTTATTTGGTTCCTTGGCTGGCGGCGCTATGGCGTTTTTGATTCTGCAATCCATGGATGGCACGCTAAAAATGCCTTTGGTAGGCTGGATTTCCCTGATTGTCTTGTTTGTGATCTACCTTGGCAAGATCAATACGAAGCTTCCCGCCGCCTTGATCGCCATCGTGGTGGGCGCGGGCATCGCCTGGGCTACCGGCGCTATGAGCTTTTCCACTGTGACCGATTCCCTGGCAAACCTAAATTTCTACATTCCTAATTTCACCTTCTGGATTTTTTCCGGCGACGTTATCAGCAACACCATTCCATTTCTGCCCATAATTATTGTTTTCTCCCTCAATGAGGTAATCACTGGCATTCAGGCTGTTGAGCAGGCGAGAGAATGCGGCGATACCCACTTCACCACCACAAAGCCCTTGGTTTTGTCTGGCGTGGCAAGCATGGTGGGCGCCCTGTTCGGCAGCCCGCTGGCGGTGGGCCTTTACTGGGGCTATCCCGGCTGGAAAAAGATGGGTTCCGGTACCGGTTACCATCTGGGAATCGTGATCCTTTATGCGATTGTATGCTTGACCGGCCTTTCCGCCATCATCACCGCCTTCATTCCTGAGGCCGTGGTGCTTCCGATTTTGGTGTTCGTGGGAATCTCCAGCTATTCCCAGGCCTTTGAGGTTGTGAAAAAGAAATATTATCCCGCGGTGATTATGGCTTCTCTGCCGGTGGTTATGGACTTTGTGGTGGATAATATCGCCGAAGGAAAGCTTCAGGGCTTCTTGGCATTTGATCCAGGCTCCGCGTTTGTCGGCTTGCTGGTAGGCTGTGTGTTCGTGTTTATCATCGATAACAAGTGGCTGAATGCCGCGATTACCAATATTGTGGCCCTGGCGCTGACCGGAATTGGTATGATCCATTCTCCCGGATTGCTGTTTACCGACACCTATGCGCCGGATCTTGGCTTTGTAGCAGCTTACTCTGTGCTGATTGTAGCCTTCCTGGTACTTCATTTTATCAAGTTCAACCGGAAATCCTTTAAGAAGGCGGAGGAAGACGAAAAAGCTATGGAAATGGCGGAGTTTATGGAAAACGCCAAGGCCGCCGGCCTTACCTTTGTCCCGGCCGCCGGAGAGGTCCAGGCGGAAGCGGCAATGGAGAAAGCTGCTGAGGAAGCGTAACAAACCGTTTTTTGGAGGCGATGAAAATGAAAACACTTGTAATTACCGGCGCGGCCCGTCAGAAGGGCCATACCAATCAAATGGTAAAGCTGTTTCTGGATACTCTGGGCGGAGACTATGATATTATCGATGCTTACCGGGTGGAGGACGTGGCCCCTTGTAAGGACTGCCGTTACTGCTGGCATAAAAAGGGGTGCAGCATCAAAGACGGCATGCAGGAAATTTATGATAAGCTGGAGGCCGCTGACAATGTGGTTTTGGCTTCTCCCATGTATTTCCATTCCATTACCGGAAAGATGAAATCCTTGATCGACCGTTTTCAGGTCTATTGGGCCGGGCATGTCCGCAACGACATGCCGGAAAAACCCTTGCGCAAGGGAGCGATTCTAATGGTAGGCGGGGCGCCCAGCTTTCCTAACCAATTTTTAGGCGGCGAGCTGGTTCTGAAAAACCTGCTGAACGATTTAAGCGCGGAGTTTCTTGGCGAGGTTTGCCTGCCTAACAGCGACCATGATTCTTTGGAGTCTCGTCCCGAAATCGCCCGGCAGGTAATCGAGCTGGCGGAAAAAATGAAAGCCGCCAACGGAGAAGAATGAACCCGGCTGCAAAAAACACGTTAGAAACGAAAATAAAGATCATATGAATTTTAAGGAGGATTTATCATGCAAGGTTACACATTTGTAAAAGGGGAGCATTATCCAGTAGAACATTTGGTGTTTGAGACCGCCCCGGAGCACGTGGAAGAGTTTTTGGAAGTAGACCACGAGGTTTGGACCCTGGGCGAGGCGGAAAGCGATTTGTTCGACCATATTCCTTTCCTGTATAAGGAAGTCTGGATCAATGAAAACAAGCCCGGCGAGATGCATTTCATTTTCATCTGGGAAAGCATGGAAAGCTGGAAAAAGGTGGACGATAAAGAGGTCCAGGCGAAGTTGATCGCCCGGTTTGAGTCAAAGTTCCAGCATCCCTATCAGCTGACACGCTGCATCCAGAATGAGGAAAATTTTGGCCTGCACCGTTACAGCCGTTTTGAACGCATTTAAAGATGCTTTTGCCATCAGAAAGGAAGTATCGCTATGAGATTTGAGAATAAAGTTGTCGTGGTTACCGGGGCGAGCTCCGGCATTGGGGAAGGCGTAGCCAAAATGTTTTTGGAAGAGGGCGCCAAGGTGGTCGGCTGCGGAATCGAGCCGGAGATGAAAATCCAGGACAGCAACGCTGTTTATGTCCAGGCCGATCTCACAAAATTTGAGCAGGCCGAAAATGTGATCGCCAAAGCGGTAGAGGCCTTTGGCAAAGTTAATAAGCTGGTCTGCTGCGCCGGCGTGACTTTTATCGGCTCCTTGGAGACGACCTCCAACGAAAGCTTTATGCGGGAATTGTCTATCAATATGGGCGGCGTGTTCAATATGTGCAAGGCTGCCGTCCCGGAGCTGAAAAAGCATGAAGGCTCTACCATTGTCACGGTAGGTTCCGACCTGGGCGTGCGTCCTATTCCGGAGCGCATCGGCTATTGTCCCTCCAAAGCGGGCGTGATTATGCTGACCAAATGCATTGCCTTAGAGTATGCCCCCGCCATTCGGGTTAACTGCATTTTGCCTGGCCTGGTACGCACGCCGATGATCGAACAGCGTTTCCAAGAGGCAGACGACCCCAAGGCGCTGGAAGAGTCCTATGCGTCCTTGTATCCTCTGCATAAAATGGGGAAGGTATCCGATATGGCAAACGCCGTGAAATTCTTGTCCAGCGATGAAAGCGGCTTTATCACCGGCGAGATCATGAACGTCTGCGGCGGAAGCCTGATTTAACGGAGGATTGACACAATGGCTACTTCTCTTTTTAAAATGCCTTTTGACGTGGATCGACTCAAGGTCCAGCGGATTTATGCCAGCAAGGAATTAGAGCGCTGCGCCGCGGAAACCATGAGCTGCGATAAGATTCGCGAAATTTACGGCGACCTGAAGTTTTTAGAGCTTCACGAGGACCGGCCCTGCACTTACACCTCTTTGGTGACCTCCTTAGATGGAAGAATCGCCTTTACCGACGCGCCCCAGGGGCCTCTTATCGCCAAGCTAAACCAATACGATCCCGCCGGAGCGGATACGGACTGGTTTATTTTGAACATGCTTCGGGCGGTTTCCGACGGCGTGATGCTGGGAGCCGGCACCATGAACGCGGAAGCCGACTATACCTGCCATGTGTTCGACCAGGATATGGAAGATATGCGAATCGAAGCCGGAAAGAACCCGGTTCCGTGGAATATCATTACCTCTCTGGACGCGACTGATATCCCCTTTGACCATGTGCTGTTTCAAACCCCGGAGGTTCCGGTTATGATCAGCACCTCCAAGCAGGGGGTGGAAGTGGTAAAGGAAAAAATCAAGAATGATTATTTTGTAGTAACCGCCTCTTCAGTGGAAGAGGTTACCGACAAAATGATCGGGGATATGAAAGCCAACAGGGATAAGGTGCTGGTCATCGGCACAGGAGACAAGGCCCCGGATTCCAAAGTGGCGCTGTATATTCTAAAGCGTTTTGGAATTGACCGCCTGTTGGTGGAAACGCCGTCTTATATGCATTATTTAGTGTCTCAGAAAATGATGGATGAGCTGTTTTTCAATTACTCATGCATTTATGTGGGTGGCCAGGCCCTGACCATCGGCAAGTTCGGCAAGGAATTTGGCTCAAAGGACCATCCTCATACCCGGATGCTTTCGATCCACAGCCACAGCGACCATTTCTTCTATTTCCGCCACAAGCTGCTGTACGATTAATGGAAGGAATAGATTCCGTATAAAAAGGGAAAAGAGGGGCCCTGATACGGGGCTCCTCTTTTATAGCAGTATTGTGAAATAAACATCAGACAGCCGGTTCTGTGTTGGCTATCTCTTGAAAGAAGTGCTCAACCGTTTGTCCGGCCGCCCCTAAAATAGCGCCGTTTTTGCCCAAACGGGAAAGAACGACCTGTTCTGAATGGGTAATGGGAAGAACCATTTTCCGAAGGACCTCTGGCAGGTAGTAGGGAAGGGCGTTTAGCAGTTCCGAACTGATGACGATGACTTCGCAGTCGAAGATAAAGATAATATTGGTCAGCCCCACCGCAAGATACGAAATAAACCGGTCCAATACTTTCTTGGCAACAGAATCCTGGTGCTGGATCAAAGTCACCAGTTCCTGGATACTGCTGATGGGCTTGTCCAGCAGGGTGTTGGCGAAGGAGATCACCGCGCTGTCGGAGCAGTATTGCTCCCAGCAGCCGTATTTGCCGCAATGGCACCGAATCGGCTCGTCAAAATTGATGGTATGGTGGCCAATGGCGTTTGCGAAGCCGTGAAAGCCGCGAAGCAGCTGGCCGTTGGTAATCAAGCCTGCGGAAATTGAGTCGCTGATGTTAACCGCGGCCAGGCTTTGATAGGCGGTTTTAGCAGACACGCCTTCTTCTTGTTCCTGGGGCTCCATTTCCATGTTTTGCTGGGCGATGGCAGCAAGATTACCGTCGTTGTCGATGTTTACCGGAACGCGGTAGCGTTCCTTCAAAAGAGTGCAGATATCGATATTGCGCCATCCAAGGCTGGGCACAAAACGGATCAGCCCGGACAGGTCCACGATGCCATGAACGGAAATCCCGATGCCCACTAAGCCGTAGGGAACTTTTGGCTGCCCCTCCAGCATTTCGTCAAGGGTATGGCATATCCGCTCATAAACCGCGGGAAAGTCTGGGTTTTCAATGGGAAACTGCCTTTTAGACAGGATCCTTTCTCCGGAAAGGTCTGTGAGAATAGCTTGAATATAGCGGACGTCGATGTCCACAGCCAAGACATAGCCCACATTCAGCAAAGGCTGAAGCAGAATTGGCTTTCTGCCGCTGACGGAGTTTCCAAGCTCTGTTTCTGTCAGCAACCCGGCGTCGATCCACTCTTTGACGATGGTGGAAACGGTCGCCTTATTTAATCCAGTGATATTACAGATATCAACACGGCTGATTGGATAGCTGTGAAGAATTTGCTTTATGATCTCCCACCGGTTGACGGCGCGGATATCTTTTGTCTGGGTAATTTTCATCAGCTGAGCACTCTTTTCTTATTGATATTGATTCTATTATACAATAGGGAATAAGAAAATTCCAGACATTGTGTTTTTGACAAAATAGGAGATTTTGAACGAAAAGCAATAGAAAGGAGATTGATTGCGTATGCCATGTATTCAGATCAAAACTAACGTAAAGGTGAGCGGACAAACCGCGGAAACGGTCAAAAGCGAACTGGGAAAAGATATCGCTTATTTACCTGGAAAAACAGAAGACTGGCTGATGATCACCTTAGAAGACGAATGCCGCATGTGGTTCCGGGGCGAGAAGGACCGGCCTATGGCGATTGTTGAAGTAAAGGTGCTTGGAAAGGAAATCGATTCTGCGGCTTCAGAGAAAATGACTGAAGCGGTGTGTGGTTTGTTCCAGGAGCAGCTGGGAGTGGACCCTAAGGATATTTATATCCGTTATCTGGCTTCCGTTGATTGGGGCTGGAACAACGCCAATTTTTAAAATTTGGTAATGGTGACAGTGCAAAAGGGAACGCGGCGAAAACCGGCCGCGTTCCCTTTTTTGTTTGACGCGAGCTCGGTTGTTTTTCATCTTGACGGCCTTGACAAAAGAAAAGAGTACGGTATAATAGTTTCCGGATAAACTGTTTTTATAAAAACTAATTGCTTTTTAAGGAGGCAATAGCATTATGAGGGACAACTCAAAAATTTGGCTGGGATTTCGAAAAAGCATTAGGCTGTATGAGGAAATGCTGAAAAGCGTTTGCCTTAAATATCATCTAACCGTAATTGAGGCGGATATTATCAGCTTTCTTCAACATAATCCAGGGAAAGATACGGCGATGGATATCGTAGAGCTTCGAATGCTGTCAAAGGGCGCTGTTTCCAAAGCGGTGGAATCCCTTATTCAGAAAGGAATTCTTCAGCGCCATCCGGACGGCCTGGACCGAAGAAAAATACATCTGGAATTGCTTCGTGAGGCGGATCCCATTCTGAAAAGCATTGAGGAAACCCAGCAAAGCTTTCGGAAAATGATATTTAAAGGGTTTACGGAATCGGAACTGGAGCTTTATCAAAAACTCAACGCGCGGATTTATAAAAACACATTATCCGCAGCGGAAGGGAGGCGTTTAGCATGAATCAGGACAAGGATTTTCTAGGGAAAGAACCTATCGGAAAGCTTCTTTTAAAGCTGGCGTTTCCCACGGTAGCGGCACAGGTCATCAATATGCTTTATAATATAGTGGACCGGATTTACATCGGTCACATCCCGGAGATCGGCGCTTTGGCGCTGACTGGGGTTGGAGTGTGTATGCCTCTGATTATGATTGTTTCGGCGTTTGCCGCACTGGTAGCCTATGGCGGTGCGCCGCGGGCTTCCATTTTTATGGGAAGGAAGGATACGGACTCCGCGGAAAAAGCTTTGGGAAACTGTTTTACCTTACAGCTTGTGATTTCTGTGATTCTCACAGCCATACTGCTTCTTTGGAACCGTGACTTCCTGATGGCGTTTGGAGCCAGTGAAAACACGGTCGAATACGGCGTGCGCTATATGAACATCTATGCCGTCGGTACGCTGTTCGTTCAGCTGACCCTGGGGATGAACGCCTTTATTACCGCCCAGGGCTTTGCCAAAACCGGGATGTTTTCTGTCCTGATCGGCGCGGTAGCTAATATTATTTTGGACCCAATCTTTATTTTCGGGTTCCATATGGATGTACAGGGCGCCGCTTTGGCGACGATTATTTCCCAGGCGATTTCGTGTACCTGGGTGCTGGTTTTCCTGTTTGGGAAAAAAACGTTTTGGAGGATCAGAAAGAAAAATCTCGCCCTAAAAGCAAAGGTAATCTTGCCCTGTCTGGCGTTGGGGCTGTCGGTATTTATTATGCAAGCAAGCGAAAGCGTGATTTCAGTTTGTTTTAATTCTTCCTTATTAAAATATGGAGGAGATATCGCAGTAGGGGCCATGACGATTTTGACCAGCGTCATGCAGTTTGCCATGCTGCCGCTGCAGGGCCTGGGGCAGGGGGCACAGCCGATCATCAGCTATAATTACGGCGCGCGAAATGTAGAGCGGGTAAAGGCTGCTTTTAAGCTGCTGTTGAAAGCAAGCGTATTGTATGCGGTGGTGCTGTGGGCCTGCGTCATGATTTTCCCCCAGATCTTTGCCGCCTTGTTTACCTCAGATGAGAATTTAATGAAATTCACTGAGACGGCTCTTCGCGTTTATATGGCTTCTATGTTCTTGTTTGGCATCCAAATGGCCTGCCAAATGACTTTTAATTCTCTCGGAAAAGCAAAGGAGTCTATTTTAGTGGCTGTTATGCGGAAATTTATCCTGCTGATTCCGTTGATCTATATCATGCCGGCCGTTTGGCAGTCAAATCAGGTGTTATCCGTCTATTTGGCGGAGCCGGTCGCGGACTTTTTCGCGGTTGCTTTCACCGCTATCTTGTTTTCTTTTCAGTTTAAAAAGGCGTTGGCTAGGATTTCTGAGCCCTCTATTACCGAAACCAATACCAGAAGAAATTAGTAAAAATAAAAAGCGGGTAAGGATACCTTATCCGCTTTTTATATGCGTGCATAAGAAATTCCAAAAATGGAAAAGCCGATCATGCAAAATAAAAATATATCACGCAGGCCAATTGGAAAGATAAAAATTAAAAAGGATATCAATTGCATATTCTCCTACTGTATGCTACACTTAATTCATTCCAAAAGATAAAAAATAAAAAGGGCACCAATTGCATATTCTTTTACCGTATGCTACATTCAATTCATTCCGATATGGACAAAGTTATCGTAGCCAAGAGGATTATCATCTGATTATATATGCCGGGCTGACATCATGCAACTCGTTGAAAAAGGAAAGTGAGCACACATGAGTATATTTTTTCACCGTATCAAACAGGGCCTTGGATTTCTATTGGCAGTATTGCTGCTTGCGCTCTGCTTGTCTCCTTGGGTGTCGGCCAAGGAAGCGAAGAAGGAAACCGTACTGCGCGTCGCCTTTCCACAAGCAAAGGGGTACACCATGACCGCCGAAAACGGAGAACGTTATGGGCTCGTCGTGGATTTTCTCAACGAGATTGCGAAATACACTGGCTGGAAATATGAGTATGTAGATACCGATAACGAATCCATAATTGATGGTTTTATAGACGGAAAATTTGACCTGATGGGCGGTACTTACTATTCGGAGGGCTTTGACGAATATTTTGCTTATCCGGAGCATAACTGCGGATATAGCCGTATGAGATTACTGGCGCGGAAAGACGATAGTTCCATACAAAGCTATGACTTAAGGTCCTTTCAGGGAAAAACCATCGGCGTTTATGAAAAATCCACGGAAAATATTCGCCGTTTAAAGGAATGGCTGAGCTTTCAGGGCTTGGACTGCAACATAAAATACTATACCCATGATGACTTAAAGCAAACAGGAAATCTTTATCATTTTCTGCAGGATGGCGAAGTGGATTTACTGGCGGAAAACAACGGGAATGATGAAGTGGAAAATTTTTATGTAGCCGCTTCTTTTGATTCACAGGCGCACTATATCGTAACCCGGCCGGGAAATCAGGAAGTTTTGGATGGGCTGAATATGGCGCTGGATAAAATTTATGATTCCGATCCTAATTTTTCCTCTAAAATGTATGAAAAAAACTTTGATGGGGCTGCAACGGGATTTGCTGGATTAAATCAAGAGGAATTAGACTATATACAAGAAAAGAAATGCATTACGGTAGCGGTTCCCGCCGAATGGCATCCTATGTTTTGTTTGAATACTGATGACTACCATGATGGCTTTGTGCCTGACGTGCTGAAAAAGGTTGAGGACTTTTCCGGGCTGAAATTTACTTACTATACCTGTAATACCTATAGCGACGCGCTTAATATGGTGAAACAGGGCCAGGCGGATATGCTTGGTTTTTTTGCGGTTAGCCAACAGGATGCGGAGCGTTATGGGCTGGCCTGTACGGAAGCGTATGCCACGGTGGCTTCTATTCTGGTTCGAAATAAAAATATTACCTATCCCAAAGAAGGACTGGTAGGAGGCGCGTTAGAGGGCAGGCAGCTGCCCGACAGCATTTCCGCCGAAGAGGTAAAATATTATAGAGACGCCGCGGACGGCCTGGAAGCTGTTAACCGCGGTGAAATAGACTTCTTTTATGGGCTGGCTGCCCATGTGGAAAATATTATACGCCAGCGGAATTTTACCAATGTAGTGCAGGTGAGTTTGGCGAATGACAGCGTGGATATCAGTTTTGCCACACGAAGCCCGGTGGATTCTGAGCTGTTTTCGATTCTGAATAAGGCGGTCAATAATCTGACGGAGGAAGAAAAGAATACGATAAACAGCCTAAATCTGGTCTCAGTGGGTGAGACCCAGATTTCGCTCATCAGCCTTATCTATGCGAATCCGGCAATGGCAATTACGGTCGCGGCATTGTTTCTCATTCTTATTTTAACTGTTGCATTGCTGATTTTCCGTTCCCGGCTCCATTCGGCCAAAATGAAGCTGGAATTAGAAAGGGCGGAAGCCGGCAGCCGTGCTAAAAGCGATTTTCTGTCGCGTATGAGCCATGAAATTCGAACGCCAATGAACGCGATTGTCGGGCTTACCGACTTAACAGAGAGGATCCCCTCGCTGCCGGAAAAAGCGCAGATAAATCTGGTTAAGATCAAAACTTCGTCTCGGTACCTGCTTAGCTTAATCAATGATATTCTTGATATGAGCCGCATCGAAAGCGGAAAGATGGAATTGGAAAGCGCTCCGTTCTCGATGAATGTTTTATTATGCGACATCGAAAGCATGCTGGCCGCCGATGCGCAGTGCAGGGGCCTGGTTTTCCAAGTGGACGAGAATTTGCAGAACGACGTGTGGGTCGGGGATACGGTGCGTCTGCGCCAGGTGATCTTAAATCTTTTATCCAACGCCTTTAAATTCACCCCAGAAGGGGGAACGGTCCGGCTTACGGTTACCGAGCTGCCGTCAACAAAATCGGAAAGCACCCTAAATATCCGGGTGACGGATACAGGGATCGGAATCCTGCCGGAAGATCAAGAGCGTATCTTCCGCAGTTTCGAGCAAGTTGGATCTGATGCCGCGAAAAGTCAGGGAACAGGGTTAGGATTGGCCATCAGCCAAAATATCGTGCAGTTGATGGGCGGAGAGATTGTTTTAAAAAGTGAATTCGGTAAAGGCAGCGACTTTAGCTTCTCCATCACTTTACCTAAAGGGGAGCTATCAAAACCTCCGGAGGCGCCCGCGGAAGAAACCAGCCTGCATGGGGTTACCATTCTCCTGGCGGAGGATAACGATCTGAATGCGGAAATTGCCATAGAACTGCTGCGGACGCAGGGCGCTGTTGTTTGCCGCGCGGAAAACGGGAAACAGGCGCTTGAAATGTTTGAAGAAAGCCCAACGGGTAATTTCCAAATCATTTTAATGGATATTATGATGCCGGAGATGAACGGGCTGGAAACAACAATCGCGATACGTGCGCTAGCACGGCCGGACGCGAAAACGATCCCGATTATTGCGATGACAGCCAATACTTTTAAGGAGAATGTGGAATCCGCCCAGGAGGCTGGTATGACTGGATTCGTTCCAAAGCCGATTAATATTTCGCATCTCTATAAGGAATTGAACCGCGCGTTGTCGAAAGATTCAGCAAGCATAAAATAAAAAGCCAAGCGTTTCCAAAAGTCACAAGAGAAAGAGCCAAGTATTGAATACTTGGCTCTTTTTTGTAACCTTATGGCTGTTGGCGTTCAGTTTTTGCTTTCATCTGGAATGAAAAGTTTTTCCGTCTCTGTAACGCCAAGTTTGGATAGGAATCCCAAAATTTTGCGAAGGTCATGGATAATAAGTTCTTCTAACTTGGCGGAAAAACAGGGAAAATCCCTTTTCTCCAGAGATTCGATGAAAACCTCCTCATACGGAGCGTAAAGCCGGTTAATTACCTCTTGGTTCCCTTTCATGCCTTGGAACACATTAGCCCAGAAAAACTGACGCAGCAGTTCAGAATAAACGGTCCGAATGGCTTGATAAGGGGCGGACTTTGCGATCAAATCCAGTGTGAAATACGATAAAAGCTCGCTTCGCTGCCGTTCTTTATTTTTTTTCAATTTCTGACATAGCTGTTCAATCGAAACGGCATCAAGGGAAGAAAGGGTGAGTAAAGACACGTCTCGGCAGGATAATGCCAATACCTGAAGGCTTTCTGCCATATCTAAAAACCGCCGGTGGAGAATCGGCTTTGTAAAATCGCTGTTTTCTGTGGCTTTGTCAAACGGCAGTACCTGTGTACCCACATATTTTTCGGGCTTTACCGCTCCAACGCTGCTGAGAAGCCCGAACGCCCTGCGGACTGTGCTTACTGAAACATTTTTTTGTTGCGCAAGCTCCTCCTGTGGAGGAAGCAAGCTTCCAACAGGATATACCCCCTGGTTGATGCAAATGAGTAGCTCCATGGCGAGAGAATAACACAACTGCTGGCTTTTTTTGTAGGAACTCCAAATAAAAGAAGTTTCTTTTTCCGGCGGAGGCTGTGTGATCCTGTCCTCATAAAACTGGGTAAGGGCCAAAGACATCTGCTCCAAGGACTTATCGACGGCAGCACGCAGCGCAGGCCAGTTTTTTTCACGATGAAGTTTCAGGACGGTGGGCAAATAATCGTCGAAGTGGCTGAAATATTTTGTGTTTTCTGCGATACTGAAAAAGGGAGCCTGTAAAAACATAAAGGCTTGCCAGGCAAGGCGCATAAAAAGAGAGTTGCCAAGAACGCTGTATTTTTGATTGAAGTGCTCCAGCATAGCGTAGGGAATGGTAGAATCATTTTTACGAGAAAGTTTTTCTATGGCCTGCAGTATTTCAGGAGAAGCGTTTTTCAGCCCAAGCCACCGTGCGTTGCCAAACAAAGGCTTCATAGAATTTCCTAAATCGATCATTGCCTTTTTGCGCGTAGAAAAGAAAGACTGAATAAACTGTTCCGTCTCCAGACTGCTATAATTCACTTTTACTATGGCGCCTATATTTTTCGACAGGGTAATATAGCCTTCAGACTTAAGCTGAAGGTAAGCGGCGCGGGCCGTATCAATGGACACGCAAAGCCTTGCGCTGGCTCCCTCTATGGTGGGAAGCTTTTCTCCATAACGATAGGTGCCGAATTGTATGTGGTTCAGCAAGAGATTATAAACAGCCTTGCGTAACTCCGTATTGTTTGCCAAAACTGGTTCCTCCGTTTTCAATCAGGAATACAATATATAATATACCATTGTTTAACAGATTTTTCTACAAATTCGCAGTGAGGAACCCAAAATATATCAATTTTTTCAGCAAAAAGTTTCTTAGTTCAGCGTTTCCAGCCGGAAATCCTGCCGGGGAACAAGCTGCCCGGCTTCTTCATAATCAAGCCCCAAACCATCAATCATAGAAAGATAGGGTTCAAAGCCTTTTACATATTTTATACACTGTTCTATTGGCTGCGTACGGTCTGCACAAACAATAATCGGCATAAAAATCCCGTGTTTTTTATGGATTGCGTTTGCTGCTTCATAACAAGCTGTGATAACTTTTCCCAAATGCCCGTCTATATCTGCTTTCATGGGAAAATCTAACATCAATTCACGATAAACGATATTTTGCTGTTTTGCATCTTTCCCGATAGAAATAACGGTATCATAATAGTCCGTTTCATCAATACATAATTCATTGATTAGACGATAACACTCTAAAAAGGTATCTAGATCTGTTACATGCTTAAGAAAATATTGATTTAACTCCTGGGCGGATTGATAAGGAAGTACAATCCCTTTCTTTTTTGCCAGCTTAAAACATACTTCTCCTGAAATGGAGCCCTCAATATAACATGGTTTTCTCCCTTTGGCATTTCGCGTATCAATTTTTTTATTCTTTCTGAAACCATAAAAACCTCCTGTATCCATAAAATAAAAAGACGCACCTCATTTTGGAATAGCTAAACGCAGCAAATACTGCTGCGGTCAACGTCATCCCAATCAGAATAATCTGATTGCGCGAGAGCGTCTTTATGTCATTATAAATAAAATAAGATATATTATCAATAGCAGATACAGAATAGCGGTGATTAGCCGCCAATCATTTGCGTGTTTCTTTACCATACATGAGCATGGCTGCAGAGATGAATGCGCCATATCAGCAAGCCTCTGGAAGTAGCGCGGCTTTGTAAAGCCCTTACGGAACACATCCATAAAGTTAAGGACTAAAAATGACACATTTGATAGATATAGGAAGATATCGGCCAGTCTTAAAAAATACTGGCCGGTATCTTTTGTTCTTTGTTAACGGAAACCACCGGGTCTGTCGGTGGAGGAATCCCGGAAAAAAGCTTTAGCTTTAAGCGTCGAGCGAAGCGAGCTGCTAACAGCCAGCCTTACGATGAAGGAAAGCTTCCGTTAGAATGGGGATTCGCCCGTTTACGGGCAGTGGGGCAGGTGATGCAAGTGAAGTAAATTTCAGTGCGTCTTGAGACGCTTGTCGGTAATAAGCCCTTATAGGGCTTACTCAAGCCGCCGGCTTTGCCGGTGGTTATGACTTACAAACTGGGATTTGTAAAAAGGAAGAAGTTGCACCATACTAAAATATTGACAAAACATTCTGAAAGAGGTACAATTAATAAAACATTTGTTCCTGCTTAGTCTTGATAGATAAAATTAATGATTAGCCTGAAAAATCGAGTTGGTTCCGTCTGAAAATTCGGAGAGTCAACGTCATAATAAATGAGGATTTGTGTTATGAGTGAAAAAGAACTATTTAATTTAGTAGCGCCATACAAGCCGACGGGAGACCAGCCGGAGGCGATTGCCAAATTGGTGAGGGGAATTCAAAGAGGGGATAGAGAACAGACGCTGCTGGGGGTTACAGGCTCCGGTAAAACATTTACCATGGCCAATATTATCTCCCAGGTGCAGAAGCCCACGCTGATTTTGGCGCACAATAAAACCTTGGCGGCGCAGCTCTGCAGCGAATTTCGCGAATTCTTCCCAACATCCGCGGTGGAATATTTTGTCAGCTATTATGATTATTACCAACCGGAAGCATATATTGCCACTACGGACACTTATATTGAAAAGGATTCCGCTATCAATGATGAAATTGATAAGCTTCGCCATTCAGCCACCTCGGCGCTGTCCGAGCGGCGCGACGTGATTATCGTAGCGAGCGTGTCCTGTATTTACAGTCTGGGTAACCCGATTGATTACCGCACCATGGTAATCTCCCTTCGGCCGGGAATGCAAAAAAACAGGGACGAACTTTTAAAAAAACTGGTTGAACTTCAATATGAAAGAAACGATATCAACTTTATCCGCAATAAGTTCCGGGTGCGGGGCGATGTGGTGGAAATTTTCCCCGCGCAGTCCAATGATACGGCGGTGCGGATCGAGTTTTTTGGCGATGAGGTGGACCGTATCAGCGAGTTTAACCCGCTGACGGGAGACATTAAAGCGGATTTAAAGCATATTGCCATTTATCCGGCGTCCCACTATATTGTCCCCAAGGAAAAAATGGCGGAGGCTATCCAGGAGATCGAAAAGGAACTGGAGGAGCGGCTGGCTTACTTCCGCCGGGAAGGAAAGCTGCTTGAGGCTCAGCGAATCGAGCAGAGAACCCGGTATGATATCGAGATGCTTCAGGAAATTGGTTTTTGCAAGGGTATTGAAAACTATTCCAGGGTGATGGCCGGCCGGGAGCCCGGCAGCGCGCCGTTTACCCTTTTGGATTACTTTCCAAAGGACTATCTTTTATTCGTGGACGAGTCCCATGTAACGCTGCCCCAGGTGCGGGGTATGTATGCCGGCGACCGGGCGAGAAAGGAAAGCCTGATAGAATATGGTTTCCGGCTTCCGTCGGCTTATGATAACCGGCCGCTGAATTTTGACGAATTTTATCAACGGGTGAATCAAGCGGTGTTTGTCAGCGCTACTCCCGGTGATTTTGAAAAAGGGAAGAGCACCCAGATTGTGGAACAGGTTATTCGTCCCACCGGCTTACTGGACCCGGAGATCATTGTAAAGCCTACCGAGGGACAGATCGACGACCTGATTTCTGAAATAAACCTGCGGGTAGCCAAGGGCAACCGCGTGCTGGTCACCACTCTGACCAAGAAGATGGCAGAGGACCTGACCGCTTATTTGGAAGGTATGGGCATCCGGGTGCGGTATATGCACCATGATATCGATACGGTGGAACGGATGGAGATTATCCGGGATCTGCGTCTGGGAGAGTTTGACGTTTTGGTGGGGATCAACCTGTTAAGAGAAGGGTTGGACCTTCCGGAAGTATCCTTGGTGGTGATCCTGGATGCGGATAAGGAGGGCTTTCTGCGCTCTGACCGGTCGCTGATCCAGACCATAGGCCGGGCCGCCAGAAACGCCGAGGGCCAGGTGATTATGTACGCCGACCAGGTGACGCCTTCCATGGAAACCGCTATTCGTGAAACCCAAAGAAGACGGGATATTCAGATTCGCTATAATGAGGAGCACGGCATCGTGCCGCAGACGATTGTGAAAAAGGTAGCGGATGTTCTGGAGATTTCCAGTCATAAAAATGATAAGAAATCCGGGAAGCGGCTCACCAAGCTGGAACGGCAGCAGCTGATCGAACAGCTTACCAGGGAAATGAAAGCCGCTGCCAAGCTGCTGGAGTTCGAGCATGCCGCCTATCTGCGCGACCGGATTAAGAAGCTTCAGGCTGGAAAATAAATTGATTTATAGCTAAGGAGAACACCATTTTGTCTAGTAAAAATATTTTTGTTAAGGGCGCCAGAGAACACAACTTAAAGAATGTGGATGTAGAAATTCCAAGAGACCAGCTGGTGGTTTTCACCGGGCTTTCCGGGTCGGGAAAATCCTCTTTGGCATTTGATACTATTTACGCCGAGGGCCAGCGCCGCTATGTGGAGTCCCTTTCTTCCTATGCCCGCCAGTTCCTCGGCCAAATGGAAAAGCCGGATGTGGACTATATCGAGGGGCTTTCTCCGGCTATATCCATCGATCAGAAAACGACCTCAAAGAACCCAAGATCCACTGTCGGTACGGTAACCGAGATTTACGATTATCTCAGGCTGTTATACGCCCGCATTGGTATCCCGCACTGCCCTGTTTGCGGCAAGGAAATCAAACAGCAGACCATTGACCAGATTGTTGACCAGGTGATGGCTTTGCCAGATGGCTCTAAAATCATGGTATTGGCGCCGGTGATCCGAGGCCGCAAAGGCGAGCACGTAAAGGAATTTGAGGCCGCACGGAAAAGCGGTTACGTCCGCGTCCGGGTGGACGGCCTGATCTATGACCTTTCCGAAACCATCAAGCTGGAAAAGAATAAAAAGCATACCATTGAAATTGTGGTGGACCGTTTGGTCATTAAGCCCGAAATTCGTTCCCGGCTGTCGGATTCTATTGAAACCGCCTCCAGCCTGACGGGCGGTCTGACGATCATCAATATTGTGGATGAGAGGGACGTCACTTTTTCACAAAACTACGCCTGCCCGGAGCATGGAATCAGCATCGACGAGCTGACGCCCCGGATGTTTTCCTTTAACAATCCTTTTGGCGCATGTAAAAAGTGTACCGGCCTGGGCGTGTTTATGAAGGTGGACCCGGATTTGGTGATCCCCAATAAGGACCTATCTATCCGGCAGGGAGGCATTAAAGCCAGCGGCTGGGCCATGGAGGGCAGCACCATCGCTTCCATGTATTTCGAGGCGCTGGCAAAGCAGTATCATTTTTCTCTGGGCACGCCGATCAAGGATCTGCCTGAGAAAATTGTTGATCTGCTGCTATATGGGACCCCGGCGGACGATAAAATAAAAATCGTGCGGAAAAACGAGTACGGCAGCGGCACCTATTATACGAAATTTGAAGGCATTATTAATAACCTGGAACGCCGGTTCCGGGAAACCTCCAGCAACTGGATCAAAGAGGAAATCGAAGGCTATATGAGTGAAATCCCCTGCGACGAGTGCCATGGAAAGCGGTTAAATCCGGAAAGCCTCTCCGTCACTGTGGGCGGGATCAATATCAGCGATTTCTGTGAAAAGTCTGTTTCCGACGCGTTGGACTTTATCAAACATCTTCAGCTGACAGATCGGGAAAGAATGATTGCCAAGGCGATTTTAAAGGAAATCACGGAACGGCTGGGCTTTTTGCAGAGTGTTGGATTGGATTATCTGACGTTATCCCGTGCCAGCGGAACTCTTTCCGGCGGGGAAAGCCAGCGGATCCGTCTGGCTACCCAAATCGGCTCCTCCTTGATGGGTGTTTTGTATATCCTGGACGAGCCCAGCATCGGCCTGCACCAGCGGGACAACGACAAGCTTTTGGGAACCCTGAAGCATCTTCGAGATTTAGGCAACACAGTGATCGTTGTGGAGCACGACGAAGATACCATGTACGCCGCCGATTACGTGGTGGACGTAGGCCCCGGCGCCGGGATCAAGGGCGGGGAGATTGTCTGCGCCGGCTCGGTTGAGGAGATCAAAAAATGCGAACGGTCTATTACCGGGCAGTATCTCAGCGGTAAAAAACAGGTAGCGGTGCCGGAAAAGCGCCGAAAGGGAAATGGAAAGGCTGTAAAAATCCTTGGCGCCAGGCAGAATAATCTGAAGAATATTGATGTGAAAATCCCATTGGGAAAGCTGGTTTGCGTCACCGGCGTTTCCGGGTCGGGAAAATCCTCTTTGATTAACGAAATTTTATATAAACACCTGGCCGCGGAGCTGAACGGCGCCAAATGTAGGCCGGGAGACCACGATAAGATCACCGGTCTTCAGTATTTAGATAAGGTGATTGATATCAACCAGTCGCCTATCGGCAGAACGCCCCGGTCCAATCCGGCGACTTATACGGGTTTATTTAACGATATCCGTGAACTGTACGCTTCTACCCAGGAGGCGAAAATGCGCGGGTTCAGCAGCGGGCGGTTTTCCTTTAACGTCAAGGGCGGGCGGTGCGAGGCGTGCCAGGGAGACGGTATTCTAAAAATAGAAATGCACTTCCTGCCGGATATTTACGTGCCCTGCGAGGTGTGTAAAGGAAAACGCTATAACAGGGAAACCTTGGAGGTCAAATATAAAGATAAAAGCATTTATGATGTCCTGGAAATGACGGTGGACGAGGGACTGGAATTTTTCGCGTCTCTGCCTAAAATCGCCCGCAAGCTGCAAACCCTGCAGGATGTGGGCCTGGGCTATGTAAAAATCGGGCAGTCCTCCACCACGCTTTCCGGCGGTGAAGCTCAAAGGGTCAAGCTTGCCACTGAGCTTTCCAAACGGTCCACCGGAAAGACCTTTTATATTCTTGATGAGCCTACTACCGGCCTGCATATCGCCGATGTCCACCGTTTGATTGACGTGCTGCAAAAGCTGGTGGACTCCGGCAATACCGTGGTGGTTATCGAGCATAATCTGGATTTAATCAAGACTGCGGACCACATTATTGACTTGGGCCCGGAAGGGGGAGATAAAGGCGGCTTTATCGTCGCCGAAGGAACCCCGGAGGAAATCGCTCAGGTAGAACAATCCTATACCGGAAGTTATCTGAAAAAAATGCTGTAACCGAAAAGCTGCCTTTGAAACGCAAAGGCAGCTTTTTCCTGCGCAGAAAAAGTTTACAATTAGTTAATGCACGGTATGGGAAAATAGTGTAAAATACAGTTGTTATTTTAAAGAGACGACGCTGTGGAAATGGAGTTATCGCCGTGTTTGGTTATATCAGGCCCAATAAGCCCGAAATGCTGGTCAAGGAATATGACCTTTATAAAAGTGCTTATTGCGGCCTATGTAAGCGAATGGGCAAGGATTACGGATGGCTATCCCGAATGGCGTTAAGCTATGACGGCACTTTCCTGGTGATGCTCTGTATGGCGCTAAAGGAACCGTGTCCCGGCTTTGAGGCGGGAAGATGCGTGGCGAACCCGATGAAGCGGTGCGCTTACTGTACCGGCGAAGAGGAAAGCTACGCGTATGCCGGGGCGGTATCTGTGTTGACCGCCTATTATAAAATCAAGGATGATGTTAAGGACTCTGGTTTCTTCGGAAAGCTTCGTTCCTACTGTTTGCTGCCTTTTGCCTTGCGGGGGTTTCACAAAGCGAAAAAAAGGTATCCAGAGCTGAACGCCATTGTTTCTGAGTATATCCAAGCCCAATCAAAGGTGGAAAAGGACCCTCAGGCTGGCATTGATTCAGCTGCGGAGCCCACCGCTGTGATGCTGCGAAAGATTCTAGTGCCGGTTGCCGGCGGGGATCAGACATTGGAAGCCATTTTTCTCCAACTAGGTTATTTTTTGGGACGTTGGATTTATTTGATCGATGCGGCGGATGATATAGAGAAGGATCAAAAAAAAAACAATTTTAATCCTTTTGTGAAAAAGCTGATCCGGGAAAGGGATACGCCGCTGGAAGGCGAGGCCCTGTCGGATTACTGCAACGGCGTGTTGAATCAAACCCTTTCCCAAATAATTTTGTCCTACCAGTTATTATCACTGCGTCATTTTGATACGGTGATTTCCAATATTATAACCCAGGGCCTGCCCGCCATGCAGAAATTGGTCCTTTATGACCGGGAAGTCAAACGGGAGAAATTTTAAAGCGCAAGGTTAATTTTATGGGGTAAACCCATTGGAGGTAACAATGTCAGATCCGTATAAAGTATTAGGAGTATCGCCTAACGCTACCGATGATGAAATTAAAACCGCGTACCGGGAGCTGGCGAAGAAATATCATCCGGATAATTACGCGGAGAGCCCTTTATCGGAGCTCGCGTCTGAAAAGATGAAGGAAATCAATGAGGCTTACGATACCGTTATGAACGAACGTAAGGCCCGCGCCAATAACGGCGGCTACCAACAGCAAAACAGCTATGGCGGCTATCCGGGAGGCGGCTACCAGCCTGGGGCTTCCTATGGAAGAAGCACCGAATACGGCGACGTCCGCAACCTGTTGATGAACGGCCGCATCGCTGACGCGGAACAGATTTTAGACGGGGTTCCCTCTGGCCGCAGAGGTGCGGAGTGGTATTTCCTGAAGGGGACCTGCCTATATAAAAAGGGCTGGATGGAAGAGGCCTATAATAATTTTTCCACCGCCTGCAATATGGATCCCGGTAATATGGAATATCGGGCGGCGATGAATCAGTGCCAAAATCAGAGGAACGGCGCTTACGGCGGCGCCTCCTTATGATTAACAGCAGGGAATC
>CABUCM010000002.1 GCA_902490005.1 uncultured Ruminiclostridium sp.
CTTCCACATAATAGAAGCCGCCGATTCCTTTTAAGATCGTGCCCTGAAGAGTTCCTTCAGGCAGAGGCATCACGCCACCTCTTTCACACAAAATATCATGATTATCCTTGACTGCTTTCACCGCCGCTTGACGTCGACGGGTCTTCAGAATCTGAAGAACCGGAATCTACGGAAGCGTTGGGGTCCTTGGGCTCCACGAAATCGGAACGGGGCCATTTTTCAATCGCGCCGTCATTGCCGAAGTCCACCTCATATTCGTAATAGGGATATCCATTAATCACGGCGAGGACCGTTTTCGTGCCGGCATCCGTGGTTCCGGTAACCGGAATTTCAATAAAGCCGTTGCTTAAATGCGGGTTTACGGTTATCTTTTTTACCACAGTGCCGTCAACATATACCACCAATTCCATATCAAAATTCAGGTGGGAGAGGCCACTGATATCCACATAGACAGAATAGGTTTTCTCCTGGGGCGGCTCCGGGCCCTTGCTGATGACCAGGTCCACGGTGCTTCCCTCGCTGACCGAGGTGGTGGGCAAAGGATTGGTCTCTATGACGATTCCCGCGTCCTGATTGCTGTACCTTTGCTCTACATTGCCGACCTTTAAGCCTGCCGCTTCGATTTTCTGCCGGGCGGTGGCTTCGTTGTCGTAAATGACGTTAGGCACCGTTGTCTTTTTATCCGACGGGCCAGTGCTGACAAACAGAGTCACTGTGCTTCCCTTTTTCACTTTCGTGGTCGGCGCCGGGTCGGTGGTTTTCACATATCCCTCCGCCGTGTCGTCATCCGCCACGGGAGTGATTTTAGGCACCAGGCCGGCATTCTTAATTTCTTTTTCGGCATCAGCCTGTTTCCACGCCTTTACGTCGGGCACAGGCACCTCGCCCTCGGCGTCCAGAACATTGACCACCAAGGTGATCTCGCTGTTTTCCTTGATCTTTTTGGTTTCCGAAACCTCCGGCGTCTGGGCTAAAACAACGCCCTCTTCCTTGGTTTCGTCCTTGCCATCCTGCTTAATAAAAGTAAATTTATATTCCCCGGCCTCTTTTTTAGCCAGAATATCTTCGTATTTCTGTCCTACAAAATTCGGGATCGGAACATCCTGGACATCCTCGGAGGAGCAGGAGCGGGCAAACGCCATAATGCCTAAAATAATCGCGATCAGCACTACCGCCGCGCAGATCCCTCCCAAAACGTAAACCGCCGTGGGCCGGGTCTTTTTCGCCGTTTTTACATCCTCATAATCATATCCGTCGTCATACTGCGGCTTCGCGATAGGGCCGGTACGGACCGCATCCAGGTTATCGATATATTTTGTCGAGCTTTCCCCGGTATAATACTGGTATTGGAACTGAATGTTGGGGTTACGCTTAAACAGGCCCAAATCCCTGAGCATTTCCGCCGCGGATTGATACCGCTGGGAAGGATCCTTCTGCATAGCCTTCAGCGTGATCTCTTCCAGGCCCTCAGGAATCGCCGGATTAATCTGGCGGGGCGGGGTGGGGTCCTGCTGAAGCTGCATGATAGCTACGGAAACCGCGTTATCCGCCTCAAAGGGCAGCTGGCCGGTAAGCATTTCATACAGCATCACGCCGACAGAATAAATGTCCGCCTTGGCGTCGGTCAAATCCCCTCTGGCCTGCTCCGGGGCAATATAATGAACCGAACCGATGGCCTTATCCGTCATGGTCCTGGTTTCGTTTTTCGCAAACCGGGCGATACCGAAATCCGTCACCTTAATGGTGCCGTCTTGCAGCAGCATAATGTTCTGGGGCTTGACATCGCGATGGATGATGCCCTTCTCATGGGCATGCTGTAAAGCGGCCAGAATCTGGCCGGTAAAATGCACCGCTTCCTTCCATTTGATATCGTGCTGGCGCTCGATATAGTCCTTCAGGGTAATGCCGTCAATATATTCCATCACGATATACTGAATCCGGTCTCCAAAGCTGACGTCGTACACCTTGACGATATTGGGGTGGGAAAGCACCGCGATAGCCTTGGACTCGTTTTTAAACCGGCGCATAAATTCCTCGTTGCCCAGGAATTCATCCTTTAAAATTTTAATGGCCACAACCCGGTCGTCGATGGCATCGTACGCCTTATAAACATAGGCCATCCCGCCGACGCCCAGAAGGTCTCCAATCTCATATCGGGAATCCAACCGTTTTCCGGAATATTTATCCATGGGAAATCATCTCCTATCCTCGTTATCTGCTGATGGTGACAACGGTTATATTATCATTGCCGCCCGCCTCTTTGGCAAGCTCAATGGCCCGCTTTGTGATTCTCTCCGCTGTCAGTCCTCTGGAGAAGTGATAGATCCGCTCCGGCGTCAGGCTTCCGGAGAAGCCGTCGGAGCACAGAATCAATTTCGCGTGTTCTTCAAAGGGGATTTCAAAATAATCCACCACTACAGTATCGTCAACACCCAAAGCGCGGGTGATAATATTTTTTCTAGGATGGTTCCTGGCCTGCTCCTCTGTGATTTCTCCGCTTTCCAGCATTTCCTGCACAATGGAGTGGTCCCGGGTGATTTGATTCACATCTTCCCTGGTCAGCAGGTAAGCCCGGCTGTCGCCTACGTTCACCAAGTGGATCGTATTTTCCTGCACCAAGGCTAACACCGCCGTGGTTCCCATACCCTTCAGCGTTTCGTCCTGCCGGGCCTTTTCATACACCTTTTCGTTGGCTTCTTCCAAGGCGGTAACCAAAAGCTGTTTAATGGCCTGAGAATCCATATTTTCCTGATAACCCTCTAAAATTTTCTTAGTGATCACGTCAATCGCCGTTTCACTGGCGATATTGCCGCCGTTTGCGCCGCCCATACCGTCGCAGACCACGGCCCAGACCGCATTTTCAGAAAGAGACCCTGCATTGTATGCATCTTGGTTGGACTTTCGCACCAAACCAATATCAGTCTGTCCTGCAAATTGCATCGACGCTACCTCCTTCTTTCAAATGTTTCCGCCTGAGCTGTCCGCAGGAAGCGTTGATATCCGCACCTAAGGTTCTCCGAACCGTGGCGGTGATATCCGCTTTTTCCAAAATACGGATAAACGCCTGCTGGCGCTGGCGTCCGCTTTTTTGATAGCCGGCTTCCTGCACCGGGTTCACCGGGATCAGATTCACGTGGCACAGCATCCCCTTGAGTCTGGCGGCCAGCTCCCTGGCACAATCGTCGGAATCATTCACCCCGTCGATCATGGCGTATTCAAAGGAAATCCTCCGGCCGGTGTGGCTGGCATAGTGCCTGCACGCCTTCAGCAATTCCTCAATGGGATACCTGCGGTTCACCGGCATGGTTTTGCTGCGGATTTCGTCGTTGGGAGCGTGAAGAGAAACCGAAAGGGTCAGCTGCAAATTTTCCTTTGCCAAATCGTAAATACGGTCAACCAGGCCGCAGGTGGAAAGGGAAATATGCCGCATTCCCAGATTCATTCCCTCCTGAGAGGAAACAAGCTTTAAAAAGCGAAGAACATTTTCATAATTATCTAAAGGCTCTCCCATTCCCATCAGCACAATATTACCGATGCGCACCCCGGCGTCCTTTTGAGCCGCCTGTACCTGGGAAAGCATTTCAGACGCAGTTAAGTTCCTTTGAAAACCGCCCAAGCCCGTGGCGCAGAAGGTGCAGCCCATCTTGCATCCCACCTGGGTAGAGATACAAATGGAACGCCCATGCTGATACTCCATCAGCACCGCCTCCACGCATTGGCCGTCGGCAAAGGAAAAAAGGTACTTTATGGTATTATCATAATCTGAAACAAGCTTGTTTTCAACCCTTGCAACAGATATGTAATACTTTTCGTTTAAAAACTGCCGTACCAATTTGGACAGGTCCGTCATTTCCTCAAAGCTGGAAACGCCCCGATGAAGCCACCGGTAAATTTGAAGCGCCTTATACGAGGGCTGCCCCTGAGCCTTCATATCCGCCCGA
The DNA here is from genome assembly GCA_902490005.1 of uncultured Ruminiclostridium sp. Taxonomy (GTDB): domain Bacteria; phylum Bacillota; class Clostridia; order Oscillospirales; family Acutalibacteraceae; genus Clostridium_A. Next base: position 3,942 of record CABUCM010000002.1, read on the forward strand.
AGCTCATCCAGCGTCATGGATTTGATATCTTTTTTTTGAGTTGTCAAACTGTCCATATTACCTCGATCGCCGGAACCCGGAAAGGAAAAACCCGTCGGTTCCGTTTTTTCCTGCAAACAGGGTCGCCTCGTTTTCCTGATCGAACTCATTTCTCTCATAGCCCGGGGGCAATGAGATAGGATATGGTTCAAATTCAGTGTGCTCCCGTAAAAAGCGCCGGGCAACCTGGTTGTTTTCCCGGGGATTCAGGGTACAGGTGGAATAAATGAGAACCCCGTTTTTCCCTGTCAGAATTGCAGATTTACACAGAATAAGGTACTGCAAATCCGGCAAACTGTCAAGCATATTCTTGTTTTTATATCGAATTTCCGGCTTTCTTCGGATAATTCCAAGGCCGGAACAGGGGGCGTCGCAAAGCACCTTATCCCCCGGCGGAAGCTCCTTTCCCGGGTTGGCGGCATCCCGCACCCCGGCTTTTATCACGGTAAGCCCCAGCCGTTTCGCCCCCTCCTGGATCAGCCTTACCTTAGCCGGATACAGGTCGAACGCGTAAAGCTCGCCCCGGTTTTCCATCAACTGAGCCATCGTAAAGCTTTTCCCGCCCGGCGCGGCGCAGACATCGTAAACCCGCTCTCCAGGTTTCGGTGACAGCGCCTGGCAGCACAGCTGAGAGGCCAGGTCCTGAACGTGGAATTTTCCCTGTTGAAAGCCTTTCAGCTTTTCCACAGCGCCGGACCGTTCCAGGGTCAAGGCATCCGTGACCCCGGGCACCTGTTTCGCCTCTATGCCCTCCGACTTCAAATCCTCCGCCAGGGCCTCTTGGGTGGTCCGGCAGGAATTCACCCGAACGGCCAGCGGCGGCCGGCCAGATAAATTCTCCAGCATCCCCATTGTGTTTTCCAGGCCATACGCCTTCAGCCACAGTTCGATAATCCATTGAGGGCAGGCGTATTTCACCGGCAAATAATCCCGGTTTGTTTCCTTTGGCAGCCTGCAGGGGCATCCTTCCCGGATAAAGCTTCTCAAAATTCCATTGACAAAACCGGAAGCCTTGTCTTTTCCCATCATCCGCGTCAGTTTGACGCTTTCGTTTACCGCGGCGCTTTGAGGAACCTTATCCATGTAAAGAAGCTGGTAAAACCCCATTCTTAAAATCTCCCGCACCGCCGCCGCCATTTGGGACAGCGGCATTTTGGAGTAATGGGAAAGCTGATAATCTAACGTAATCCTCCGCTCAAGCACCCCATAAAATAAAGCCGAAGCGAAAGCGGCGTCCCGGCTGTCCAAGCCGGATTGGGACAGCCCATGGTCCAACACCAAATTGGAGAAGCCGTTTTCCTCCTCCACCCGAAGCAGGGCTTTCAAAGCGGTTAATCTGGCGTTTTTCACCGCGCTCACCGGTTGTTTCTCCTGCCGAAGACTAAAATAATCCGCAGCAAAGACCAAAGCGCCGTAAAGGTTGCCGCCAGATAGGTCATCGCCGCCGCCCGCAGCACCTTTTTCACACCCTTGAGCTCATCCTCAGAAAGCAGATAGGCCTGCTCCAGGGTTTTTACCGCCCGGCGGCTGGCGTTAAATTCCACCGGCAGGGTCACCAGCTGAAACAGCACGGAAAGGCTGAACAGCACGATGCCTATCGTGATCAGAGGGCCGATGGAAAGAAAATAGCCGAACAGGATGATGGGCAAAGAAAGCTGGGAACCAATATTGGTAATGGGCACCATCACAGTCCGCAGCTTCATGGGGCCGTACTCTTGCGCGTATTGGACGGCATGTCCCGCCTCATGGGCCGCCACCCCTACCGCGGAAATAGAATCGTTTCCAAAAACGCCGTCGGAAAGGCGGATCACGTTGGTCCTGGGGTCAAAGTGGTCCGTCAGCTGGCCCGCCACCCGTTCGCAGCGAACCCCCATCACATTGTGGAACCGCAGCACCTCCTGGGCCGCTTGGGCACCGGTAAGGCCTCTGCCTGTCCTCATCTGGGAATATTTATGAAAAGCACTTTTTACGGAAATCTGGGCCCACAAAGAGATCACCAGAGCCGGCAGCATAAAAATCAAGTAACTGAAATAGCCGTATCCGTAATAATAAAAGAAGTCAAACATAGCTTTCCCCCTAATTCAGCACTGTTTTCAGCGGCACAGGATGTCCTCGGAAAAAGTCGCACGCTTTCATGCGTTTTTTTCCCTCCAGCTGAACCTCGTCGATCCGCACGCAGCTGCCGTCGCCGCAGCCCACCAAAAACGGGTTCAAGGAAACGACCACACCGGCGTTTCCTTGTTTGGCGCTCACCGACGATCCGAACAGCTTCAGTTTTTTTCCCTCTAACACAGTATAGGCAGTGGGCCAGGGCGTTAAACCTCTAATCAAATTATGAACTTCCCAGGAAGATTTATTCCAGTCTACCTGAGAAAGATTTTTGTCCAGCATGGAAGCATAGGTGGATTCTTCATCATTTTGCTTTTGGGGAACAATAGAGCCTTGCTCCAAGCCTTGCAGGGTTTTTGTCAGCAACTGGGCGCCGATGGGGGCCAAACGGTCGAACAGCTCCCCGGCGGTCTCATTTTCCCCGATTTCTACCGTTTCGGCCAGCAGCATATCCCCAGTATCCAGCCCCTCATCCATGAGCATGGTGGTGACGCCGGTTTCCTTTTCCCCGTTTAAAACGCTCCATTGAATCGGCGCCGCCCCCCGGTATTTGGGAAGCAGGCTTCCGTGGACGTTGACGCATCCCCTGGGAGGGAGCCGTAAAATCTCCTTTGGCAGAATCTTACCGTAGGCCACCACCACGATGATCTCCGGCATTAATTCCTTTAAAACAGCAAGGGCCTCGCCATCCCGCATTTTTGCCGGCTGATACACCGGCAGGCTGTTTGCCAGCGCCAGCGTTTTCACCGGCGGCGGGGTAAGAACCATTTTTCTGCCTTTGGGCTTATCCGGCTGGGTAAACACGCCGCAGACCTGATGGCCCGCATCCAGCAGCGCCTGCAGGCAGGGTACGGCGAAATCCGGCGTTCCCATAAAAACAATACGCATTTACTTCCTCTTTCCTGGTATTATTTCTCGACTTCTTCCTCCGGTTCCAGCTCGCTGGGATCGATCATCCGGCTGGCCTTGGTTTTAAATAAAACCCCATCCAGGTGGTCCAGTTCATGGCAGAAGGCCCGCGCTTTCAGCTCCTCGCCGGTGATCTCAAAAAACTCGCCGTTGCGGTTCTGCGCTTTTACCACCACATGGTTGGGACGCAGGACCATGCCCCATTCCCCAGGGCAAGAAAGGCAGCCCTCGGGGCCGTCCTGCTCGCCGGAAGCCTCGATAATTTCCGGGTTGACCAATTCGATGTCCCCATCCTCATCGCCTACGTTAACGATGACCGCCCGACGGAGTATTCCCACCTGGGGGGCCGCCAGCCCGGCGCCGTTGGCTTCGCGCAGGGTCTCCTTCATATCATCCAGCAGCATCCAAAGCTTCTGATCGAATTTTTCCACGGGACGGCATTTTTTTTCTAAGATGCCGTCTCCCTCTTTCACAATATTTCTAATCGCCATTCGGCTTCCCCGCTTTCTTATAAAGTTATAAAATCATATCCGGATTCACATCCACAAACACGCTGGTTTTAGCGTATTCCTTCTGTTTTCCGAATTGTTGTAACAGCCTAGCAATCAATTCCCGAAAGTATTTATCAAACCGGTTCTTGATGATGACCTTATACCGGTATTTTCCGCTGACCTTAGGCACCGCCGCCTTCGCCGGGCCGATAACCCGCATAGGAAGCTTAGGATATTCCGCCTGGGCCAAGCGGATCAGCTCCCCGGTGAAATACCGGGCCGCCTGTTCCACGTTTTGCTCCTGCTGGCCTAAAAAGCCCACTATGCACAAATCCGCGAAGGGCGGGTACAGCATGGCCTTGCGCATCTGGATTTCCCCTTGGAAAAAAGCGCCGTAATCCTGCCGCGCCGCCATCTGGATCACCGGGTTTTCCGGGGTATGGGTCTGGATCACCGCCAAGCCCGCCTTGTCGCCCCGGCCTGACCGGCCCACCACCTGGGTCATCAAGGCAAAAGCCCGCTCATAGCTTCTGAAATCGTCGCTGTAAAGGGCCTGGTCCGCGGAAAGGACCCCCACCAGGGTCACATTGGGAAAATCCAGCCCCTTCGCCACCATCTGGGTCCCTACCATGATATCATATTCCCCGTCCGCAAATTGCTTCAGCTTCTTTTGATGAGAATATTTCGCCATAGTAGTGTCCGCATCCATCCGCAGGATCCTGGCCTCGGGAAACAGCTCCTCGATGGCCTCCTCCGCCTTTTGCGTGCCCGCGCCGGAATACCGCACCTGGCGCTGGTGACAGCTGGGGCATTCCTCTGTAAAGGGGATGGAATAGCCGCAGTAATGGCACATCAGCCGCCGGTTGGCGGCGTGATACGTCAGGGAAATACTGCAATGGGGGCAGGTCACCGGCTCTCCGCAAGCCCGGCAGCTCACAAAGGTATGGTAGCCCCGCCGGTTTAAAAGAAGAATGGACTGGCGGTGAAACCGCAGGCTTTCCGCCATACACTCCATCAGCACCGAACTGAAGGGGCCTGTGTTGCCCTCCAGTATTTCCTGGTTCATATCCGCCACCACCACCTTGGGCAGCTTGGCGCCGCCGTAGCGGCTGGCGATGGTGGACAGGGTATATTTCCCCTTCTGGGCAAAGTAATAGCTTTCCACGCTGGGGGTCGCGCTGGCTAAAGTCAGCAGGCACTGGTGGTAATGGCAGCGGAACTTGGCGATTTCCCTGGCGTGAAACCTGGGAGTCTGCTCTGATTTATAGGTGTACTCCTGTTCCTCGTCCATGATGATTAGGCCCAGCTTTTCAAACGGGGCGAACACCGCGGACCGGGTCCCTAAGGCGATCAAAGCGTCGCCGTTTTTCACCCGCTTCCATTCATCCAGCCGTTCCCCCATGGAAAGGCCGCTGTGGAACACCGCCACCTGTCTGCCGTACCGGCTCTGGAATACCGCCAGCATCTGGGGCGTCAGGGAAATTTCCGGCACCATTAAAATGACGCCTTTCCCGTCCTCCACCGCCTGGTCGATGAGCTTTAAAAACACCGAAGTCTTCCCGCTGCCGGTGACCCCGTAAAGCAGGGAAACCCCGCCCTCCTGCTTCTGATATTGGGCTAGCTGCTCCTCATAGGCTTTCTGCTGCTCATCGGTGAGAAGAATTTCCTCTTTTTCGGCGGCTTCCGGCACATCCTCATAGGGATTGCGGTATCTTTCCGCTTCATAATACCGGGCAAGCCCTTTTTTCACCAATCCGTCCACCACTACCGACGTAACGCCAGTAAAATAGCACACTTCTTTCACCGAGGCGGTCCCCACCGCCTGCAGCAGCGTGAAAACCTCCTGCTGTTTTGGGCTCAGCTTGACGCCGCCGGTTTCCTCTCCCTCTGTCAAGCTGACCATTTTCATGGTGGCGTCGCCAATCCGGCGAAAGGTATCGTCAATTTTTTCAAGATATCCCTGCCGGCCCATACGCTCCGGCAGGTCGCTGTCCGCGGTATAGCCTAAGGCCGCCAAAAGCTTATCCCGGCGGACAGGAAGGCGGCAGCGGGACAGATAATCCACAGCCCGCTTCTCTTCCTCGTCCAGCGTTTCCAGCCGGTCAGGGGGAATCTCCCGGGCCAGCTGATAAGAGCAGGTAACCTGGTAATGAAGCCCTGTGGGCAGCATCACCCTGGCGGCGTCGAACAGGGTGCAAAAATAACGTTCCTTCATCCATCGGGCCAGGAGAAGCATCTCAGGCGAAAGAAGCGGTGCTTGATCCAGCACCGCCTTGATGGATTTCAGTTTTTCCCCTGGGCAGGCTTCTTTCATCTCCACCAGAAGGCCCTGACGGGTCCGATTTCCCCCTCCAAATGGAACAAGCACACGACAGCCCTTTTCCGCCTTTGCCCAAAGGGTTTGGGGGATCAGATAATCGTATGCCTTGTCAAAATGATAAGCCGTGTTTTCCACGGCTACTTTTCCTACCCGCGCCATGTCCATTATTCGTTGATATCCGGCTCTATGATATTGAATCTGTGGGCCTGAAATTCCTTAAGCGCCATATTCACCGGCTTTTCCGTTAAGATTTCGCCGTTGTCCTCAGCGGTTTGCGCGATTTCTCTGGCCCGTTTCGCTACCGCGATCACCAGGGAATAGCGGCTCTGCTTGCCGCTGAGCATATCGTCTACAGATGGTCTACTCATTTTTAAGCACCTCTTCTATCAAATTTCCAGCCCGGGCGGTCCTGCACTTTTCCCCGCGCAAAACCGCTTCCAGATCGCTGACGCAATCCTCCAGAGCGTTGTTTACTATCATATAGTCGTAATCCGCCGCCTGCAGGATCTCTCCCCTGGCGGCGGCCAGCCGCTTTTGAACGGCCTCCTCAGAGTCCGTGCCCCTTCGCCGCAGCCTTTTTTCCAGCACCGCGAAGGACGGCGGCAAAATAAACACGCTGACAGACTCAGGGCATTTGGCCATCACCTTTTTCGCCCCCTGGACCTCGATTTCCAAAATCACGTCAAGGCCCTCGTTAAGCCAAGCCTCCATCTGCGCCCTGGGCGTTCCATAAAAATTGCCGCAGTATTCAGCGTACTCCAACACCCCATCTTCCTTAATCAAGGTTTCAAACCGCTGTCTGGAAATAAAGTGGTAATCCTTTCCGTCCTCCTCCCCCTGCCTAGGCTGGCGGGTGGTGGCGGAAATGGAAAGCCTCACTTTGTCGTTATGGTCCAGCACTTCTCTTAGAACCGTATCCTTGCCCGCGCCGGATGGCCCGGAAAGAATAATCAGCAGTCCTTTGTTATTGTTCATCTTCCTCCAACTCCCCAAGGTTTTCTTCATCTTCCTTATCGTTAAACCGGTTCGCGACGGTTTCCGGCTGCAAGGCGGATAGAATCACATGGTCGCTGTCGGTAAGGATCACGGCCCTGGTGCGGCGGCCGTAGGTGGCGTCGATCAGGGTGCCCTGCTCCTTGGCGTCCTGCATGATCCGCTTGATGGGGGCGGATTCCGGGCTGACGATGGCAACCAGGCGGCTTGCGGAAACCATATTGCCAAACCCAATATTGATTAGCTTCATGGTACGGCTCTCTCCAAACTTTATTATTCTACGTTTTGAACCTGTTCCCGGATTTTTTCAATCTCCGCTTTCATATCCACCACCATGTGGGCAATTTCAGCGTCCACCGCCTTAGAGCCGATGGTATTGACTTCCCGGTTCATTTCCTGGACAATAAAATCAAGCTTTCTGCCGATGGCCTCGTCAGAGGCAAGCATTTGCTCCATTTGCTGAAAATGGCTTCTTAACCGGACCGTCTCCTCCGCCACCGCGATTTTATCGGCAAAGATGGCGGCCTCGGTTAAAATACGCTGCTCATCCACCGTGGTATCGGAAAGGACCTCATTGAGTCTTGCCCGCAGACGCTCCTGGTATTCAAGCACGGTTTGAGGAGAACGCTCCTCCACCTTTTCCACAATGGCTAAAATCGTGTTGGCGCGGCTTTCCATATCCTCTTTCAGCCGCTCTCCCTCCACGCTGCGCATCTGGATAAATTTTTCCAGGGCACGGTCCAGGACACAGCGGACCTGTTCCCACACCTGGTCCTCGTCTTCCTCCGTCTTGTGGATAGAGAAAATATCGCCGTATCTGGCAACCGTGGAAACCGAGATGTCATCCTGCAGCCCATAGGTATCCCGCAGCTCCTGAAGGGCCTTCACATAGCCGTCCGCCAGCGAATGGTTGATTTTCACCTCCGCCGCGGCGTCTTCCAGCGCCTCAATGGTGACAAACACATCCACCTTGCCTCTGGACACCTTGGATTGCACGTAGGATTTCAGCTTTTCGTCCAGAAAGTTATAACCCCTGGTGGTCCGGGAGGAAAACTCGAAATAACGGTGGTTCACCGATTTAATTTCTACAATAATGCCGCGGCTCTCAGCGTCGCTTTCCGCCCGCCCATAGCCGGTCATACTCTTAATCATGATTATTTCATCCCAATTCTGTCTATGATAAACGGATTTTCCGCTTTTGGAAACCGAAACATATTTCATCCTATTTTACCAGCATTTTGCCTGGGTTGTCAACCGCCGGGAAGGATTCCATCCTAGGGACTGAGAAAACGCCTGTTTTCTTAAAAACCAAACCGGCGCACCTTTCAATAAAAAACGGAGAGCGAACGCTCTCCGTTTCGTTTTTTACACGGGATGAATCATTTTTTCCTTATCGGCGTGCTTGCCGTCGATGCCGTATTTCTTTTCCTGGCGTTTCTTAAAGAAGTCCAGCGACACCTTCGGGAACATAGCATAGGAGAGCACATCCTCCTCCTGCTCGCTCCACTGGGCCATTTCCTTCCGCAGGGTATCCAGTTCCGGCTCCAGCAGGTCCGCCGGGCGCCCGGTAATCACGGGAGCGTCGCCGATGATCTTCTTCTGGAACGCAGGGTCGATAGGCATGGGAGTGGTGCCGTATTTGCCGGCCACCATATCCTTAAACTCGTTGGTGCACATTTTATACCGCTCGCCGGTAATCACGTTGAACACCGCCTGAGTGCCCACGATCTGAGAGGTAGGGGTAACCAGCGGCGGGTAGCCGGAATCCTCCCGGACTTTCGGAACCTCGTTGAGCACGTCCTGAAGCTGGTCCTCCTTGCCGGCCTGCTTTAACTGGGAAAGCAGGTTCGAGAGCATGCCGCCGGGCACCTGATAAATCAGGGCGTTGGCGTCCGTAGCCAGCATCTTAGGGTCTAACAGGCCGTTGTCCAGATATTTTTGACGCAGGGTCATAAAGTAATCCCTGATCTCGTTTAACAGGATCAGATCCAAGCCGGTATCGTATTCGGTGCCCTTCAGCGCGGCTACCATCGACTCGGTGGGCGCGTGGGAGGTACCCAGCGCCAGCGGGGACATGGCGGTATCCAGAATATCAGCGCCAGCCTCAATTCCCTTCAGCAGGCACATAGAGGCCAAACCGGAAGTATAGTGGGTATGGAGCTGAATCGGGATCTTAACCGCTTCTTTCAAAGCGGTGACCAACTCGGCGGTAGAGTACGGCGTCAGAAGGGCGGCCATATCCTTAATGCAGATGGAATCCGCGCCGGTATCCTCGATACGTTTGGCGTAGTCCACATAATAATCCGTGGTAAATACCGGGCCGGTGGTATAGGAAATGGCAACCTGAGCATGGGCCTTTTCCTTTTTGGCGGCCTTAATGGCAGTCTGCAGGTTTTTAATATCATTCAGAGCGTCGAAAATACGGATGATATCGATACCGTTGGCTACAGACTTCTGGACAAAGTATTCCAGAACGTCGTCGGCATAATGGCGGTAGCCCAGCATATTCTGGCCTCTGAACAGCATCTGCAGCTTGGTGTTAGGGCATTTTTCCCGAATAGTGCGCAGTCTGTCCCAGGGGTCTTCGTTTAAGAAACGGAGACAAGCGTCAAAGGTCGCGCCGCCCCAGCACTCCAAGGAATAAAAGCCGACCTTATCCATCTTTTCAAGGATGGGGAGCATTTCCTCGGTGGTCATTCTGGTGGCGATCAAAGACTGGTGCGCATCCCGCAGGGTGACGTCGGTAATTAATATCTTTTTAGCCATAATTCCGCCTCCTTACTGGAGGGAAACAAGAGGAGTGCCGGAATCGACGCTATCCCCCTTGTTTACTTGCACACTAGCGACCACTGCATCACGGGGAGCCATAATCTCGTTTTCCATCTTCATGGCTTCCAGAACTACCAGCACATCGCCCTTCTTCACGTTTTGGCCCGCGGAGACATTCACGTTGACAATGGTGCCAGGCATGGGGGAATTTACAGTTTCAGCGCCTGCGGGAGCAGGAGCGGCAGCCGGGGCGGGGGCAGCGGCGGGAGCCGGAGCAGCGGCCGGGGCGGCGGGCTTCGCGGCAGGAACCGGAGCGGCGCCAGCGGCTACTTCCTCTACCTGTACGTCATATGGGGTACCGTTCACGGTGATCTTTAAATTTTTCATGAGAAACCTCCATTAATATCTTAAATTTTAATTTTTACGGATTTAAACTTGCAAATTAAAGATTGTTGGCGTGCTTCTTCGGCAGTCTTGTCACCCGTTTGCCCGCCAGCATGTCCAAAGCCGCATACAGCTTCAGCCTGGTTTCGCTAGGCTCGATGACATCCTGCACAAAGCCGTCCCCAGCCGCCTTAAACGGACAGGCCTCTTGATCCTTGTATTCCGCGATCAGCTTTTCCCGGTCGGCGGCAGGATTGGAAGAACCCTTTAGCTTATCGCTCCACAGCATGACAGCCGCCGTAGTGGGATTCAAAGCGGAAATGGAAGCGGTAGGCCACGCGTAAGCCACGTCAACGCCGGCGGCCGCACCCGCTAAAGCCATATAAACGGCGCCATAAGCTTCGCCGGTAATCACGGCGATTTTAGCGGTGGTAGCTTCGGCGTAAGCGTTGGTCAGCTTGCAGGCCGCTTTCAGGCAGCAGAAGCTTTCTGTATTGACAAAGGAAATCACTGGAATGGCGAAAGCGTCGCAGAAACGCACCAAACGGGCAGCCTTCTGGCAGGACTTACCGTCCGCTTTCTTTTCACCGCTGGCGATCACGCCAACCGTGTTTCCGCCCAGCTTGGCCAGCCCCGCGATAAAGCCGGCGCCAAAACCAGACTGGAACTCAACAAAGCTGTCCTGATCCATTACGGCCGCGATAATAGAAGCTCCGGACTCGCCGTCGGTTTCCACGGTAGAATCCACAAAATCGGTGATCGGCGCGCCGGTAAGATTATTGGAGGGGAGCAGGGTGATCAGCGCCCTGGCTTTTGCCACCGCCTCTTTGTCGTCCTTGGCGGTCAAATGCACCAGGCCGGACTCGGCTGCGTCTTTCAGTTCTCCGCCTTCGCCGTTGGTCTGCAGGGCAAACTGGCCCTCTTCCGACATAATCACCACATCTGCAGCGGCCGCTATCATAGAGCTAGCGCCCAGGCAGGGGCCGGCGACCACAGCGATTTGGGGCACCACACCGGAAAGGTTGTTGGCTTTCAGCATAACGTCGCCGTAAGCCGCCAGCATTTCACAGCTTTCATTCAAACGGGCGCCGATAGAATCATAGATTCCCACCACCGGAGCCCCTGTTTTTTCAGCCAATTCATAAATCTTGCAGATCTTCGCGGCCTGGGCCTTGCTCATAGCCCCGCCCTCCACGTCGCTGTTCTGAGCGAAGGCGTATACCGGGCAGCCGTCCACAGAACCAAAGCCCGCGGCAGCTTCCGCCTTGCCGTCTCCAGATTTTGTAAAGCTGTCGATCTCTACAAAAGTGCCTTCGTCAAAAAGGAGCTGAAGACGTTGATAGGCCTTCGTCTGTGCATTAGCCGCTTTGGTTTCCTGCAAAAAAGCAAGCTTGCTTTCTATACTCATCCTTGTTCCTCCATTCCATTTCCTATTGAAAATAATCAACGCAACTGATCTATATTATAGTATAATTTCCGTCAAATAACAAGGTGTAATAGACAAAACTTTAACAATTTTTGCAGTTTTTAATTAATTTAAAAATCTCCATGCCCATTCTTTCGTCATCCTTACGGAAACCGTACTGCTTTACCAGCGGAAAGATGGAAACCAACGCTGTCTCCATGCGGAAAAGGTTACGGTTCAAGCCATAGGAAGCGGCGGAACGGATCATCATTTCGCAGTATTCCGACTGGTCTGCATTCATATCCCGGTAATCCGTGCAGCCATAAAGCTGAAAATCCAGAATCCGCACGGAGGTCTTATCCACATCCACCGCGATATAGCCAAGCTCTTTGCCGCCCTCCCGGACCACCAGCAGGGCCGGGTCCTGGCCGGACTCCTTTTCATAACCGCTGGCTCCATAAGCGGTACTGAGCCGCTCCTCACTTTTCTGCTTGTCCTTTTCCGGTAAAATCGTCAACACGAAAACCACTCCTTATCTTCATTTTATTTTCGTTAGCGCTTTAGGGCCGGGGCCAGCCTTTTGACCTCCTCGGGGGTCAGACTGCGCCACTTGCCAGGCTGGAGCATCCCAAGCTTAACTTGTCCCACAGCGACGCGCTTCAGCCGCACCACCTCTACTCCCAGCTGTTCGCACATTTTGCGAATCTGCCGGTTCCGGCCTTCGTTTAATATAATCTCCAAAACCACTCTTCCCGGTTCCCGGCTGATAACCCAGGCGTCCGCCGGGGCGGTTTTCACCCCGTCGATTTCCATGCCCACGTTCATCATGGCCAGCTGCTCCTCAGAGATATCCGGCCTGACGGTGACCCGGTAGGTTTTTGGGACGTGCTTGCTGGGATGCATAATGATGTTGGCGAACTCTCCGTCGTTTGTCATCAGTAAAAGGCCCTCGGAATCCCGGTCCAGCCTGCCTACCGGGTAAACCCGGGCCGGGATATCCTTTACCAGTTCGGCCACGCACTTGCGGCCCATTTCGTCGCTCATGGTGGACACATAGCCTCTCGGCTTATGCAGCATTATGTAGTAATACTGCCGGCTGGCCACAATCCTGCGGCCGCTGACAGCCACATGGTCGGTTTTGGGATTCACCTTGTCGCCGATACTGGCCACATGGCCGTTTACCTTTACTTTTCCCTGCTGAATCAGCTCCTCCGCCTTCCGGCGGGAAGCCACCCCGCAATCGGCCAGCATTTTCTGCAGCCGTATTTTTTGATCCTGCATGTTTCACTTCTCCTGTCGCTTTTACCGGAACCAATCTAAAAACCGTTCCCATAAGCTTTTTTGTTTGACCTGTGCCGGAAGGTCCTCCCCAGCTAACAAGTCCACTGAGGCCAAAACCCGTTCGTCTATTTCATAAATGAGTTTCCCGACCGTCTGCCCCTTTCGCACCGGGGCGTACAAAAAGCTGGGAACCTCCATCTTTTTCTCGATTTTGCTTTCCTCCTCCGCTAAAACGGAGGCGCTGGCGGTAAACGCGGCGTTTACCGTGATGGAATCCCGGACGCCGCCCACAACCGGCGCCTGGAGCCCCAAGGCGGTATCGTCGAAACTTATCTGCTTCACCTTGGAAAAGCCGTAATCCAGCATTGCCGTATGGTCGTTCCAATCGTCCGGAGCGTTGAGGGTGACCGCAATCAGCCGTACGCCGTCCCGCTCCGCGCAGGAAACCAGGCACCGGCCGGATTTCTTGGTAAAGCCGGTTTTCACCCCAATGCATCCCTCATAGGCAGTGAGCAGCCGGTTATGGTTGCCAAAGGTATATTTCATATCCGGCTCTACAAACTGGACCTGCATGCTTTTTTGAGACGCGATCTCCCGGAATTTTTGGTTTTCCATCGCGCAGGCCCCCAGCAAAGCCATATCACGAGCCGTAGTGTAGTGGTTTTCGTCATCCAGGCCGGAGGGCGTGACAAAATTGGTGTTCTTCATCCCGATCTGCTTCGCCCGCTGGTTCATCAGCTTAGCAAATTCCTCCGGAGAACCGGCGACGGCGATAGCTGCCGCATTAGCCGCGTCATTGCCGGAGCATAAGAGCATCCCCTGGGCCAGCGCCGTCAAAGTTACCACATTGCCCGGCTTCAGGCCCATGGAGGACCCCTCCACCCGGACCATCTCGTCAGTAATTTTCACCTGGCGGTCCTCCGCCTGAGCCGCCTCCAGCGTGAGAAGCGCGGTCATGATCTTGGTAGTGCTGGCCATAGGGAGTTTTTCATCCGCAGCCTTTTCGTACAGCACCGTGCTGTTATCCGCGGTCATCAGCACCGCCGCCTTGGCGGAGACCGATACCGCTTCCGCGCCGTCCGCCTTCGCCGGCGTTCCAAGGCTGGTCATGATTCCAACCGCAGCCAGCAAAGCGCATAATAATTTGATTCTTTTCTTTAACAAAGCAACCACCTGCCCTTACACATGTATGCAGATGGTTGCCTGATTATTCAATCATTATACCAGGGGGTCGCTGAGGTCGATATCCAGCTCCGGTTCGCTTTCCTTGGGCGCGGGCTCGCCGCTTTTCTTGTCCTTTTTCTTTTTAGGGAACAGGCCGCTGATCTTATCCACCACGTCCGGCACCATGCCAACCACACGGTCGGCGGTGCTGTTAAAGGGATCCACCTGTAGAAGCTTCACATCCCCGTCGTGGATGGCTAAAAACGCTACCGGGGTCAGGGTAATTCCCGCGCCGGCGCCGCCGCCAAACAGGTCCTTGTTCGCCGCGTTTTTGGAAACAAAGTCCGAACCGCCGGACGCAAAGCCATAAGACACCTTGGACACCGGAATAATCACCGTTCCGTCCGGCGTGGTGATCGGGTCCCCGATCATGGTGCTGGCGTCTACCATGGTCCTGATTTTTTCCATCGTAGTGTTCATCATACTCTCAATTGGATGGTCGCTCATGAAAAGAATCCTCCTTGTTTTCTAAATTAAAATCGTCATCCGCTCTTTCTTTGGTTTGAGACAGGGACCGCGCTTACAGCTCAGTTTGCGATTCCTTGATCTACCTTCAGGGTTTCCGTTTTTTTCTGGTTTAATACTAATTTAAAATACTTATAAATCGCTTTCAGCCCCGCAGCCACTAAATAAATAGGGCCGAATCTAATTTTCAAGTAACCGGAAACACGGCTTTCTTTCTCCTGGAAGCCGGGAACCACCGACACCCGATAGTTCTTACAGTTCGAAACGGCGGTAACCATAGATACCACCGGATAAACCACCGAACAGGCGTAGCCATATTTCAGGGCGGTATCCGCGGCGTCTTCTCCCACGGCCGACAAATACAAATCAAGTTCTTTTACCCTGGCATGCCTTAGAAAATCCTTAGCCGCTCCTATCAAAAGATGGGCCAGCTCTTTCATCAGCCGCAAAAAGCCGTCGAAGCCGCGCTCTTTGATCAGCTGCTTCAGCTTAGACTCTTTTGGCGCGGGAGGCTCTTTCTGCTGTTTTTTCACTTTTTTCTTCTTTTTAGGCTTTTTTTCTTTTTGGGGAGCCAACCGGTAACTGAAAAATAAAAATCGAAGCTTAGCCTCCAATTGGGTTTCATAGCTGGCCGTCAGCGTAATAGGGCACAGCAGCAAAAGAAACAAAAAAGCAAAAACCCCCAGGATAATCCAAAGCACCGTCATAGCGTCAGTTCCTCTTCCCGCTCTTCTTCAGAAGGCTCCTCCGCGTTTTCTTTTTCCGGCAGCGGCGGAAGATCGTCCAAGCTGGAAAGCTGAAAGCACCTCAAGAAATTGTCGGTGGTGCCGTAGAGCAGCGGCCTGCCGGGGAGCTCCAGCCGGCCCTTTTCCTCGATTAATTCTTTTGCCGTCAGGCTTTGCAGAACGCCGGAACAATCCACGCCGCGGATTTGCTCCACAAACGCCTTGGTCACCGGCTGGTTATAGGCTACAATGGAGAGCACCTCCATCGCCGCCGGGGATAGAGGCACATTCCGGCGCATATCCATGACCTTACGGATCACATCCCCGTATTCCGGCTTGGACGCCATTTGAAATTGGCTGCCGAGCCGCAGCAGGCATATCCCGCTGTCCTTTTGCTCCAGCCGCTCTTGCAGCGACTGGGCCAGCTTCAGTACGGTAGGCTTGTCCAGTTCTAAAATTTCCGCCAGCCGGTCGATGGAAACCGGCTCGCCGCTGGCAAACAGCACCGCCTCTATGACCGCCTGGTACTCTTTGATTTCCAAACCTTACCTCCACCGCCTAACAATTTTAATTTCCTCGTTGTGTTTTCATCCTCAATACGGACCCGTTTCCCCTTTACCAGCTCCAGCACCGCCAAAAAGGTGGCTACCAGTTCTGATTTTTCCCGGCTGTCCTCAAAAACCCGGTCGTACTCTACCTCGCGTTTTTTCCACAGGTATCTTAACACATGGATAATTTTTGAGGAAACCGACACGACCTTATGGGTAACGATGCCGGAAAACGCCTCCCGCGGCGGAGGCAGCTTCCGTTTTCCCTTGCCCACCGCGTTTTGATAAGCGGCCAGGACCTCCGCCGGATTATGCTTTCTTTGATAAGCCGTTTCAAAGTCCATTTCCTGGGGGCCACGGATAAAGGTATTGAATTCCGCCCTTTGGGCCAGCATGGCCGCCACCCGCTTGCACTCCTGGTATTCCAGCAGCTGGCCGGTCAGGTCCTGCTTTAGGGCTTCCGCCTCCTCGTGCTTGGGAAGCAGGGAAACGCTTTTCAGATGAACCAGCCTTGCGGCCATTTCCAAAAATTCACTGGCGATATCCAGGTCTTCCTCCTGCATGGCCCGAATTTTCTCCATATACTGGTCCAGAAGCTCCGCGATAGGGATATCGTAAATATTGAGCTTGTTCTTGGTAATCAAGTGCAAAAGAAGGTCCAAAGGGCCTTCAAACACCGGCAGCTTATAGGATAGCTTTTCCATAAACCCCATTCCTTATTTACGCGAATGAAAACGGCAGGGCCGCCAGATTCATAATCCCGGTATACACCTGCTGTGACAGCCACCCCAGCGGACGGCTGAGAACGCCGGTAAACAGCAGGACAAACACCACCAGCATGATAATGTTTTGATACCGGTAGTATTGATACACCATGCGGTCCGGCAAAAACGCCGCTAAAATCCGAGAGCCATCCAGGGGAGGCAGAGGAATCAGGTTGAACACCGCCAAATTGATATTGATGGTGATGTAATACAGAAAAAAGGTGGCCACATAGTTCATAACCACATTGGCGGAATACCCGGTTAAAAAGGCGATTAAATAGAAAACCAGGGCCCCTATCAGGGCCGCCAGCAGGTTGGAAACCGGGCCGGCCAGCGCGGTAAGGGCCATTTTTGCCTTCCGGTGCTTGAGAAAGTAACGGGAATCCACCGGCACCGGCTTTGCCCAGCCAAAGCCGAACAGCAAAATGCACACGGCGCCGATAGGGTCGATAGAGGGCAAGGGGTTTAAGGTAAGCCTGCCCCGTCCTTTCGCCGTGGAATCACCCATTTTATACGCCATCCAGGCGTGGGCGCACTCGTGCAAGGGCAATATCAGAAAAATAATAACCAAAACGGATAAAACCCGCATAAAAACAGTTTCTAACGTAACTCCCGGCTGTAAAAACCATAGCATAACGATATCCACTCCTTCACTTGATTAGTATTATATCGCCTGCCAAAAAAAAATACAAGGGAATCGGCTTTTTATGAACGAAATAAGAATAAAAGGGGCGGTTTTTCAGTTTTACGGAAAAAAGGCTTGCATTCCGGCTGAAAATCTGATAGAATATCTAACGTTATCGATAGCGCTAAAAGGAGGTGCACACTCATGGCTAAGTGTGAAATTTGTGGCAAGGACATGGCTTTTGGCATTCAGGTATCTCACTCACACAGACGTTCCAACAGAACGTGGAAACCCAACATTAAGCGTGTACGGGCGATTGTGAATGGAAGCCCGAGGCGTATTTATGCCTGCACCCGTTGCTTGCGTTCTGGTAAGGTTACCCGCGCGGTGTAAGGGAGCAAGCCTTTTTTCAAAATCGTAAAAAGAGAGGGACCGGATTTTCCGGTCCCTTTTTTGTTTCTATTTTTCCCGCTTTTTCGCGGTGATTTTCTTTTCCTCTCCCCGCAGGATTCTTCCAATATTAGCATGGTGCTTTCCCACAACCAAAGCCGCTAAAATCAAGGCGAAGGCGGAAGTCACCAGCACATAGGCCAGAGAATACCCCCGGTCCACGCTGTAGCTCAGATTCGGGCGGTAATCGGCGAAATAGGTAATCAGGAAAGTACCGAAAGGCAGGCTGACGGCGGCGCAGATAGACGCCAGGGAAATGATCTTGGAGATCAGGAACACGATCAGGAACACGCCGATGACAAACAGGAATATCCGCCAATCGATGATCAAAACCAAAGCCGCGGAGGTAAGTACCCCTTTCCCGCCTTTAAAACGGAAAAACACGGGAAAAACATGGCCCAGAATACAGGCCAGCCCAGCCAAATAGATGCCGCACTGCCGCACGATAAACGGCGCGCCGGAAGCCTCGAAAATCAGCATTCCTAAGTAAACCGCCAAGAGCCCCTTGGCAAAGTCAAAAATAAAGGTCAAAACCGAGGGGAGTTTTCCCACCGAGCGCAGCACGTTGGTGAAGCCGGCGTTGCCGCTGCCCATGGTTCTGATATCCCGTTTGTCGAACAGCCGGGTAAAAATAATAGAAAAGCTGATACTCCCCATCAGATAGCCAATGACAATGGCGGCTAAAATCTGCAAGCCGTAATCTCTGATCAAAGTCATCACTTGATCCATATAGAAACCGCCTCTCCTATTCTCTTATTTATCTCCCCGCTCTCTGATTAAAAAGCGGATAGGGGTGCCCTCCATGCCAAAGGTCTCCCGGATTCTGTTTTCCAGGTAGCGTTGGTAAGAAAAATGAAAAAGGTCCGCCCGGTTCACAAAGCACACAAAGGTAGGCGGCTTGGTGGATGCCTGGGTCATATAGTAAATCTTCAGCCTTTTTCCCTTGTCCGTTGGGGGCTGCACCCTGGCGGTGGCCTGGGCCAGCACGTCGTTGAGCATGCCGGTGGTAATGCGCATGGCATTAAAGTTAGCCACCTTTTGAATCAGCCCGAAAAGCTGGTCCAGCCGCTGCCCGGTTTTTGCTGAGATAAAAACCATAGGCGCGTAGGACATGAAGGAAAAATCCACCTCCAGCTTTTTCCGGTAGCCCTGCATGGTCTTGCCGTCCTTCTCAACAGCGTCCCACTTGTTCACCGCGATCACGCAGCCCTTGCCCGCCTCATGAGCCAGGCCCGCCACCTTGGAATCCTGTTCGGTAAAGCCCTCGGTGGCGTCGATCATAATTACGCATACGTCGGAACGGTCGATGGCCATCTGCGCCCGGATGACGCTGTATTTCTCAATCTCGTCATCCACCCGGCTTTTCCGGCGGATGCCCGCGGTATCGATTAGGGTAAACCGGCCGTATTCGTTTTCGATTTGGGTGTCGATAGCGTCCCTGGTGGTGCCTGCGATTTCAGACACAATACACCGGTCCTCCCCGGTGATCTGGTTGATGAGGGAGGATTTCCCCGCGTTTGGCTTTCCAATAACCGCCACCCGGATGTTTTCCTTATCCTCTTCCTCTTCCGTTTCCGCCGGAAGATATTCGAATACGGCGTCCAGCAGGTCGCCGGTGCCATGGCCGTGAACAGAGGAAACCTGAACCGGGTCCCCCAGCCCCAAGTTATAAAACTCATAAAATTCAGCGGGAGGCTCCCCGATGCCGTCGCACTTATTGACGCACAGGATCACGGGCCGGCCGCTTTTCAGGAGCATGGCCGCCACCTCGCTGTCGGTAGCTACCACGCCGGCCTTCACATCCGTCACCAGCACGATGACATCGGCGGTGTCGATGGCAAGCTCCGCCTGGCGGCGCATCTGGGATAAGATTACGTCGTCGGAATAGGGCTCGATACCGCCGGTATCGATTAGTGTGATTTTCCGGTTCCTCCACTCGCACTCCCCGTAGATACGGTCCCGGGTCACCCCGGGAGTATCATTGACAATGGCCATCCGCTGGCCGATCAGTTTATTGAACAGTGTTGATTTCCCTACATTGGGCCTGCCAACAATGGCGACAACTGGCATAGACATTATGACTCACTCCCTAATATGGCATCCAAAAATGCGTAGCCGTCATTGGGCACGGGGCGCACCGGTACCTTTAAAGCCGCTTCTACATCCTGAAGGCTCACGTCATCTAAAAATATATCTCCCTCCCGCCGCAGCATGCAGGCGGGAATCAGCAATTCCTCTCCCAAATCCAGGGGGGAAAGCTGTTCTATCAAATCCGTCCCCGTCACTAAACCGGAAACGGTAATAGTCTCTCCAAAAAAGTGATTGACAATCGGCACCACTTGGCCGGAAACCTGTGGAAATTTTTCCATCGCGTCGCCAAGGAATTTTTGAATATATTCCCTAGGCGCCATCCCGGTGGCGATGGTGATTTTCCGCTTGCCCCCGCCGCTCTCCGCGTCCTCCAGGGCGCTGTAAAATTCATCCTGAAGCAAAGGCAAAAGCCCCACCCCATTTTCCAGCATGGAAAAGTCCTCGTAAAATTCCGCCGGTGGCAAAGGCCGCCGCGCTGTTAAATAAAACTCATCCCCCGGATAAGCTACCCGGGTACCGTGCTTTTTCAGGCAGCGTTTCCCAAAGCTTTCGATTAAATCGATGGTTTCTCCCGCGGTATCCTTGGTAAAGGCCTTCATCTCCGGCAGGTTCTCACGGTATTTGGTGATCCCCACTGGCACGATAGCCACAGCCTGCACCTGGGGGCACAGGCTTTCCAGGTCGTTCAAGGTGCGGTTCAGCTCTTCCCCATCGTTATAGCCGGGGCACAAAACGATCTGGCAGTTGATTTTGATCCCCGCCTGGGCAAACCGGCGTATGATGGACAACGCCTCGCCAGCATGGGGATTTTTCATCATTTTTACCCGAAGCGCCGGGTTGGTGGTGTGGACCGAGATATTCATAGGGCTGATGTGCATTTTGATTATACGGCTTATTTCGTGTTCCGTCAAATTGGTCAGCGTCACGTAATTGCCGAACAGGAAAGAAAGCCGGGAATCGTCGTCCTTAAAATAAAGGCTTTTCCGAAGCCCTTTGGGAAGCTGGTCGATGAAACAAAAGACGCATTTATTTTTACAGCTATGCTGCCGGTCCATTAAATATGTTTCAAATTCCAGGCCAATTTCCTCATATTCCGGCTTTTTCAAGGAAACCGTACGGCGTTCTCCCCGGTTGTTTTCCAACTCCAGGGTCAAGGCGGTATTCAATTGGTAAAAGCGGTAGTCCAGCACATCCATGATCTGGTTGCCGTTTAACGACAGAAGCCTTTCCCCGGCTTGGATTCCATGCCGGTAGGCCGGGCTGTGCTTTTTTACGCCGCTGATGGTAACTGCCAAAAAATCGCCCCTTCCGCCTGTTTTTTCTTCTAATGTTCCGTCTTTTGTTACAGGCCGCGATAAGCCTGCGCCGTTATCGCGGCATTTTTGCGGTTACTTTCTTTTTTCAGATAAAAAAATAGAGAAGGATTTCTCCCCCTCTGTTTTTTAAGCCGAACCAAAAAAGGAGCTTACGCTTCCTTTTTGATTACTTCCCTGCCGTTGTAGTAACCGCAGCTACCGCAAACCCTATGGGGAGTTTTAAACTCGCCGCACTGAGGGCATTTCATCAAAGCAGGAGCATTCAGTTTCCAAACGTTGGAACGTCTGGTGTTTTTTCTTGCGTGAGAGCCTTTTCTCTTGGGTACCGCCATTGTCAGCACCTCCTTACAGAATCTAAAGGTTGGAAGGAATCTTCCTCAATCTATCAGTTGTTTCAGGACCTCCAAACGGGGATCCACCTGACGCGCGGAGCAATCGCATTTCCCCTCATTCAAGTTTTTTCCGCACCCAGGGCACAAGCCCTTGCAATCCGGCTTGCAGAGAAATTTTGTGGGTAATTCCAGCAAAATATCCTCCCGCAACAGGTCGTCCAGCTCAACGCTCTCGTTTTCCACCAGAAGAAGCGTGTCATTTTCCTCGTCATTCAAGGTGTTCACCAGAACATGCTGAAACGAAAACCGGTATGCCTTCTGCGTATCCGCCGCACAGCGGTCGCAGGGGCTGCGGAAATCAAACGCAACATCCGCTTTTAAATGGATCGCTCCAGCCCGGTTTTCAGCCTGCGCCTTCACCGAAACCGGTGTGGCAAACGGACGCACGCCTGAAAGGACGACCTGGGATAAATCCATTTCGTAATGAAGATCTTTTCTACCGCCGTCCTCTAAAAACAAGTTTTTTAATTCAAGCAGCATAAAATAATCCTCCCTATTACACCTTAAGTATTATAAAGGTTCTTGGTTCCTTTGTCAACTAAAATCTTAGGAATTCTCCCCGGTTTCCATTTGCAGGAAACTAAAAACATGCTATAATAACCCTAACGCAAAGCACGGCGCGCTTTCACGGCCTTGCCGCCTGCCGCCCCCCTGGATTTACGCCATGATTGGCCGCTTTGTTTTTCAAAAGAAGCCCCGCTTCTTTTTTAGTATCACCACCAAGCAGAAAGAAAGGTTGCCTGACGGATGAAAAAATTCTTTGTGATTCTGGTCTGCAAAATGATCCGGCTTGCCGGCAAGCTTACTGGCAGGGGCAGTTCCCTGCCGGGACAGATCGCCTTAAAGCTTGACCCGAATATTCTCAGCAAAATCAAAATGCCGCCTTATATTGTCGCTGTCACCGGCAGCAACGGCAAAACCTCCACCGTGGAGCTGATCGCCCGGATTTTAAAGGACGCGGGAAAAAGCTTCGCCTATAACAAGGAGGGCTCTAACCAGATCGAGGGCGTCACCACCCTGATTTTGGACAACTGCACCTTATCCGGCAAGGTGAAGCCAGAGATTATTTTAATTGAAAGCGACGAACGGTTTGCCAAGTACACCTTTGGGCACTTTACCCCCACCCACTATGTCATTACCAATCTTTACCGGGACCAGCTGACTCGAAACGGCCATCCGGAATGGGTATATCACGCCATTGAGGAAAGCATTCACCCCGGGACCCAGCTGGTTCTAAACGCCGACGACCCTTTGGTTTCCAAATTCGGCCTGGGCCGGGAAAACACCGTATACTTCGGCGCGGACAGGCTTCCCCAGTCCACCGGGGAGTGCACCTCCCTATACAACGACGGAAAATACTGCCCCAACTGCAAGCATTTGATGGAGTATGAATTTTATCATTACAACCACATCGGCAAATTCCGCTGCCCCAACTGCGGGCTTCACAGCAATCCAACTGTTTATACGGTCACCAGCGCCGACCTGGATGACAGCTCGGTGGTCATCAACGAAAAGTACAAGCTTCGCTTGGCGTTTTCCAGCTTCTATATGATGTACAATACCCTGGCCGCTTTTGCGGCCGCCTCCCTCCTAGGGGTGGCGCCAGAATCCATCGTGCAGAGCGTCAGCGATTACACTTTGCAAAACGGCCGCATTGTCCGGTTCTCCATCGGTGGGCATCAGGGGGTTCTGCTGGCCTCCAAGCATGAAAATTCTGTTTCCTACGATCAAAGCCTGCGGGCGGCGGTTTCCGGAAGCCAGCCGAAAACCGTGGTCATCATTGTGGATGCGGTCAGCCGCAAATATTTCACCTCCGACATCTCCTGGCTGTGGGATATTGATTTTGAGCTTTTGGCTAGTGAAAAAGTCCAGAAGATCGTTCTCGCCGGCCTTTACTGCGGCGACCTGGCGGTTCGGTTCGATTACACAGAGATTCCCAAAGAAAAAATCACTGTCATCAGCGACATTGGAGAAACCGTTTCCTGGCTTTCCGAAAACGCTGAGGGTGAAATTTTGGCCATCACCTGCTTTTCCGATAAGGGGAAATTTCTTTCCCGCATCCAGCTTCAGCCGTAAAAGGAGGATATCAAATGAAACTGCTGCATCTTTACTATGACCTGATGAACCTTTACGGCGAATACGCCAACATAACAGTGCTGGCGCGGCACCTGAAGGATCAGGGCCTGGAGGTTACCGTGGACCGGAGAACCCTGGGGGACTGCTTCGACTGCGCCGGATATGATTTTATCTATTTGGGCGCCGGTATGGAAAGCAGCCAAAAGATTGCCCTGGAGGACCTTCTCCCCCACCGGGAAGAGCTGGCCGCCGCCATTGAAAAAGGAGCGGTGCTTCTGTTCACCGGCAATGCCTTGGAGCTGCTGGGCAAATCCATCGCCGACTGCGCCGGCAAGGAATATCAGGCCTTGGGCTTTTCTGATTTCACCACCCGGGAAACCGGCCAGCGGATTACCGGCGACGTCATCTGCCAGTGCAGCCAAATCCAGGAGCCTGTGGTAGGCTTTGTGAATAAATGCAGCCAAATCCAAGGGATCAGCCAGCCCCTGTTTACCGTTTCCATGGGTCCCGGCAGCCACCCGGACAGCCAGCAGGAGGGCGTTTTCTTCAGCCATGTGTTCGGGACGCATTTGACCGGCCCGATTCTGGTGAAAAACCCAGCTTTTTTGAATTATATTGTCTCTGTGCTTGGAAAAAAGGAAAACCCCGGGTTTGTTTTGGCCCAGCTGGAGTATCCCCACGAAACGCGGGCCTATGAAACCACCTTGCGGGAACTGACCAAACGCCGCGACGGCGCTTAAGCCCTCCACGGCCCCTTAGCGAAGAAAATAAAAGCGCCAGGCAAATTGCCTGGCGCTTTTTACAGTTTCCGTTAAATCTTTACAGAGTCCGCGTCGATCCGCGCCGGCAGCTCGCTGGCGTCGGCGGAGATCAGCATGACAATCTTCACTTCCGCGTGAGAGGCGAGCCCATTGGCCTTGGCGACAAAATCGGCCAGAGCCTCAAAATCCCGTCCGGTAATTTTCAGGGTGGAATCCACAAAAATATCGGTCACATCGTAATTTCCAGCACAGATGCCGCTGAGGAAGCCGTAAAACGCGTCAAAGCCGCTGATATTATACTGCTCGATGTCAATCAGGCGGGCTTTGTGGGAAACGTCATAGGTGAGCTTGGCGCCCTTTTCAATGACAACCACATTCCCATCGGATTTTTCCACAGCCTCATTGGCCAATTGGATCAATCTTTTTGTTTTTCCGGAACCTTTATTCCCAATAATCAGAGTTATCATAGGATACTCCTCCTGTATATTTATTCCGCCACCGGCGGTTTTTCATGTTATTTTGCAAGTCTTGCTTCCAAAGCGGCTTTTTCGCTCTCATAGCCGGGCTTTCCCAGCAAAGCGAACATGTTCTTTTTGTAGCTTTCCACACCGGGCTGGTCAAAGGGATTAACCCCCATCAGATAACCGGAAATGGCGCATGCCTTTTCAAAGAAATAAATCAGATAGCCAAGTTCAAATTCGGAGGCCTCGTCAATATGGAGCACCATATTGGGGGCGCCGCCGTCGGTATGGGCCAGCACCGTACCTTCAAAGGCCTTTTCGTTGATATAAGCCATAGATTTGCCGGCCAGGAAATTCAGGCCGTCTACATTGTCCTTATCCTCGTTTAGAACGATCTCCCGCTTTGCCTTATCGATAAGCACTACCGTCTCAAACAGCAGGCGCTTGCCGTCCTGGATAAACTGTCCCATGGAATGGAGATCCGTAGAAAACACCACAGAGGCCGGGAACAGGCCCTTCTGGTCCTTGCCCTCGCTCTCGCCGTAAAGCTGCTTCCACCATTCGTTCATCAGGGTGAAGCAGGGCTCGTAGCTGACCAGCACCTCTACCTCTTTCCCCTTGCGGTACAAAACGTTCCGCAGGGCCGCGTATTTGTAGCAGTCGTTTTTGTTTAAGTCAGGCTCCATAAAGTCGTTCTGGGCTTTTCTGGCGCCGGACATCAAAGCGTCGATATCGCAGCCGGCCACCGCGATGGGAAGCAGGCCTACCGCCGTCAGTACGGAAAACCGTCCGCCCACGTCGTCGGGAACCACAAAGGTTTCGTAGCCCTCCTCGTCGGCCAGCTTCTTCAAGGTGCCTCTGGCCTTGTCGGTGGTGCAGTAAATTCTTCCTTTGGCTCCTTCCTTGCCGTACTTTTTCTCCAGCAGTTCCCGGAACACACGAAACGCAATAGCGGGCTCCGTGGTGGTGCCGGATTTGGAAATCATGTTGATGGATACGTCCCTGCCTTCGCACAGGTCAATCAGTTCCGCCAGCGCGGTGGAGCTGATGCTGTTGCCCGCGAAATAAATGTCCGGGGTATCCTTTTTCAAGGCGTTATAGTTTGGGGATTTTAAAAATTCAATCGCCGCCCGGGCCCCTAAATAGGAGCCGCCGATGCCGATAACGATAAAAATGTCCGTATCGGATTTGATCTTTTCCGCAGCCTTTTGGATCCGTGAAAACTCTTCCTTATCATAGTCGGTGGGAAGCTGGATCCAGCCTAGAAAATCGCTGCCTAAGCCTGTTCCGGCATGAAGGGTTTCATGGGCCAGTTTGACTTGAGGGGCCATAGCTTCACATTCCTGAGGCTTGACAAAGCCCTCCAGATGCTGTGTGCTGAGTTTTGTCGCCATAATTGAACCTCCTCGATCCGCGGCGCGCCCGCCGCTCTTTTCTTATTTTTTATTTTACAATATCCCAGCACAATTTGCAAGGACGGCCTGGTTCATTTCCCCGGTTTTTGTGAAAATTAACGATTTCGCCAAACTTTGTTCTCATATTTTTATGTTTTGAAAATAATCACGCTTTTACGCTACAGCCGCAGCAGCTCTTTGGCTAAAACCCCCAGAGCGGAAAAGAAGCTGATGGGCTCAATGTCCACTGAGGAAGTAATGGGATATTCCGTCAGCACCTCTCCGTCCAAGGTATAGACGATCTTTCCCAGCTGCTGCCCTTTGGCCACCGGGGCCTCCACCGACTCCGCCAGCTGGATTTCCGTCTTTAAATCCTTCTCCCGGCCCTTTGTCAGCAAAACGCTGCCGGAAGCCGCCGATTCCGTCGCGGCCTGGGACTGCATACCGTTGACCACAGGGACCAGCTGCAACGCCTCCTCCGGCAAGCCCGGCGTATAGATCATGTAATTGGAAAAGCCGTAATCCAGCAAGGACGCCGCGTCGGTAAACCGTTCCTTGCCGCTGGCGCTGCCCAGCACCACCCCAATCAGGGACATCCCATCCCGCTGGGCCGTGGCGGTAATACAGCTTCCGGCGCCGCTGGTGGTACCCGTTTTCAGGCCGGTGATCCCGTTATAGCTTTTCAGCAGCTTATTCGTATTGACAATCTGTGTTTTCCCTTCTCTTAGGGTGTCCATCCAAATAGTGGTATAATCAAAAATCTTCTCATGCTTAATCAATTCCCGGGACATGAGGGCCACGTCGTAAGCACTGGTCACGTGGCCGTCCTCATCCAGGCCGTTGCAGTTTTTAAATACCGTATCCGCCATCCCCAGCTCACCGGCCCGCTGGTTCATCTTTTGGACAAACGCCTCCTCCGTGCCCTCCAGATGCTCCGCCAGGGCCACCGCCGCGTCGTTGGCGGAGGCCACCACCGTGGCTTTAATCATATCGTCGGCGGACATGGTTTCCCCCGGCTCCAGCCAGATATCAGACCCGCCCATGGACGAGGCGTGCTCGCTGGCCGTAATCGTGTCTGTCAGGGAAAGCCTTCCCTGGTCGATGGCCTCCATCACCAAAAGCAGGGTCATTACCTTGGTGATCGACGCGCAGGGCCTAACCTCATGAGAATTTTTCTCAAACAGCGCCTTGCCGCTGGATGCCTCCATCAGCACGGCGCTGGGCGCCGTCAGGTCTTCCTCGGAAAGCGCATTCGCCGCCGGCATCGATGATATTACCAGTAAAATTCCAAGCCCCAGGCACAAAGCCCTTTTCCAAAATTTCATACCGCACCTCCAACAAGTATTCTTCTGGTTTATACTTATGTAAGCGCCTGTCTTTTTAGTCGTTATTTATCAATGATGCTTTCCGCGAAAAGTGAAAACTAATTGGCATTTGATTTTGTGACATACAATCATACAAATTATCTTGGATAGAGATAGGAAAGAAATCATCTCAATGGGTGCCGGTTTATCCCTTGCGGCGCCAGCGGGCCAAGCTGTTGAAGACAATGGTATGGTGCTTGAAACAATCCCCGCGTAAGCAGCCCTAAGCTGTATGTTACGGAATTTGAACATCTAACCTTTGAATACACGCCAGCGGTGGCAGTATTTTCAGAAGGCGTCTCAATTCCTGAAGGCGGCGCTTCCCCTGCGGCGCAAAATAAGCCTGGAAAGGAATCCCTCTCCAGGCTTACAGGCTTATTTATTTTTTATTCACCGCTGAGGTTCCCTTTTCCCGAAGATAGGTGGACTCCAGATCCGCCAAATGGAGCTTCACGGCGATTGGGTATTTATCGAAAGCGTTGCTGATGGCGTAGCCGCCGCTTTTGGCGGTATCGTCAAAGCCGCCCATATGCCAGCGGATGGCCATGGCCTCCGAGGTTTTCAGCCGCATAAACCGCTCGATCAAAAACACGGATTTTTCCCCATGGCCGTAGGGGAACATATCCTCCACGCTGAAATAGGGCTGCTTTTCCCATTGCCCGGTTTCCTCATTTTTCACGTTTCGGGTAGAAGTCTTATAAAACTGGGCCTTGCACAAGTCATGGAGCAAAGCGCAGATTGCGAAGCTTTCCGGATTATCGGCTCCTTCTTCAAAGTGCTTTTCCATCATCACCTGATACACCTTGACGCTGTGCTGCACCAGCCCGCCGGTGCAGGCGCAGTGGAATTTTGTGCTGGCCGGGGCGGTAAAGAAATCCGTTGTTTGCAGCCATTCCAAAAGCTCCCTGGAGCCTTCCCGGCTGATATGTTCCTGGTAAATGCTGATAAACTCTTCTTTATAACCCATAATCTCTCCTTTATGTACACAATGCATATCTCTTGTATTTTTATCTTATTTATTGTAACATAAACAGATACGGCTGGACAACACAAAACAGGAAGTTTTTCAATATCCTAACGGCTTATGGCCCGCAGCGCCCTGTATCCCAATGATATAAAAATATACCAGCCGCGTTTTCAAAAGGAGAAACATATGAAAAATAAAACCATGCAGGTGCTCCACTCCTCGCCGAAAGGCCGCCGCTCCCCGCCGAATACCGGCTTCGCCCAGGGGCTTTGCTTTTATAAGCTGTTTTGGATTTTTGTAATTGGCAGCATCATCGGCTGTTTGGTGGAAATGCTTTGGTGCTATTTAAACGAAGGCTTTTTTGAAAGCCGCCAGGGCCTGATTTACGGCCCGTTTTCTCCCGTTTACGGCCTGGGCGCGGTGCTTTTCACTTTGGTGATGTACCGGTTCAAGCATTCCAGCAGTTTTATTATTTTCCTGGTCAGCGCCGTGGTAGGCGCCCTGTTCGAATATGTTTGTTCCTGGGTTCAGGAACTGGCCTTCGGCACCGTTTCCTGGGAATACAGCAGCGAGCCCTTAAACCTGAACGGCAGAACCAGCCTTTCCTTCGCGGTGATGTGGGGCGTGCTGGGGCTGGTGTTTATGAAGCACGTGCTTCCTTTTTTAGAGCGCCACATCCAGCGTTTCCCCGTCAAGCCCGGTACGATTATCACTTGGATTTTGGTTGTACTCATGGCTCTGGATATTATCGTCTCTGCCGCCGCGGTGCGCCGGCAGACGGACCGGCACAACGGCGTCCCTTCCACCAATATCGTCACCCAATTTCTCGACGACCATTATCCAGATTCCTTTTTAAAACTCATTTATCCCAACATGGAGCATCCCGGCAGAAACTGAAAAGGAAATTTTTAGAAAAAAGCGCCGCGAAGGTTCGCGGCGCTTTTTTGCATTGTTTTTCTTTTTATTTGCCGTTTTGATTCCAGTCGATATACTGAGCCGCGCACCAGCCTGTGCCCAAAAGGCAGCGAATCCGCAGCCAACCCTGGCCGTTATCCTCCAGCACATCCACCATATTCCCCTTGGTGATGGTAAACAGCACCGAGAAGGTGGTATCCGGGCCGGAACGGATATTCAGCGCATCCGCGGTGCATTTGCCCACGCCGATGGTGGGCACCTGGATATGGGTGCGGTACCAGTCGATATACTGGGCCGCGCACCAGCCGGAACCCAAAAGGCAGTTGATTTGCAGCCAGCTTCCATTTGCCGTCAAGACGTCCACCATATTGCCCTGGGAAAGCTGGAAGGCTACCGGATACTCCAGGCCGCTTCCAGTACGGACATTGAGGGTATCCGCCGTACATTTGCCAATGCCGATAGGGGGCATTTGAGATTCAAACGGGGTCCATTGGATATATTCCGCCGAACACCAGCCAACGCCAAGCAAGCAGTTGATCTGCAGCCATCCGTTCTCGCTGGTTTTCAGCACATCCACCATATTCCCGGAAGAAAGCTGGAACACCACCGGATAGCTGGTGCCGGGGCCGGAACGGACATTTAAGACATCCGCCACACAATGGCCGATGCCCAGCCTATTGTCCTTTTCCCCGCCGGAGCCTCCCTCCGAGCCATTGGAATCCCAGCCGTTGAGGCCCTTATCTTTAATCAGTTTAGGAAAATCCCGATAGGCAATGTTCATATCCACCTTTCCCGCGATCCCGCTGACGGTACCGCCGCTGGTATACTGCCACATACCGTGATGGCCCTCATACTGGTCCTCTGAATAGTACTGGGCTACCCATACGTC
This sequence comes from uncultured Ruminiclostridium sp., assembly GCA_902490005.1. Lineage (GTDB taxonomy): Bacteria > Bacillota > Clostridia > Oscillospirales > Acutalibacteraceae > Clostridium_A. The sequence continues at coordinate 34,069 of CABUCM010000002.1, forward strand.
ATAAGGCAGCTGATCCGGGTAAAATTTATTGTTCAGCCAGTAAAGGCTGGCGTAAATCCCCACATAATAGCCCGCTTTTTCCACGGTTTCGCAGAATGCCCGAATCACTCTGGTTAGGGCCTCCCGGTCCAGCGTTCCCATGGTCCCACTGTCCTCTACGTCATAATACAAGGGATATTCAAATTTGATTCCCTTGACCGTTTCCAAGAAAAAATTGGCCTCGTTCCTGGCCTCAGACTCTGTCACCGCATAGCCGTAATGGTAAGCGCCGATGGGAACCTTGGCGGCCTGCGCCCCATTTACATTGTTATAAAATTGATTATCCACCTGGCTAGGGCTGGGCGAACCGAAGCTGGACCGCAGAATGGCAAACTCTATGCCATCCTTTTTCACCGCGTTCCAGTCGATAGCTCCCTGCCAGGAACTGACATCAATTCCCTTTCTCTCCATAAAAAATTCCTCCTTTAAGCTTTGGATCGTTTGTGAGCGCCCCTTTCTATCATATGTATGATCCAAAGACTTGTCCCATTTTCTTTTTCTTTGAAAACAAAAAATTCACTAAAATTGCCCAGAATTGCTAAATGATACATTTCATGAAACCGGCTCGTCTGCGAACAATAGATACGGGGTGATAAAATGGATAATTTTTTAACTGGAGGAGCGGTTCTGTTCAGCAACAGAATCTTCGACGGCAGGGATGTAAGCGATTATTTCGCCAGCCTGCCCGAGGAAGTACAGGAAGCCATCAACCAGCGGGCGGAAGAATTCCATTCCGCCGAGGAAATGAAGGCGTACGCGGAAGAATTGAAGCTGCGTTCGTAACAAACTGCAAGCAAAAAAGCCGGCTGGGAAATATCCTAGCCGGCTTTTACTGGTAAAATTTAAATTGAAATCTTCAGGGCGATGTCATAAAGCTCTTTATTAAACTTCTTTTTCATCTCAAGAGCCTCGGTGATATCAAAGTCAACAATATCCCCATGCTGCATGGCTACCACACGGTTGCTCTTCCCGTGAATCAAAAGCTCAACCGCCTTATAACCCATTTCACTGGCCACCACACGGTCTCTCAGCGTGGGAGATCCGCCTCTCTGCACATGGCCCAAAACCGTGGCTCTGGATTCGATGCCGGTTTTTTCCTCAATATCCTTGGCCAGCTGCTCTACGCCGCCGATGCCCTCGGCAACCACAACGATAAAGTGCTTTTTGCCGGTCATCTGGGTAAACTGCATCCGGTCGATGACATCCTTTTGAAAATCGTATTCCACCTCTGGCACCAAAATAGCGGTGGCGCCTACGGCAATACCGGTAAGCAGGGCGATGTCCCCGCATCTTCTTCCCATTACCTCTACCACACTGCAGCGGTCATGGGACTGCGCGGTGTCACGGATCCGGTCCACCATTTCCATGGCGGTATTCATGGCGGTGTCAAAGCCAACGGTATAGTCGCTGCACTGGATATCGTTATCAATGGTACCGGGAATGCCCACACAGGGAATCCCAGCGCCAGTCAGGTCTCTGGCGCCGCGGAAGGAGCCGTCGCCGCCGATGACCACTACGCCGCCGATGCCAAGTTCACGGCAGGTATCCGCCGCTTTCTGCACGCCGGCCGGCGTGTTGAATTCCGGGCTGCGGGCGGTAAACAGAGTGGTGCCGCCCCGATGGATAATATCTGAAACGCTGCGCAGGTTCATTTCAAAAACATCTCCGCTGATCAAACCATTGTAGCCTCTGCGCACGCCGATGACTCTGATCCCGTTGGCAATCGCGGTTCTGGCAACCGCACGCACCGCCGCGTTCATCCCCGGAGCGTCTCCTCCGCTGGTTAATACGGCTATGGAATTCATACTCATGACAATAGCCTCCAAATCTCAAATCATTCTCTTTCAACCGGCAATCATTATATTAGCCTATTGTATTTATTATAAGCAGAAAACGTTACAGAATCAACAGAACTATATGGACAATCGTCTCACAACCATGGATTTCTTTCCCATATCATCCTGATTCTCCAAAAAGAACAGATTTAAAATAGATTTTTGCTGAAAACTTCGGCATTCTGGCCAGATCAGTCGACGACAATCACATTTTGATCCCCCAATTGATAGCGCAGCTCTTTCAGCAGGACCGAATTGCTGTCCACCCATAGGTTTGTGGGCGCCTTTAAATATTTTTTCTGGTCCGCGTAATAAAAATACACCGGCGTGGGCCCTTCAAAAATTTCCAGCAGCAGCACGGCCCGCTCCTTTTCCCTAGACTGGGCCGACGGCAGCCGCAGATAAAGCCCCGGCCGCTTGCTTTTTTTCTGGGTTTCTTCTCCCGGCGGCGGCAGGATCTGTTCCCCAATGATCTTTGGCTCCTCTTCCTCTCGGGCGCTGACCCTTCCCTTGATCTGTACCACGGCGCCCTCCTTCAGCAAATGACCGAATTCGGAAAGCACCTTGGGAAACACCAGCATTTCCATGGAGCCGTACAGGTCTTCAATCTGGACAAAGGCCATGGTGCTGTTATTTTTGGTGGCTTTCAAACGAACGCCGTTGATGATGCACAGCAGGGTCACGTTGGTGCCGTCATGATAGCGGTCATACTCCCCATGGGCTTCGGCGATCTCGCCGATTTTCGCGGCGTTGAGCTTTACCGCCGCCTGGGAATAGGCCGCCATCGGGTGGCCGGAAAGATACATACCCGTGACCTCTTTTTCCATGGACAAAAGCTCCGAAGGGGGGAACTCGTCCACCCCGGGAAAAGTGACCTCGTCCTTAGGGGCTTCCCCCATGGCCTCGAAAAAGCCGATCTGGCCTTCCAGATTCTGCTTTTTCTCCGCGTCCAGGTTATCCAAAACCGTGTCAGCCACCGACAGCATCTGCCGCCGGTTCGCCCCAAGGCCGTCTAAAGCGCCGGATTTGATGAGGCTTTCCAAGGTCCTCCGGTTCATTTCCTTGCCGTGAAGCCGCTTGCAGAACTGATAAAACGAGGTGTATTTCCCGCCCTGCTCCCGCTCTTCCAGCAGCCGGGCGATAAAGCCCCGGCCCAGGTTCCGGATGGCCAGCAGGCCGAACCGGATGGAACCGTGGGTGACGGTAAAGCCGTTGCCGCTTTCATTGACGTTAGGGGGCAGCACCTGAATGCCCATGCTGGAGCATTCCTCGATATAGCCCGCCACCTTATTGGCGTTGTCCAGCACGCTGGTAAGCAGGGCCGCCATAAACTCTCTGGGATAATGGCATTTCATATAGGCGGTCTGGTAGCTGACCCAGGCGTAGGCGGTGGCGTGAGATTTATTGAAAGCGTAGGAAGCAAAGCTTTCCATTTCGGCGAAAATGCTTTCCGCGATTTCCCGGCTGACGCCCCGCCGGATACAGCCCTCTACCTCTACGGTACCGTCTTCAGCCACCAGGCCCTCGATGAAAATCTTCCGTTCCTTTTCCATCACCGAGTGCTTTTTCTTGGACATGGCCCGGCGGACGATATCGGCCCGTCCCAGAGAATAGCCCGCCAGGGTACGGAAAATCTGCATCACCTGCTCCTGATAAACGATACAGCCGTAGGTCACGTCTAAGATGGAGGATAACAGGGGATGCCGATAGCTAACCCGCTCCGGATGGTGCCGGTTTTCAATGTATTTGGGGATCGAATCCATCGGGCCGGGACGGTAAAGGGAAATTACGGCGATGAGGTCCTCCAGCGACTGCGGCCCCAGCTGGACCAGCACATTTTTCATACCGCCGGATTCATACTGGAATACGCCGTTGGTACTGCCCTCGGACAGCATTTTATAAACCGCCGGATCGTCGTCCGGCACGTGGGCGATAGAAAAACCCGGTTCTTTCCGTTGAACCATCTTTTCCGCGTCGCTGAGCACCGTTAGGGTTCTCAAGCCCAGAAAGTCCATCTTCAGCAGCCCCAGCTCTTCCAGGGTAGTCATGGTGTACTGGGTGACCACGGCGTCGTTGTTCTTTGCCAGGGGCACATAGAAGCTGACCGGCTGCTCGGTGATGACAACCCCCGCGGCGTGGGTAGAGGCCTGCCGGGGCATGCCCTCCACCTTTCTTGCCATATCGATCAGCTCTTTGGTCTGGGGGTCGGCGTCGTAGCGGGCTTTCAGCTCCGGCGACACCTTCAGCGCCCGCTCCAGGGTGATGCCCAGTTCCATAGGCACCAGCTTGGCGATCACATCCACCGCGGCGTAGGGCATGGCCATGGCCCGTCCCACGTCCCGGATCGCGCCTCTCGCCGCCATCGTGCCGAAGGTGATGATCTGGGCAACGTGGTCCGCGCCGTATTTCCGCACCACATAGTCGATGACCTCCTGCCGCCGCTCATAGCAGAAGTCGATGTCAAAGTCGGGCATACTCACCCGTTCCGGATTCAAAAAACGCTCGAACAGCAAATTATATTTGATAGGGTCAATGCCGGTAATGCCGATACAGTAGGCGGCGATGCTCCCCGCGCCGGAGCCTCTGCCCGGCCCTACCGGGATGCCCACGGATTTGGCGTACCGGATAAAATCATGGACGATCAGGTAATAATCCACATAGCCCATGGTTTTGATGGTGTTCAGCTCATACTCCAGCCGCTCCTTGATGGCGGGGTCGGCGCTGCCGCCGTAATATTCGTCATAGCCCTCATAGCACTGGTTTCTGAAATACTCAAAATGATCCTGCCCGTCCGGCACCTCGAAATGGGGCAGCTTGGTGTTGCCAAACTCAAACTCCACATTGCACATTTCCGCGATTTTCACCGTGTTGTCACAGGCCTCTGGAACCTGGGGGAACAAAGAGCGCATTTCATCCTCGGTTTTGAAATAGAACTCGTCCGAGCCGAACTCCAGGTTGTTGTCGTCCTCCAAGGTGTGGTTGGTCTGGATACACAGCAGCACCTGGTGCATTTTACTGTCTTCCTTGTGGATATAATGGCAGTCGTTGGTAACCACCAGGGGAATCCCCGTCTCCTGAGAAAGGGCGATAAGCATGGGGGCGATCTGCTTCTGCTCCCGGATACCATGGTCCTGAAGCTCGATATAAAAATTGCCCTGCCCGAAAATCCGGTTGTATTTCAGCGCCTTTTCTTTCGCCGCGTCGTAATCGCCCCGCACCAGCGCCCGGGGGATATCCCCCGCCAGGCAGGCGGAAAGGGCGATCAGGCCCTCGCTGTGGGCCTCCAGCATTTCGTCGTCCACCCGGGGCTTGTTGTAAAAGCCGTTGATCCAGGCCTCGGATACCATGGCCGCCAGGTTCTGATACCCGGTATTATTTTTGCACAGCAGCACCAGATGGCGGTTTTCCGAATCGAACTCGTGGATTTTGTCCGTATGCTTCCGGGGCGACACATAGACCTCGCAGCCGATGACCGGATGGATCCCCTTGGCCTTGGCGGCCTTATAAAAATCCACCACCCCATACATGGAGCCGTGGTCGGTAATCGCCACAGAGCCCGCTCCCTGGCTCACCGCCGCGTCGATCAGCTCATTGATCCGGCAGGCGCCGTCCAGCAGGCTGTATTCCGTATGCAAATGCAAATGGACAAAACCGCTCATGATAAATTCCTCCAAAGGTAGAAGCGGGCGGGGCATCTTTCGCCCCGCCCGTGGTTTTTAGGCTTCCTGTTTTATACGGTCTGGGTTCCGCAGTCCGGGCAGAATTTGCCGTTTACCATCTTGCGGCATTGGGGGCAGAAACGGTCCCCTTGGGCCGCCGGCTGGCTTTCCGGCGCCACAGGCTTGCCGCACTCCATACAGAATTTCGCCGGGGCGGCATATTTTTTGCCGCAGCCGGTGCATACATAAGCCCCCGCCGCCGGAGCCTGAGGCTGGGCCGGTTTAGGCTGGGCCGCGCTCGCCATTTGCTGGGCCATCTGCTGGCCCATCGCCATCGCCGCGCCCATGGTGGCGAAATTACCGCCGCCGTTCGGCTTGTCAAAGCTATCCGCCATGGAGACAGAGGCATACTTGCCCACATCCTGCACAAAGCTTTGAGACGCCACCTTTTCCGCCATCTTTTGAACCTCCGGCGGATAGTTGATGCTCAAAATATTCAAATCGGCCACGCCCATGCCGATATCCCCTAGCTCCTTATCCAGTTCGGCGCACATCTGCTTCGCCAGCCGGCGGTTATTGGCCTGTAAGGAAACGAGGGCGTTCAGGCCCACATTCTGCTGGCCCTCCAGAATGGCCTCCGCCACAATTCCGCTGAGCTCACCCATAATCCGTTCAGAAATATCAGCCAGGCTGTAAGTGCTTTTCACCCCGGCGATTTTATTGATAAACTGGACGTAGTCCCTGAATTCCACAATCAGGTTGCCGTTGCAGCCCACCGGGATTCCCGAAGGCACCTCCGTGGTGGGGATCATGATCCTCTGCCGGGTACCCCATTTGAGCAAAAGCTCCTTGGCGTTGACAAAATAAACCTCCGCCCGCAGGCCGGTGTCCCCTCTCAGCTGGAACCATCCCTTCAGGCTGCTTAAAAACGGGGTGATGTCTGTTTCCACGTCATAGGTTCCCGGCTGCTCAAAAACGCCCTCTAGCTGGCCGCCGGCATAGAAAATCGCCCTTTGCCCCGGACGAATCACCAATCTGGCCCCTTTTTTCAGCTCTGTGTTCGGCCATCTATAAAACAACACGTCGTCCCGGAATTCATTCCATTCAATGGTATCTCTGCCCTGTCCAAACCATGCCATATTGTATCTTCCTGCCTTTCAAAAATTTTATTGCAACACCGTGGCGATTTTCATGTTATAACCAGTCACACTGAATTTGCTGGGCCAATTCCCGGGGAGGCGCAAGAGACCCCGTTTGTAAATCCACGGACTGTACCTGCGCCGCCGGCGTATGGTAATCGGCGGCGTAAGCGTCGGTGGACTCGATTAGGAAAAACAGCCCCACTAAAATCGCCAGGGCAACCAATACCGCCGTCACAATCTTAGGCGCGCTGTAGGGGCGCCCGCCGCTGACCTTGCCGGTCTCTCCGTTGATTAAATATTGATAAACCTTCCCCTTATGGCTGAAAACCGCGTTCCATAGGGGCAAAAGCACATGCTTATAAGCCACGTTGGAGCAGGTGAATCTAACGCTGGTAACCTGGGCCTGGGAGTACCCCATGGAAAGAATAGCTTCCCGGGCTTGATTTTCCAAGGCGCCGCGGATAATCTGTTCCGCCTGATGAAAGCCGTCGTCGGCTTTTAACGCGTACTTTTCCGCCTGAAAACCGGATATGTACTGGGGGGAGTAAGGCTTGATGTCATTCACCGTGTCGTAAGGAAGTATGCTGTTCAAATACTTGCTGTTGCTTTTCTCACTGGCGCAGATCTGAATATCATTGAAAAACTGCCCCACCGGGCCGCTGACCGGGAACCAATCCGTTGTGGTATGGGTGTTGCCGTCCTTGTCCCGGTAGGTCCTGGTACGGCCGCCCCGGCCGGTAAACCAGCCGTCGGCCTTTGCGTCATAGGTCCAGAACGGAATATAAAGGCCGGTGAGCCTTCCCTCTTGATAGGATTTTTTTAAGGAGTTTGGGGCAAACCACCGCTTTTTCACCCAAGCATGGAATTTTTCCTGGGCCTCCTTCTGGTCCAGCCGGAACGGCACAATCCCCTCGGGAGGGATGCCGCTTTCCTGCTTTTTTACATCCACCTGGGTGGAGCCGCACATAGGGCACACCGTGGCGGTGTCATACTGGCCGAACATAATCTGGGCGCCGCAGTTCTGGCAAGACACACAGGAGGTTCCCTGAAACGCCACATCCCGCGTTTCCCGGCTGCGGTAGTCGTTTAATGGGTATTCGTAAACGCCCTCGTGAAGGGGGACAATCTGGTCGGGAGACCCGCAGGATTCGCAGCAGTACAGCTGCCGCTTAATATCGTACCTTAAATTCCCGCCGCAATTAGGGCAGAGAAAATGTTCCGTCTCCGCGGTTTTCACTCCGTCTGCTGGAATGGTTTGCTGCATAAGGTTCCACCTCCGCCAAAACTAAAAAAGCACTAAATTATTTATACCATATCCCGGCCGTGATTTCCATGCTTTTTTACAGAAAACTCATGATTCCAAAAAAGCCCCGGGAATCCTCCCAAGGCTTTCCTGTCAATAAATTTCCAAAGCGTCGCAGGGCAAGCGGTGGATGTGGTGAAGATATTCCCGCACTCTCCGGCCCTCCGCCTCTGGGTACGGAAACTCCAAAGCCCTTCCTACCGCCCGCCCCGCGGTATGAAAAATGTCCTCCATGGTGAACAGCGCCTCCCAAATATTTTCCCGCTTGGCGTCGGCGTAGGTTTTCAATAGCTTAACCCAGCTTTTTTCATCCAAATAATCCTGCAAATACTTCCCGAACTTTCCAGTGGAGACGGAAAAGCCTGTATTGACGCCAATATACCAATCCAACATTTTCATCATCTCCAGACGGACCGGGCCGTTCAGATGGGCCTGGGCGTAAAGCACCTGGTCCCGCCACAGCCCCTTTGCCACATAAATGCTCACCCACAAAAATTCATTGCAGCACTCGTCGAACTCTTCCCGGCTGGGTTTTTGCACCAAAAACGGGCCTTCCTTCGGGGGTGGCAGCAAAAACAGCTCGTCTTTATCCAAAAGCACCATGCCGCGGACCCGGGGATCCGTTTTTTGGGCGTCCCTGTGGACCAAGGTCAGGTCGATGCGGTTACCGTCTGTAAACTGCATGAGATAAACCATGCGGCGCTGGCTGGGCTTCTCTGGAACCTGCATGATGATCCGGCTGCCAAAGCACTCGACCCAGCGGGGATTTTTTAAAAAAGGTTCCATCGTATCTACCAGGAATACCACGTCATAATCCTGAAAACAGTCCGGCTTGGCTTCCTTTGAGACCCGGGAGCCCTGCAACAGAGCGGCCCGGATATGTTCCTCTTCTTTTGCTTTTTTTAAAATAATCGCCAGCATTTCTTTTTGACTTCTCATAGGAATCCTCTCTTGAACAGTAAGGAAAAGCGAGCTTCTCCCAACAATTGATTTCTACTTGTTATCATAACGCAAATAACGCGTTACTTATGAACGTTTTTTTAATTTTACCGAATCCCGCCTTCATTCAGTTGACAATTTAAAAAGTGGGAGTAAAATAATAATTATTAGTTGGCAGTCTATATACAAGAGTGCTAATTTTATAAAATGGAGGAATGATTATGCCGCGTGAAGGACAAATTAAAGTACAATCAGAAAAAATCTTTCCCATTATTAAAAAATGGCTCTATTCCGATAAGGACATTTTTCTAAGAGAACTGGTTTCCAACGCCAGCGACGCCATCAAAAAGCTGGAGCGGTTAAACGCCATCGGCGAGGCCAGCACCGGCGACGAAAAGGGCCGTATCGAAATCCAGGTGGACCCTGAGGCCAAAACCCTGACCGTGTGGGATAACGGTATCGGCATGACGGAAGAAGAGGTGGAAAAATACATCACCCAAATCGCTTTCTCCGGCGCCGAGGATTTCATCGACAAATATAAGGACAAAACCGACGCCCAGGCCGGTATTATCGGCCATTTCGGCTTAGGCTTTTATTCCGCCTTCATGGTCTCCGACTCTGTAGAGATTGACACCCTTTCCTATCTGCCCGAGGCAAAGCCCGTCCACTGGGTTTCCGACGGCAGCGACACCTATGAAATCGGCGAAGGCGCCCGGAACTGCCACGGTACCGCCATCACCCTGCATATCAGCGAGGATTCCAAGGAATTCCTGGAGGAATACCGGCTGCGGGACATGCTTCATAAATACTGCCATTTTATGCCCTATGAAATCTATTTTTACCCCAAGAAAAAGGACTTATCCCAAAAGGAGGAAAAAAACGAGGACAACGCCAAGGCAGAGGAAACACCGGTAAACAACACCCAGCCTTTGTGGCTGAAAAAGCCCAAAGACTGCACCAAAGAGGAATATGAAAGCTTCTACCGGGAAGTCTTTATGGATTTTAACCCGCCCTTGTTCTGGATCCATCTGAACGTGGACTATCCCTTTAATTTAAAGGGCATTTTGTATTTCCCCCAACAGAGCAACAAGCTTCAGGTTATGCCCGGGGAAATCAAGCTTTATAATAACCAGGTCTATATCGCCGATAACATTAAGGAAGTGGTGCCGGAATACCTGATGCTGCTGAAGGGCGTCATTGACTGCCCCGACCTGCCACTGAACGTGTCCAGAAGCTTTCTGCAAAACGACGGCGACGTGCAGAAAATCAGCCGCCATATCACTAAAAAGGTTTCCGACAAGCTCCATTCCGTGTTCGATGAGGACAGGGCCTCCTTTGAGGGCTATTGGGAAGACATCGCTCCCTTTATCAAGTTCGGCTGCATCAAGGATGAGAAATTCTACGACCGGGTCAAGGATATCCTGCTGTTCAAAACTCTGGACCACAAGTACAAAACCCTGGAGGAATACCGGAAGGACAACGAGGAGCAGATCTTCTATGCCACTGATGAAAACATCCAGGCCCAGTATATCCGTCTGTTCCAGGAAAACAATATGGACGCCGTGCTGCTGACCCACGCCATCGACAGCCATTTCATCAGCTTTCTGGAGTACAAAGAAACCGGCTTAAAATTCGCCCGGATCGACTCTGACCTGTCGGATTCTATGAAGAGCGACGAAGAAAAGCCCGACGAGGAAACCGTCAAGGCGCTTTGCGAACAGTTTAAGGCCGCGGTGGGCAAGGAGGAATTGACAGTCCAGGCGGAAAACCTGAAATCCAAGGAACCCCCCGCCATCATTCTGCTTTCGGAATACGAGCGCCGCTTAAACGACATGAGCGCCATGTACGGCGGCATGTTCCCCGCCGGCGCCCAGGCGAAAGCCACCATCGTGCTGAACGCTCAAAATGAAATCGTCCAGAAGATCACTTCCCTGCCGCAGGAAGAAAAGTCCCTGGTATGCAAATATATTTACGACCTGGCCATGCTTTCCAACCAGCAGCTTTCCGCCGACGAGCTTTCGGAATTTATGAAGAGAAGCTCTGAAATATTAAAGCTGGCTGTTTTCCCAACGAAAGCCGAATAATTTTTTCATCACCGCAAACAATAACTGCGGTGATGAAAATTGAAAAAACGTCTGAAAAACGACATTGCGATTTTTACCATCGGCGGCTTATCCTACGCCTTAATCGAGGTTCTCTGGCGGGGATATACCCACTGGACTATGATGATCACCGGCGGCGTCTGCTTCGTGGTGCTGTTCCGGGTCTTTAGCCGAATCACTCACGCAAAGCTTTGGCAAAAATGCGCGGCAGGCGCCGCCATTATCACAGCCATCGAATTTGCCGCCGGCTGTATCGTAAACCTATGGCTGCAGATGGATGTTTGGGATTATTCGTTTCTTCCGCTGAATTTTCTAGGCCAAGTATGCCTGTTATATACTTTTTTATGGGGGCTTCTGTGCGTCCCCGTGGTGTATTTGGTGAACGCGATGGGGAAACGCTTTCGTTGATCCCAGTTGCATTTTCGTTTAAAAAGAGCAAAGTAACCAAGGTTACTTTGCTCTTTTTCATGCCGCCAGCCCGAAAGCCCTAGCCACCGTTTCCCCCACCCATTGAACACAGCGGAAAAGCTGGTCCACGGCCGGCAGTTTCAAAAAGATTTCCGTAACCAGGCGCAAACAAACCTCATATAAGAGAATAAAAGGATAAATGTACATTTTTCCGGCCTCCGCTTTCCGTTTTGACATTCACTAGATGTCATATTTGCTATCATTTTACCATATACTAAATAAAATGACAATCACTAAATGTCAAAAAGAGGGAAAATGCGGTGTATAAAAACAGAAACAGCAACGGAAAACTGAACCTCTGCGGTGAAAAAATCCAATCCCTCCGCAAGCAAATGCTTCCTAAGGTATCGCAGCGCGCTTTGGCGGATAAGCTTCAATTGGCGGGAATCGATCTGGATAAAAACGCCATTCAGCGGATTGAGAGCGGCCAGCGGTTTGTAACAGACATCGAATTGTGGGCGTTCGCGAAAATTTTTCAGGTCACTACGGATTCCCTGCTAGAAAACCAGCCATAGGCAGTCCCATATCACAACACAAAAGCGCCTCCTTTTTAAGGAGGCGCTTTTTTCTGCCAGTAAAAATTTCTGAATTAATAATTTTTCGCCTGAATCTGGAAATAAGCCTTGGGATGGGAGCAGACAGGGCAAATTTCCGGCGCCTGGGTGCCCACCACAATATGGCCGCAGTTAGAGCACTGCCAGATAACGATATCGCCGCGCTTAAAGACCTTTCCCTCTTCCACATTGCTCAGCAGGGCACGGTAACGGTCCTCGTGCTCTTTTTCGATCTTAGCGACGCCTTCAAACAAGGCCGCGATTTGAGTAAATCCTTCTTCCTTGGCTTCTTTGGCAAAGGTGGCGTACATATCGGTCCACTCATAGTTTTCGCCTTCCGCGGCGGATAACAGGTTTTCGGCTGTGGTGCCGATGCCCTCTAGCAGCTTAAACCAAATTTTCGCGTGCTCCTTTTCGTTGTTGGCGGTCTCCTCAAAAATATTGGCAATTTGAACATATCCGTCTTTTTTCGCTTTAGAGGCAAAATACGTGTACTTATTTCTTGCCTGTGACTCACCGGCAAACGCAGTCATCAAATTAGCTTCTGTTTTAGATCCTTTTAATTCCATTTCGCATACCTCTTTCTTTTTTCAAATTCTAAAAATAAGAATAATTCTTATTTTGTTTGAGTTTATTCTACTCCATTTGGAAAAATTAGTCAATCCCTTTTTGATTAATTTTAAAAATAATTTTTCCATCGGAAGCGTCACACACGACTGTTTTTCCCGCCTGCAGGCCCCCGGCCAGCAACTGCTCGCTTAAAGGGTCCTCTATCTTAGTCTGAATTTCCCTGCGCAGGGGCCGGGCGCCATAAACCGGGTCAAAGCCCGTTTTTGCCACCGTGTTTACCGCCTCCTGGGTAAATTCCAAAGAAACCCCCAAGGGCTCCAGCCTGGCTTTCAGGTCGTTCAGCATATGGACGGCAATCCGCTGGATCTCCTCCTGGGTCAGCTTCTGAAATACGATAATGTCATCGATACGGTTTAAAAACTCGGGACGGAAGGCTTTTTTCAGTTCTTCCATAATTTTATCCCGCATGGCCTTTTGATCGGCCTCTTGGCTGTCGTCTGTGTTAAAGCCCAGATTCAGCCGGTTATCCGTAATCAGCCTGGCGCCGATATTGGAAGTCATAATCACCACGGAATTTTTAAAATCCACCGTGCGGCCCTGGGAATCCGTCAATTGGCCATCCTCCAGAATCTGAAGCAGCAGATGGAACACATCCGAATGGGCTTTCTCAATTTCGTCGAACAGCACCACGGAATAGGGCTTTCGCCTGATCTTTTCCGTCAGCTGGCCGCCCTCCTGATATCCTACGTAGCCGGGGGGCGAGCCGATCATACGGGAAACCGTGTGCTTTTCCATATATTCCGACATATCCATGCGGATCATAGCTTTTTCGTCACCGAACATCGCCTGGGCCAAAGCCTTGCACAGCTCGGTTTTTCCCACGCCGGTAGGGCCCAGGAACAAAAAGGAGCCGATGGGCCGTTTTGGGTCCTTTAACCCCACCCGGCCTCTCCGTATGGCCCTGGCTACCGCCGCCACCGCCTCCTGCTGGCCCACGATCCGCTCATGAAGGATCTCCTCCAGCCGCAGAAGCCGCCGACTTTCCTCTTCGGTCAGCTGTACCACCGGCACCCCAGTCCAGTTGGAGACGATCCCGGCGATGTCCTCGGCGGTGACCTCATCGCCGGAACGCTCGTTTTTATCCTTCCACTGTCCTCTTTTTTCCTCCAGCTGCTGTTTTAGCTGACGGACCTCATCCCGCAGGGAAGCCGCCCTTTCAAAATCCTGAGAATTTACCGCCGCGGCCTTTTCCTGCTCCAGCTCCTTGCTTTTTTCCTCCAGCTGCTGCAAATCGTCAGGCACGGTATAACACCGCAGGCGAACCCGGGAAGCGGCCTCGTCGATCAGGTCGATGGCCTTATCCGGCAGGTAGCGGTCGGAGATATACCGGGAAGAAAGCTCTACGGCCGCCTGGATTGCCTCGTCAGTGATCTTAACCTTATGGTGGGCCTCATACCGGTCCCGCAGACCCTTTAGGATCGCCACGGCCTCTTCCTCCGTAGGCTCTCCCACCATGACCGGCTGGAACCGGCGCTCTAAGGCGGCGTCTTTTTCGATGTGCTTGCGGTACTCGTCAATGGTGGTAGCGCCGATCACCTGAAAATCCCCCCGGGCCAGCGCCGGCTTTAGGATATTCGCCGCATCCGCCGAACCCTCCGCCGAACCAGCGCCGATAATGGTATGAAGCTCGTCGATGAACAGTATCACATTGCCCGCTTTTTTCACTTCGTCGATGGCGTTTTTAATGCGGTCCTCAAAGTCCCCGCGGTATTTTGTTCCGGCGATCATCCCGGTCAAATCAAGAGACAGCAGCCTTTTGTCTTTCAGCAGCTCCGGCACGTTCCCAGAAACGATCTGAAGAGCCAGGCCCTCCGCGACGGCGGTCTTTCCCACGCCAGGCTCCCCGATTAGGCAGGGATTGTTTTTCGTGCGCCGGGACAAAATCTGCACCACCCGCTCGATCTCCATTTGCCGGCCGATTACCGGGTCGATTTCCCCTTTTCTGGCCTGCTCTGTCAGATCCCTGGCGAATTGATCCAGGGTTTTGGTCGTGGATTTAGACTTTCCATCTTTCCCCTGCTTTGGCATGGAGGCTGCAGCGTCCGTTTCCGCGCCCATCAGCTCGTTCATTTTTTCCACGATTTCAGAGACTCTCACCCCCATCTCGGCCAGGAACCTGACGGCATAGCTGTCGCTTTCCCCCAAAATGGCCAAAAGCAAATGCTCTGTGCCCACATAGGTAAATCCCATTCTGGCCGCCTGCATCACAGCGATTTGCAAAATCCGCTTGGTTCTGGGAGTAAAATCCTCGGTGCCAAGGGTGCCTCGGATACCCAAACCGATTTTCTGGCTCATCATCAGCTCCAGTTGGGAAGCATCTACCTCTACCGCGTTCAAAACCGCGGCGGCAACACCGCTGCCCTCTTTCAAAAGGCCCAGAAGAATATGCTCGCTGCCCACATAGGTATGCCCCATCTCCTCCGCGCATTGAATTGCTAAATTCATGGCGTGGTTTGCTTTTTGCGTAAATCCGTTAAACCGATACATAGCCCGCCTCCTATAAAATAACTATTACCAGCGATTGGATTTATTATACAGCGCCGGGGAAAAATCCCATGTCAAATTTTTGGGTAAAAAAATTCGTCACCAGAATGAGGCTCCATCCGTATACTGTACTGTAAGCCAACAAAACACAAACAAAATTCAAGGAGGACTTCATTATGTGTAACAACGGATTTGGCGGCTGCTCTTGGATCATCATCTTAATCCTCATTCTGTGCTGCTGCGGCGGCAACGGCGGCATGTTCAACAACAATGGCTGTGGCTGCAACGACGGCTGCGGCTGCGGTTGCTAACTGTTTCCAAATACTGCATAACGCAAAAGCGCTTCGGAGGAATCCTCCGAAGCGCTTTTCCTTTTATTCGTATTGGAATCCCAAGGGATCCACTTCCGTACCGTTTTCAATAATTTCAAAATGGAGATGGTCTCCATAAGAGTTTCCAGTATTCCCTACCGCCAAAATCGGCTGGCCTTTGGAAACATACTGGCCCTTTGTCACATAAATCGCGCTGCCGTGGCCGTAAAGGGTCTTATAACCGTTGCCATGGTCAATGATAACATAATTGCCGTAGCCGTCGTTCAAATCGCCGGCCACCATAACCACACCGCCGTCAGCCGCCCGGACCACGGCGCCGTGAACGCCGCTTTCCGCAATATCGATTCCCTTGTGCATGGTACCCCACCGTATCTCAAAGGGGCTGGTGATATTATAGGTGTACGGCAGGGGCCATAAAAAGCTGCCGGTGGCAACGCCGCTTCCTTCTCCGGAAAGATAGCCATCCGGATAACTGTCAGGCAGGGTCCGGGTGCCTACCGCCACTGTTTCGTTTACCGGCTCCTGTACCACGGTTCGTTTCACCGGGGCGCGGGCAATTTCCTGGCCGTTTAAATAAGTGACCCTATCCACACATTCCTCCACGCCGTTGGCGCCTTGATTCACCACGCCGCTGAACACCGTATACTCTAAATCGTTGCTGACGGTAACGGTTTCAAAAGGAATTTCGGACTCATAGACTTCTTCCCTGGTCACTTGCAGCTGCAGGACCGAAAGAAGGATATCCTTTATTTCATCATAAGTTTTCAAGCTTTCCGAAGGATAAAGCCCCGAAACCACCTCGATCTCCTGTGCGAAAGAGGTTTCCGCTTCCGGGTTCTTCAATTTTTCCTGATTTAACAGGGCGTCCAGAAAGAACTGAAGCTGGGCCTGGCATTCCATAACGCCGTAAAGCTTATTATCCACATAAACGCCGCAGGCTTCTGTCAGTGCCCCGCTCATATTCAGCGTTTCCGTGTCCGCGATATCCGCCACCGCGTACCGGGGGGTAATGGTGAGGTTGGCTGTTTCAGCCACCGGCTCATGGTTGGCTGCGGCCGCATGAGGGGCCAGCGGAACCAAACTGAGCACTGAGGCCAGCACCAAGACCCACGCCACAGGCATCACAAGCTTTACCGTCCACTCAGGACGGATTTCCTTATGGAATACGGACCTGATCTTTTCTTTGACGGTTTCCACTGGCAATTGATGAATCCGGCTTTTCGCTATCTCTAAAATTCCTAACACCCATTTCTGGCTGCGTTTCAAAGCAGAAACCGCCGCCGTTGTAAAACGGGTCCAGAGTTTTTCACAAAAATGAATCGCTTTTCTCAGCCGCGCTTTGACAAGCGCTATCCTTTCCGGCTGAATCAGCATCAAAATGACTCCCTTTCTAAAGGAATTTAACTGAAAAATCAGCAGTTAAAAAATTACAATTTTGTAACAGTACGCTATTTATTATAGCTAATTGTTACAAAATTGCAATCCTCAAAAAAAGAAATCAGCTAATACGATAGATTTTAGCCGGATTTTTTATTTAATTTCATGAACTATATTCAACATTTAATTCTCGTAACGCATTTTTTCGACAGTCCAATGTTGAATCAAGCGGAAAAACGCCGCAGCCTCTTTTTTTGCGCCTTCCAAATCATGTTCTAAATAATTTCCACATTCCGGCGCTGTATTCCCCGGCAGCTCGCCATCATATTCCGCGATTTGATTTATAATAGATTTCATAAAATCCAAAGCCTGCTGCGGCTCCATATTTCTCACCAGAAAATAGCAGCCTGTTCTACAGCCCATAGGGCCGAAATAAATCACCTTGTCGCCATACTGGCTGTTCCGGGCGATGGTCGCAAACAGATGCTCAAAGCTGTGCAGCACCGGATTGGACAAAAACGGCGGCGTATTGGGCTTTCTCATGCGGATATCATAAGTGACGACATCCCCGTCGATACGGGAAACATAAATCCCCGGCATTAATTTCGTGTGGTCCACGCAAAAACTAGCGATGCGCTCCATAATATTTCTCCTGTCCTTTTAAAATGGGCGGTCTTCTGTCAGCGCCGCCATAGACGCTCCCGACAAAAAGCCGGCAATCAGCGCCTTGGCGAATTCAGCCGCCTGGGCGTATAAATCAAAATAGCTTTCCGTCCGCAGTTCCCCGGTATCCACAGGCCACGCCCATTCCCGGTGCAATACATTGGAATAATCGAAATCCGTTTCCTCCGTCATACTTCTCACATGGCAGGAAAGAACCGGAAGTTTTCCTTTTTCCACACGGAGCAGGATTTTCTTCTTCAAAGTGGTTCGGTCTGTCATCCAGCCGAAAGCGGTCCGGCAGTCGTCCGCCGCCTGCGCGATGAATTCCCTGGATATTTGAACGCCATATAGACGCGCCGCCAGCTGCTGATAAAAAGCCGCCATCTCCTGTTTTACCAGGTCGTCCTTCGGCACAGCCCGCTTCAAGCCAAAATCTGTCGGCAATTCCGCCCGCTCGTACCGGAGCAAAATCACATCCAGGTTGGCTTCCACCTCATTGTGGCAGGTTTCCACCGTGGAGGGCTTTATCAATTCATGGAGCATTTCCGCGCCGTAATTGACAAAAGGATGGGCCACGCTGTCAAAAGCGTAATGGCACAAAAAACCTAAAACGTAAGAAAGGGACGTATCGTTCCCCTGGGCGCTGTTCTCATATTCCTGAGCGAAATCAAAAATCAACGAAGGACGGGTCTGATGAAGCCGTTCTCCTATTTCCTTTAAGCTTTTCCCTTTTTGCCAAGGAAAAAAACGGTGGGTGTAAAAGAAGTCGGGGCCTTGGGCGCCCCATAAAAAAGCGTTTTCCAAAAAGCTTTTGCCGCTGTCAAAGGAAGGGTCATCCAGCACCTTGCGGGCCAGCAAATAATGGGAGATCGCTGCGGGCATACGTCATCATTCCTCCCTTTTATTTCTCCGGCTTCTCAGCCGCCAAGGCTTCTTCCAAGGCGCGGGCAAGCTGGTCGGGGCACGAGGTTCCCCGCATCCCGCACTGGATCCCCCTACACTTTTCAATAATCTCCCGCGCGGAGGCCCCTTGGACTAACGTGGTGATCCCTTTCAGGTTACCGTTGCAGCCGCCGTGAAATTTCACTGCCTTGATCCGGTCCCCATCCAGCTCCACATCAATGGTCCGGGAACAGGTTCCCTTGGTCTTATAATGGTACTCCATAGAAAAAACTCCTTATATTGCTAAAATAAATCACCGGTATCTTCCGCACCGCTTTTTCAGCAGGTCCGCCTGGTCATCGGTGGTGGTGCAGGTCCCCAGGGGACTGGGGCTTTTGGTATAAAACCCGTGAAAATCCGTCCCTCCGGTCATAATCAAATCGTGCTCCCGGCAGAAAGCGGAAAGGCGCTCAGGGTCATCCGGTTGGTTCCTTGGATGCCACACCTCCACGCCATCCAAGCCCAGGGGCACCAGTTCCTCCATCAAGTCGTAGCTATTGTAAACCGCCGGATGGGCCAGCACCGCAACGCCGCCGGCCTCGTGTATTTTCGACAACACCTCCGCCGCCTCAGGATATTCCACCGGGGCATAAGCAACCCCTTCCCTGGGATGGAATAGCTTGCGGAATAAATCACCGAAAATTTCATTGGTATAGCCGGCGTCCAGCAACGCGTGCATAATGTGCTGCTTATAAATATTAGTACTTCCCTGGGCCCTGCGGGAAACCATTTCCGGGGTAATGGGATATAGGCGCATTACCTTTTGCAGCATAAGAGCGGCGGCCTTTTGCCGGTGCCCTCTGGTAATTTTGAAAATTCCTTCCAGCCGGTCCGGGCTCTGGCACAAATAGCACAGAAGATGCGCCTTCCGCTTTCGGGAGGAATCAATACAGGAAATTTCCGCTCCATGGATGACCTCAATTCCCTGCCGCTTTCCATAAACGCACGCCCTGGTCGCTCCGGCAAACGTATCGTGGTCCGTGACCGCGATGGTTTTCAGCCCACGTTTTTTCGCCAACAGCACCACCTCGTCAATGCTGGCGGAGCCGTCTGACATTTTGGTGTGACAATGCAAGTCTGCCGCCACGGGCTTCACCTTCCTATCTCTCCTTAATTCTTCTAACTATTTTATTATAGTACAAAATCCCATTGAAAACAAGCAAAGGCGGCAGAACTTTGCCGTTTTCTTCCTATTAGCGCTGTGAATACAGGACAAAAATAACGGTTCGGACAAAACAACGCCCGAACCGTTTTTCTAGAAAGGCAAAAAGGCCTGAACACTAACGTGTTCAGGCCTTCCGAAAATGGAGCGGATGACGAGGCTCGAACTCGCTACCTCCACCTTGGCAAGGTGGCGCTCTACCAGATGAGCTACATCCGCAAATCAAATTGCAAAAGTTATTATAGTAAACTCAGAAGCTTTTGTCAAGCCCCATGGTAAATTATTTTCTTTTCCTCAGATAGGTGCCATCCTTAAGAAAGTTATGCTATAATAGGAGCAATGTGAAATGGATCTTTTTTAGGAAAGGCTTGGTTCCCTTATGAGTTACTCCATCAACCTTGGAAGCTGGCAGTCTGTTTTCGCCGTCCCTTCCGACGTAGTAGACAAGCATTTGAAATTAGCGGGCGGCGCCCAGCTGAAAGTGCTGCTGTGGGCGCTTCGCCACGCCGGCTCTCCCTTTGAGGCGGAAACCATCGGGGAAGCGCTGAACATGCAGCCTGCGGATGTCAGGGACGCGATGCAGTATTGGGTGGAAACCGGGCTGCTTACGGCTTACGGCGGCGCCCTTACCCCGGCCCAGGCTGATTCTCCCGCCGTCCCTTTTTCGGAGGAGTTCCTCCCTGCGGCTCAGCCCCCTCTCCCTTCCGGGAAAGAGGACACGCCTGGAGAACCGCCTATTCCTGCCTCGAAGGCGTCCCGGCCCTTGTCCCGGCCCCAGAAACCGGACAGCCTTTTTGTCGCCAAAAGGGTTCAGGAGGACGATGACATCGCATTTTTAATGCAGGAAGCCCAGGTTATTTTAGGGAAAGCCATCTCCAACGGGGACAGCGCCACTCTTTTAATGCTCCACGATACCGACGGCCTTCCGGTGGACGTGATCCTGATGCTGCTGCAGTACGCCTCCAGCATTGGAAAAGGGAATCTGCGCTATATTGAAAAGACCGGCATCCGCTGGGCCGACGAGGGCATTGATTCCCTGGAGCTGGCGGAGCAGAAAATACGGCAACTGGACCAAACCCAGAAAGCCTGGTCCGCGGTGCAGCGGCTTCTGGGATTGGAACGCCGTTCCCCCACCGCCAAGGAATCCCAGTTCGCGGACCGCTGGGTCAACCAATGGCAGCTGCCGGAGGATTTGATCCGGGAAGCCTACGAGCGGAACGTGGACGCCAAAGGAAAATTTTCCTTTCCCTATATGAACAGTATTTTGGAGCGATGGAAAAAAGAAGGTATCCAGACCCTGGAGCAGGCGCGAAACGAAAAGAAGCCCTCCCAGAAAGCGTATGAGGAGGAACAGTCTCCTTCCTATGATATAGAGGCTTACGAGCGATTCAGTATTTTTGACGATTGAAAGGGGTGAAAAACCATGGGTTATTCCAAAGATATTATTGACTCCGCCAATCGAACCATGGAGCGGCGGCGAAGCCAGTCCATGGCAAAGGCGGAACAACGCCGCCGGGGGTATTTTTCCCGTTATCCCCGGGCCTTGGAAATTGAACAAGAGCTTTCCCGCACCGCAGCCAAGGCCGCCAAGGCGATACTCACCGGCTCCAACGCCAAGCTGCAGCTGGAACGGCTGAAGCAGCACAACCAGGCCCTGCAGGCGGAGCTTGCCACCCTGCTGAAAAGCTCCGGCGTGGCGGAGGATTATTTAGAGGTTCATTACGCCTGTCCCCTTTGTAAAGACGAGGGCTATATCGACGGCAAAATGTGCTCCTGCATGAAACAGCTGCTCCGGGATGAAGCCTATCAAAAGCTGAACGCCCTTTCCCCCCTTTCCTTGTCCTCTTTCGATACCTTTTCCTTGGATTTTTACGGGGATGCCCCGGCGAAAGAGGGGGGCGTACCGCCGAAAAAGCGGATGGAGGATATTTTTCGCTACTGTAAAAACTACGCCAACAATTTTGACCCCCAGCTTTCCCCCAGCCTTTTGATGCGGGGCGCCACCGGCCTGGGCAAAACCCATCTTTCCTTAGCTATCGCCAAAACTGCCATCGACAAGGGCTTCGGGGTGATTTATTGCTCCGCGCCCAACATCATCGGCAAGCTGGAAAAGGAACGGTTCCGTTCCAGCCGCGGAAGCTCAGAGGAAAGTGACGTTTATCTGCTGGAATGCGATCTTTTGATTCTAGACGACCTGGGGACGGAGTTTTCCACCAGCTTTTCCAGCTCCACCATTTATAATATCATCAATTCCCGGCTGATGGCTTCCAAACCCACCATCATCAGCACCAACCTCACCATACGGGAACTGGAAAAGCAGTACAGCCAGCGGCTGGTCTCCCGGATCATGGGAAATCACGTGCGCTTGGAGTTTTTAGGCAGCGACGTCCGCCAGAAGAAATCTTTTATCCGCTGAATGCCGGCGGCTAACGGAATCTTGTCAGCCGCGCGCTGTAATCAACCGCTAAAAAGGGAGGGAGCCCGACGGCTCCCTCCCTTTTGGATTATAGAAAATAGATTTCTTCAAGCTTTTTCTTGATGGCTAAAATTTTTCCTGGGGAGAATTATTTTTTTGAGCGCAGTGCGGGAATTTAGCTTTCGGGAAACCCCAGGGCGCTATAAAAAATAGATTTATGGCAGTTTTTTCTTGACGGCTAAAATTTTTCCTGGAGAAAATTATTTTTTTGAGCGCACAGCGGGAATTTGGCTTTCGGGAAACCTCGGGGCGCTATAAAAAACTAACCGTTGTTTTCCAGGGCGTTCAGGCTTTCCATCTTCAAATACGCATTGATGAAGCCGTCGATATCGCCATCCATCACCGCGTTGATATTTCCCATTTCGTAATTGGTTCTATGGTCCTTGGCCAAGGTGTAGGGCATGAACACATAGGAACGGATCTGGCTTCCCCAACCGATTTCCTTCTGTACACCCTTGATGTCGGAGATTTTATCCAAATGCTCCCGCTCCTTGATCTCCATCAGCTTGGAGGCAAGCATTTTCATCGCCACCTCGCGGTTCTGGTGCTGGCTGCGCTCCACCTGGCAGGACACCACGATTCCTGTGGGAATGTGGGTCAGACGCACGGCGGATGAGGTCTTGTTTACCTTCTGGCCGCCCGCGCCGCTGGCGCGGTACACATCCATTTTGATATCCTCGGGCGCGATTTCCACCTCCACGTCCTCGTTGATTTCCGGCATTACCTCCAAGGATGCGAACGAGGTATGCCTGCGGCCGGAAGCGTCAAAGGGGGAAACTCGCACCAAGCGGTGAACCCCCGCCTCGCTTTTCAGATAGCCGTAAGCATTCACGCCCTCGATGAGCACGGTAGCGCTTTTCAGCCCAGCCTCTTCCCCATCCAGATAGTCCAGGGTTTTTACCTTGAAGCTGTGGCGCTCGCCCCAGCGGCAGTACATGCGGTAAAGCATCTCCGCCCAGTCCTGGGCTTCCGTGCCGCCGGCGCCCGCGTGGAAGGTCAAGATGGCGTTGTTGGCGTCATATTCGCCGGTGAGCAAGGTGGCCAGGCGCTGTTCCTCCAGCTCCTTTTTTACCCTTTCCACCTCCTGCTGCGCATCCGGCAGAATGGAAAGGTCCTCTTCCTCGTCCCCCATCTCGATCAGCGTCAAGGTGTCCTCATAGCTGGACACCAGCGCCTCATAGGCGGAAACCTTATTTTTCAACAGGCTGGTGCGCTGGATGATCTTCTGGGACCTTTCCATGTCATCCCAAAAATCCGGAGCCGCCTGGGCCTCCTCCAGCTCGCCGATTTCTTTTTTCATCGCTTCTAAGCCCAGAGCCTCTTTCAGGTCCTTAATGTCCGGTTCCAGCTCTTCCAGCGATAACTTTAATTCCTCAAACTGTATCATATTAACTCCTTATCCTGTAAACAGCGTTATCGCTTCTTATTATAAAATAGTTTTCCAGAAAAGTAAATATAAACCCAATGTAAATTCGCAAGATAATCATTGAAGTTTTCAGCGAAATTAGGTACAATAAGGGTTGAACTTAAAAACCGGAAGGATGGCGCAAAACCATGATTGATTATACCGGAGTTCCCTGCCCTATCTGCGGCAAGGCATTCCACGAAGGCGAAGACATTGTCGTCTGCCCCCAGTGTGGTACTCCCTATCATAGAGCATGCTATGAAAAAGAAGGCCACTGCGTGTTTGAGGACAAGCATAAGGACGGCTATGTGTTCCACCGGAAACAGGAGCCCAGCGGGAGCGCGCCGGAAAACGACGCCGCCCGAACGAAGACTTGCCCCAGATGCGGCAACAAAAATTATACGGACGCTCTGTTCTGCGACAAGTGCGGCCTGCCTCTGGCTCAGAATTCCGCCACGCCCCCTCCCGGCTACCCCTTTGGCGGCGCGCCGGGAAATCCCGGCAACGGAGTCCCGCCTAATATGAACTCCATGCCCGGCATGTTCATTATGGATCCTATGGGGGGCGTAAACCCTGATGAGGATTTCAACGGCGTCAAGGCTGGGAATCTGGCCAAGTTCGTGGGAACCAACCCGCCTTATTATATGAACGTGTTCAAGCGCCTAAAGGACCATAATATTGGAAAATTCAATTTCTGCGGCTTGATTTTTTCCGGCGGCTGGCTTCTTTACCGTAAGCAGTATTTAGCCGGCATCATCGTCTCTGTCCTGGTGTTCGGCTGTCTGCTGGGTTCCAGCTTCATCAACATTTTCCATAACTACGACGTGCTGACCCAAATAAGCGCCGCGGCGGGCTTGTCGGAATCCACCGGCATGTTTTATTCCATGCAGGATTCCATGAAGCTGATGGAGCAGATCATGCTGCTCCCAACCATGGACCAGGTTCTCTTTTTTCTGCCCACCGCGCTCTCCCTGATTCAGTGGGTCATTATGTTTATCGTCGGCTTCCGGGGAAACCGCATGTATTATAAGCACTGTTTAAAAAAGGTTCGGGAAATCCAGGACAATCACCCCACAGACCCGGAACTTACCAATGTTTTAAAAGAGAAGGGCGGCATCAACTGGGGAATGGGCATCTGCATTTTAGTCTGTTACCTTATCACCATGTATTTTCCGCTTTTCATTTAAATTCAGGAGGTTCAATATGAAAGTAACAAAAGCAGTGATTCCCGCCGCAGGATTGGGCACCCGTGTCCTGCCTGCCACGAAATCCATGCCGAAGGAAATGCTTCCCATTGTGGACAAGCCCGCGATCCAATATATTGTGGAGGAGGCTGTCAATTCCGGGATCACCGATATCCTCATCATCACCAACCGCGGCAAGGGCCTGATCGAGGACCATTTCGACCGCGCTCCGGAGCTGGAGGCAAAGCTCACCGGCGCGAACAAGGAGGAAATGTTCCACGAGGTGGTGGATATCAGCAAGCTTGCCAATATTTATTTCGTCCGGCAAAAAGAAACCAAGGGCCTGGGCCATGCGGTCAACTGCGCCCGTTCCTTTGTGGGCAACGAGCCCTTTGCCGTGCTGTACGGCGACGACGTGATTATCGGCAAGGACCCCGCCTGCGGGCAGCTCATCCGGGCTTATGAGGAATTTGGAATGGGCGTGCTGGGGGTCAAGCAGGTTTCGGAAGAGGCCATCACCAAATACAGCTCCCTAAAGGTGGAAAACATCCGGGACAATCTTTTCAAATGCACGGATATGATCGAAAAGCCGGCCAAGGACAAAATTCTGTCCCTTTATTCCATTCTGGGCCGCTGCGTGCTGACCCCTGATATTTTCGATATCCTAGACCATACCGCTCCCGGCGCGGGCGGAGAAATTCAGCTTACCGACGCCATGTGCGCGATGGCCAGAACCCAAGGCATGATCGCTGTGGATTACACCGGCAAGCGTTATGACATGGGTAACAAGCTGGGAATCATCCAAGCCGCGGTGGAAGTGGCCTTAGAGCATCCGGAAATCGGCGGGGATTTCCGCGAATATTTGAAAAACCTGGCTTCTCAGCTGTAAAATCATTGACAAAACAAGGTTTGACGGCTATAATTAATCTGTTACTGCCATAGAAACCCTGTGGCGGAGAAATAACATCCTTGCTCCGGACATGCGAGCCGGGGCCAAAGTCCAAAAGGAGGTGCAATAAACATGGAAAAAATCCAAAATTCCTATGAAACCGTTCTGGTCATTTCTTTAAAGTTAGGTGACGAGGGCGTAGCCGCGATGGTTCAGAAGTTCAAGGATCTGATTGAGGCCAACGCGACTTTGGAAAGTGTTGACGAGTGGGGCAAGAGAAGACTCGCCTATCTAATCAACAAGGAAGCCGAGGCTTATTACGTTCTTTATAATTTCAAGAGCGACGCCGACTTCCCGGCAGAACTGGATCGTATCTACAAGATTACCGATGGTATCCTTCGTTCTCTTATCATCAAGAAGGAAGCTTAAGAGGAGGCCGATGAAATGCTCAATACCGCTATTCTAATGGGCAGGCTGACTGCCGACCCTGAGCTTCGTCACACTCCCAGCGATGTGGCCGTCACCAGCTTCACTTTGGCTGTTGACCGTTCCTATGTAAAATCCGGCGCTGACCGCCAGGTTGATTTCATCGACATCGTAGCGTGGCGCAGCACCGCCGATTTTGTTTGCCGTTATTTTCATAAGGGCCAATTAGTCGCGGTGCAGGGTTCTATTCAAACCAGAAGCTACACGGATAAGGAAGGCAACAAGCGCAAAGCCTTTGAAGTGGTCGCGGACAACGTCCACTTTGCCGAGCCGAAACGGGACAGTTCCTCTTACCAGGCTCCGGCACAGCAGAACAGCTATCGTCAGGAGAGCAATGAGCCCGCAGCCTATTCCACCGGTAACACCGGCGATTTCGAAGAGGTTCTCACCGACGACGACCTGCCGTTCTAAGAAAAACACAACGATAAGATAAGGAGGATTTATACCATGGCTGATAGACCAGAAAGACCCGAAAGAGACAACCGCCGCGGCGGCCGCAAAGGCCGTAAAAAGGTTTGCGGTTTCTGCGTGGATAAAGTAGAATCCATCGATTATAAGGATGTGGCCAGACTGCGCCGTTTCATTTCCGAACGCGCGAAAATTCTGCCCCGCAGAGTGACCGGCACTTGTGCCCGTCACCAGCGCGAGCTGACTGTGGCCATTAAGCGTGCCCGTCATTTGGCGCTGCTGCCCTTCTCCAGCGATTGATTTGCGAATCAAAAAGGCGTGCTTTTTAAGCACGCCTTTCTTTTTTCACTGTTTTCATAAAAAGGCCCCGTGTATGACACGGAGCCTTTTTTATTATTCTTTCAACATCGCGCGGTAAAGCCTGATATACTCGTTGGCTGACTTGCCCCAGCTGTTATCGCAGCTCATGGCGCGTTCTATCAGAACCTTCCAGCCGCCTTCCTCGTTCCAATAGCCGGCGATGGCCCGACGGATGGCTCCCAGCATATCCTGGGAATTGTAGGTCAGGAAGGTAAAGCCATTGCCCTCTCCGTCGCCGCTGTCGTGGATAGAATCCTTCAAGCCGCCGGTCTCCCGGACGATGGGGATGGTTCCATACCGCAGGGCGATCATCTGGGAAAGCCCACAGGGCTCGCTTTTAGAGGGCATCAGCAGCATATCCGCTCCAGCGTAAATTTTTCTGGAAAGCTCGGGGATAAACCCAACGCAGGCACAGAACCGGCCGGGATATTTCTCCTGCATGGTTTTGAAGAAGCTTTCATATTCCCAGTCACCGGAACCCAGCACCACAAACTGGACGTTTTCTTCCCGCATCAGCTGGTCTATGGCCTCTTTTACCAGGTCCAGGCCCTTATGGGAAACCAAACGGGTCACCATACCGATCAGAGGGATTTCCGGATTCTGTTCCAAGCCCAAACGCTCCTGCAGGGCCCGTTTATTCTCCGCTTTGCCGGACAGGTCCTCGACGCTGTAATTGGCGTAAAGGTTGGGGTCTGTCTCCGGGTTATAATTTTCCGTGTCAATCCCGTTCAGGATACCGGAAAGTTTCCACTGCCGCTCCTTCAAAATGGGGTCCAGGCCATGGCTGTACCATGGATCCATAATTTCCTGGGCGTAGGTGGGGCTTACGGTGCTGACCCGGTTGGCGGTTTCAATGGCGCCCTTCATCAGATTGACGCAGCCGTCAAATTCCACGATGGAAGTATCATACTCCGGCAAGCCTAAGACGTCCTCCAGCAGCTCCATGCCGTATTTTCCCTGATACTGGATATTATGAATGGTGAACAGGGTTTTCATCCCCTGGTACCAATCGTTGTTGGCGTAAAACAGGCTGTAATAAATAGGCACCAGCGCCGTCTGCCAATCGTTGCAGTGAATGATATCCGGCTTAAAATCAATGTAAGGAAGCATTTCCAAAGCCGCCCGGGACAGGAAGGAAAACCTCTCCGCGTCGTCGTAGTGGCCGTAAAGGCCCTTCCTTTTGAAATAATATTGGTTATCCAATAGGTAATAAATCACGCCGCCATAGCGCGCCTCAAACACACCGCAGTACTGCCTTCTCCAGCTTACCGGCACAGACAGGCTGGTGATAAACCGCATGTTGTCCCGCATTTCCTGGGGAATATCTTCATACATTGGCATGACGATCCGGCAGCCGATCAGCCGCTGGCGCAGCGATTGCGGCAAAGACCCCGCCACATCTCCCAGCCCGCCGGAAGCAGCAAACGGAAGTGCCTCGCTGGTGCAAAATAAAACTTTCAATATCGTTACCCCCTTTAAACCACAGACGCTTTACTGATATACACCGGATAGGACTGGAAGCCCATTAAGGTCCTTCCATCTTTGATAAACACATCTTTATCGGTGATGACATATTTCAGGCTGCAATTAGTCCCAATGTGCGTGTCCTGCATGATGACGCAGTTTTGTACCTTCGCGCCCTTATCCACCTTGACGCCCCGGAACAAAACGCAGTTTTCCACTTCCCCGTCGATGACGCAGCCGTTGGCGATCAGTGAATTTTTCACCACCGAGCCCAGGCCGTACTTGGTGGGCATGTCGTCCCGGACCTTCGTGTAAATGGGCCGCTGGGCGTTGAACAGGTCGTCCCGGATATCGCTGTTCATCAGCTCCATATTCGCCTCAAAATAATCGTTCATGGTGCAGATCACATGGGAATAATGGTCGAACTCATAGCCGAACATTCTCAATTTATCCACATTGGACTGCAAAATGTCCCGCTTAAAGTTGGTCTTATTCCGGCTGCTGCACTCGTTCACCAGGTTAATGAGCAAATCCCGCCTAATCAGCAGCATATTGAACGCGTAATTATAGTCCTCATCCGCATCGGGATCGATAATCAGGTCTTTGACCCTGCCATCCGGACCCAGGGACAACACCATGGTTTCGTCGGCGTTTTTGGGCAGCCTGCCCCAGCGGTAGATCAGGGTAATATCCGCCTCATTTTTGATATGCTCCGCGATCACCCGCTTGAAGTCCATATTGTAAATAGCGTCGCAGTCGGAAAGCAGCACATACTCCTCTTTGCAATTGACGAGGAAACCCATATTGGCGTGAAGGATTTCAATCCGGTTGGAGAAATCCCCGCCGCCGGCTCCAAAAGGCGGTAATACGAATAATCCGTCCCGCTTCCTGGATAGGTCCCAGGCCTTGCCGGTCCCCAGGTGGTCCATGAGGGATTGGTAATTTCTCTTGGTAATCACGCCGACCCGGTTGATTCCCGAGTTGACCATGCTGCTCAGGGTAAAGTCGATCATACGGTACCTGCCGCCGATGGGCACACTGGCCATAGTACGGCGGTCCGTGAGTTCCCGAATAGATTCCTCATGCATATTGGAAAACAGCAGCCCCATCACATTATTTCCGCGCATTTTTCGACACCTCCGGAATATTTTTGTCAATCATAGCCTTGGGAGGCACCACAGCGCCGGAACCAATTTTGATGTTGTCTCCAATAACAGCGATACCCCATTCATCCTTTTGCTCGATGTCCTCAGGGCGGGCACCTACAACGGCGTTTTTGCCAACAACGGCGTTTTCCGCCACAATGGCGTACTGCACCACGGCGCCTTCCTCAATTTGCGCCCCAGGCATAATAATGGAATCCTTTACCACCGCGCCGGGCGCCACGTTAACGCCGGCAAACAGCACGGAAAAATCCACATTGCCGTAAACATTGCAGCCGTCGGCCACCAGGGAGTTTTGGATCACCGCTTCCTCCCCCACATACTGCGGCGGCATCACCGGATTTCTGGAATAAAT
The DNA here is from genome assembly GCA_902490005.1 of uncultured Ruminiclostridium sp. GTDB lineage: Bacteria > Bacillota > Clostridia > Oscillospirales > Acutalibacteraceae > Clostridium_A. The sequence continues at coordinate 63,890 of CABUCM010000002.1, forward strand.
CTTCCAGTTTTCGTCGCTTAAGTCCAGGGTGGTCTTGGGATCCAGCAGATCCATATTAGACTCCCACAGGCTGTCGATGGTTCCTACATCCTTCCAATACCCTTGGAACTCCCAGGCAAACATCCGCTCCCCCGCGTTGAGCATAGAAGGCAGGATGTTTTTCCCGAAGTCGTTGCTGGAGCCCTTGTCCTTTTCGTCCGCGATGAGGTATTCCTTCAGCTTATCCCAGCTGAACACATAAATCCCCATAGAAGCCTTGGTGCTTTTGGGCACCTTAGGCTTCTCATCGAACTCGTAAATGGAGTCGTCCGGGTTGGTGTTTAAAATACCGAAACGCGGGGCTTCCGCCAAGGGCACGTCGATGACGGCGATGGTGCAGGCAGCCTCCTTTTCCTTGTGGTAAGCCACCATTTTAGAGTAATCCATTTTATAGATGTGGTCACCGGAAAGGACCACCACATAATCCGGGTCGTACCGGCCGATGTAGTCCATATTTTGATAAATGGCGTTCGCGGTGCCCTTGTACCAGTCGGCCCCCCGGCTGCGCTGATAGGGCGGCAGCACCTGCACACCGCTGTTCATGCCGTCCAGGTCCCAGGGCTGGCCGTTTCCAATGTACTCGTTGAGCACCAAAGGCTGGTACTGGGTCAAGACCCCTACCGCCTCGATACCGGAATTCACGCAGTTAGACAGCGGAAAATCGATGATTCTGTATTTTCCCCCGTAAGCCACCGCCGGCTTTGCCAATTTATTGGTCAGCACCCCCAACCTGCTGCCTTGTCCTCCCGCCAAGATCATGGCGACTGTTTCCTGTTTTGGGAACATCTTTTCATTCCTCCTTGTTCAAGGTTCTATTTATAATCCCTTTCCATCAGGATTTTACTGCTGCCCTTTTTCTTGTCTTGGGCTTTTTTGCCGCTTTCGCCGCTTTTTCTTCCTTCTTTGCCGGTTCCTGCTCCTCTTTTGGCTCCTGAAGCTTCCTCACAGGCTTTTTCCGCACGCATTTCAGGAACAGTACCGACATGGGAGGCAAGGTCAGTTCGATAGACTGCTCATAGCCATGCATGGGGATATCCTCCGTCTTAATGCTGCCGCCGTTCGTGATGCCGCAGCCGCCGAATTCCTTGGCCTCAGAGTTAAACACCTCCCCGTAGGTGCCCGCATAGGGAACCCCAATCCGATAGGGCTTCCGCTCCACAGGCTGGAAATTACAGGCCGCGATCAGCTCTTTGCCGTTTTTATCCATCCTTCTGAAGCAGATCACGCTTTGGGTATAGTCGTCGTTGGAGATCCAGGCGAACCCATCCCAAGAGAAATCCACCTGCCACAGCGGGCTGGATTCCAAATAGAAGCGGTTCAGCGCTTTCACAAAGGCCTGTATCTGCTGATGCTGGGGATACTGAAGCAGGCCCCAATCCAGTTCAGATTCAAAATCCCATTCCTTGAATTGGCCCAGCTCTGTTCCCATAAACGTAAGCTTCTTACCGGGATGAGCCATCATATAGGCCAAGAACGCCCTGGTATTGGCGAATTTCTGCTCCGTGGTGCCGGGCATTTTATTAATCAGCGAGCCTTTCCCATGGACAACCTCGTCATGGGAGATGGGCAAAACAAAATTCTCGGAAAACGCGTAGAAGAAGGAGAACGTCAGGTTATCGTGGTTAAAGGACCGGTACAGCGGATCCAGGGACATATAGTGAAGCATGTCGTTCATCCAGCCCATGTTCCACTTGTAGTTGAAGCCTAACCCACCTGCATAGGTGGGCTTGGAAACCATAGGCCAGGATGTGGATTCCTCGGCGATCATCATCACATCCGGCTGCACCGCAAAGGCGGACTCATTCAGGCGCTGCAAAAACGCCACCGCCTCCAGGTTTTCCTTGCCGCCGTATTTATTAGGCACCCACTCCCCGTCCTTACGGCTGTAATCCAAATAAAGCATAGAAGCCACCGCGTCGCAGCGAATCCCGTCGATATGGTACTTTTCCAGCCAAAACACGGCGCTGGAAATCAAAAAGCTGATGACCTCAGCCCTGCCATAATCGAAGACCAGGGTCCCCCAGTCCTTATGCTCGCCCTTCCTGGGGTCGGCGTATTCATAGCAGCAGGTTCCGTCAAACTTGGCCAGGCCGTGGATATCCCGTGGAAAATGAGCCGGTACCCAGTCCATAATCACGCTGATCCCGGCCTGGTGGCACCTGTCCACAAAGCACATAAACTCCTTGGGGTCGCCGTAACGGGCGGTGGGAGCAAAATATCCGGTCACCTGATATCCCCAGGAGCCGTCGTAGGGATACTCCGTCATGGGCATCAACTCAATGTGGGTATATCCCATGTCCTTTACATAAGGGATCAGCTCATCGGCAAACTTTTCATAAGAGAAGGGGTTGCCATCGGCAAATTTCCGCCAGGAGCCTGCGTGAACCTCGTAAATGTTCACCGGGCTGGTGTAGTGAGGATGCTTTTCCTTATATCGGTACCAATCGCTGTCGTTCCACTGGTAGCCTTCCAAAGAATAAAACTTAGAGGCGTTGGAGGGCCGGGTTTCACAATGGAAAGCATAAGGGTCCGCTTTCATCAGCACCTCGCCCTCCTGGGTGGTTACGGCATAGCGGTAAATATCATATTCTTTCACCTTATTGGGAATAAAACACTCCCAAACGCCGCCTTCGGAAATCTTCTCCATAGGATTTTCCTTTTCATCCCAATGATTAAACTTTCCTACTACGGAAACCTTGGCCGCGTTCGGCGCCCAAGTTCGGAATACAACGCCCTCTTCCCCATCCTGGGTTTGCCTGTGAGAACCTAAATACTCATAGGTTTTATAATTGGTCCCTTCGTGAAATAGGTAGAGCGCCAAATTATTATTTTCGGTGTCCTGTTTCTTTTTCATTGCAAATCAACTCCTTACTGCACATCTAAAGCCAGGAAAACCTACTGGTTTTTCATCTCGGATATGCCATTGAACAATCCTTTTGTTTCTTGATTCTATCATAGCAAGTTTATGGAAATTTTTCAAGAGGCATTTGGTCATTTTCTTATAAACCAAACATTAAATTTACAATTAATTTAGCTAGATTTAACAATTATAAATTTAAAACGATTTGTAACAAAACCACCGAAGCCTTCTTATCGCACATTTACTATCATATCACGAACAGGCTGTCGAAAGAAATCGGTTTTTCTTCCTTTATTGAAAATAAAAAAGCCCTTATGCAGGGTTTGCGCAACCTTCTGCATAAGGGCTTTCCTTTTAATAATTGGATTCCCGTTTAATATCCGGGTCGATAAAAATATCCGCTTCATCAAAGCTGGGGGTGGAAAACTCAGAGATCACCGCTCCCTTTGGCCCCGCCTGGAACCAATGCCTGGTCTGCTCCTTCAGCGTGTACTGTTCGCCGGGCTTCAGGTAAATCTCATGCCACACTGTAAATTGCTCTTTCCGGTTCTCCGGCACCCTTCCTCTGGGGTTCTCTGTGGGCTCTCCCGGAACATAAAGGTAAACCTCTCCCCACCGGCAGCGGAAGGTCTCTTCCTTTCCCTGATACTCTCCCAGCTGGGGATGCAAATGCTCAGGGCAGATTTGGTACGGCGTCAGCATCATTTCTTTGGCGCACACCCGGTCTGTGTTCACATAGGTGAGAATTTCCGTGCCAATAGTATCAAATTCCCCCAAATGATAATCACAGTACTCGATCCGTTTAGCTTCCTCGTCCGTGATGACGATTCCCGCCGCTTTCAGCAGTTCCCGGGCCTTTGCGTTGGCCTGGTCAATTTGTTCCCTGGTTGCCATGTTCTACCGCTCCTTGTCGTTTTTTATTGTTTACTGTTTTTTATGATCGATTGTGATTTTATTTTATAGTAGGTGAGCCAAACTGTCAACCAAATACGCCCATCTTTTTCAATACCACTAATCCACCCTGCTTTGAGCCTCTAATTTATCCGGAAGATAAATCCCCGTAAAACACGTGGCTTGCATAAGCCCCAAAAGGTCATAGAAAAGCCAGCGTCTAAAAGACTTTCACGCTGCTTAAGCAGAACAAAAAAGCCTCCTGTCTCACGAAGAGACAGGAGGCTTCCATCATTATGATAACTCAGTGAAAATGCCAAACTTATTTGTTGTCAACCTCTACCATATGCTGGATCAGGCTGAGAACCTTATTGCTGTAACCCCATTCGTTATCGTACCAAGAAACCAGCTTAAAGAAGTTGGCGTTCAGGCCGATACCAGCGGTAGCATCATAGATGGAGGTTCTGGGATCAGAATAGAAGTCAGAGGATACCACAGCCTCATCGGTGTAGCCCAGGATGCCCTTCATATAGGTCTCAGAAGCTTCCTTCAAGGTAGCGTTGATCTCTTCCATAGAGGTGGCCTTCTCTGTGCGGACGGTCAGGTCAACCACAGAAACGTCCAGAGTAGGAACGCGGAAAGCCATACCGGTCAGCTTACCCTTAACCTCCGGGATAACCAGGGCGCAGGCCTTGGCGGCACCGGTAGAAGAAGGAATGATGTTGCCGGCAGCGGCACGGCCGCCTCTCCAGTCTTTCTTGGAGGGAGCGTCAACAGTCTTCTGGGTGTTGGTGGTGGAGTGAACGGTGGTCATTAAGCCTTCCACGATACCAAACTTGTCGTTGATAACCTTAGCCAGAGGAGCCAGGCAGTTGGTGGTGCAGGAAGCGTTAGAGACAACCTTCATGTCCTTGGTGTACTTATCCAGGTTTACGCCGCAAACAAAGGTGGGAGTTTCCTTATCCTTAGCAGGAGCGGAAATAACGACCTTCTTAGCGCCGGCCTTAATGTGAGCGGAAGCCTTTTCAGTGGTGCAGAATACGCCGGTAGACTCGACAACATACTCGGCGCCGCACTCGCCCCACGGAATCTCTTCCGGATTCATGCAGCCATAAACATTGATGGCTTTGCCGTTTACAACCAGCTTGCCGTTTTCTTCTTTGACACAGCCGTTGAATCTGCCATGAATGGTATCATATTTGACCATGTATACCATATAGTCGGCGTCTACGAAAGGATCGTTCACGCCAACAACTTCGAATGTTTCCGGCTGAGCGATAGCAGCACGGAACACCAGACGACCGATACGTCCGAAACCATTGATGCCAATTTTAATTGCCATAATAATTTGACCTCCTGAGTTTTAAAATCTATTCTTATTCTATAGTATTTCATAACAATTTGCAAGAGCTTGTTATAAAATTAACTATTCTATGGAGGAAATCCGCACATTGCTTGGAATTCCAGACTTTTCCGGGAGAATATTGTGCATATTTCAGCTCTTTTTTTCACTGATTTCTTCGATCAGCTGGTTGATATAATCCATATCGATTTCATCGGGATTTTTCGACAAGGCCGGCTTGGAACCCGGTTGAGAAACCTCTGGTTTTTCCAGGGGCGCCTCTCTTTTTACCGCTGCTAAATCAGGAATGGGACGGGTGTTTACAATCGGCCTTTCCATCACCGGCGGCTGGTCTTCTCCAGCTGTTTTCGCTATCCTCTCGGCAGGAACAAAAGGCTGCTCACCGCGGCCTTTGGCGGCGTTCCGCTCCGCGATGATACTGCTGAAATAAGTGGCCTGGGGAGACGGCGGAATACTGGGGCTGCCCGCTTCTTCTTCCTCCTCTTCCAAAGGAAGGAAAACCTGGGGACGGCTTAACTGAGCGCTGATCTGCACGAGAAGCCCAAGGCTATACAGCACCAAAGCCGCATCCGCTAAAAGCGTCCAGCTGGCGGTCAGTGAAAAACCGTTTTGCACGGCGTCCACTATTTTCGGCACACAAGCTACCAGGACAAACACCGCCATCAGAAAGCCCAGCATCACGGTGCGCTTCCCGGTTTTCGGCGTTTGGATCCCGGTAAAAAGCTTGGCAAGGGAAAATAGAAACATGAGCATTCCCAGCACCGACAGAACGCTGAGCATATTGCTGCTGATCGTGGTCACATTGGTGTACTCGATAAAGGTCAGCACCACCGACCGGACGCACACCCACAAAGGAAGCAGCAAGGCCAGCACGGGAACCTTTAAAAACGTATTTCGCCCGGTCAAATGGGAAACGCCGGCAATGAGGAAGGCAACCACGCCTAAAACACCGCTGATGGAGAGGATCAAATACCGGAGCGCGCCATGGTCCACCACATAGGTGAGGAGGTTCGCGCCGGAATCGGCCGCCATCGCCGCCGCGGTAAGAAGGGCGAACACACCGGAAAAAATATTTCTGCGGAACCGAAATTCCGAGGCATTTTTACAGCTGGCGGTCATAATCATGATAACAAGGACAAACAGCGCCAAAACCCCTAAGAATATCTGATAGAGGGATTCCCCGCTTTCAAAAAAACCAGTGGCCGGGTCAATGAGATACAGCACTTGATATGCGCGAAACGAAACGGCGGCCACCAGAAAAAGGGCAAAGGGAACCCATAAGGATTTTATTTTCATATTATAATCCTCCAAAAAAGAGAAATTCGTGTTAAAAAATGTCTACCAGACTATTCTAACACGAATTCCAGAGTTATGACAACTGTTTTTCTCTTTTTTTACCGGTAGGAAAGAAAATTCACTCTCTTTCTTCCAATGGGATGTATTTTTCACTGTCTACCAGGGATTTATACGCCGGGCGGATAATCCGATTGCTGGTTTCCACTTCCTCGATCCGGTGGGCGCACCAGCCGGCGATTCTGGACACCGCGAACATGGGGGTGTATAGGTCCTCGGGCAGGCCCAGCATTTTGTAAACCAGCCCGGAATAGAAATCCACATTGGCGGAGATCACCTTTTTATCTCCCTTTACGTTGAAAAACGCCTTGGGCGCCAGTTTTTCCACCAGCTGGTATAGGCCGAACTCATCGTCCATACCCTTTTCCTTTGCCAGGCGCTGAGCGTGGGTTTTCAAAATCACCGCTCTGGGGTCGCTTAAGGTATAGATGGCGTGGCCCTGGCCGTAAATCAGGCCGCTGTGGTCCCCTTCCTCTTTCCTGACGATCTTTTCCAGGAAGGCCTCCACCTCATCCTCGTCCTTCCAATCCCTGACCTTTTCCTTGACGCAGTCCATCATTTCCATGACCCGGTGGTTGGCGCCGCCGTGCTTGGGCCCCTTCAAAGAGCCAATAGCAGCGGAAATCGCGGCGTAGGTGTCGGTCCCAGAGGAGGAAAGCACCCTGGCGGTAAAGGTGGAGTTATTGCCGCCGCCGTGCTCCGCATGGATGATCATCAGCAGGTCTAAAAGCTTGGCTTCCTCATCGGTAAACTTTTTGTCCGGTCGAATGGATCTGAGGATGGATTCCGCGGTGGAATGCTCCGGCTTGATGGGATGAAAATACATACTCTTTTTATCGTAATGCCGGCGCTTTACCTGGTATGCATAGGTCATAATCGTAGGCATTCTGGCGATCAGGGAAATGGATTGCCGCATAATATTCTCCAAAGAGGTATCATCCGGGTTGTCATCATAGGAATACAGAGCCAGCACGCTTCTGCCAAGCTTATTCATAATATCCCTGGAGGGGGCTTTAATAATCATATCCTCAGCAAAGTATTCCGGCAGGTCCCGGTAGGAGCTGAGAATCTGATTGAATTTTTCAAGCTGATCCTTATTGGGCTGGGTGCCGAACAGCAAAAGCCAGGCTACCTCCTCGTAACCAAAGCGGTTTTCTTTGGTACAGCCGTCTACAATATCCTTTACATCGATACCCCGATAGGTCAGTTTTCCCTCATCAGGAACCTTTTCCCCATCAGCGATCAGATAGCCGTGGACATTGCATATATGGGTTAATCCCGCCATCACACCGGTGCCGTCGGGATTTCTTAAACCCCGCTTCACCTGATACTGTTCAAACTGAGCGGGATCAATATGATTATTTTTTCTGAACTCCTCACAAAGAAGAGCCAGCGCAGAAGGTTCTTTTTGGAGCACTTGGCAACACCTCTTTCTCTCATTAATTATTAAGTTTATTACAAACCTCAGGCAAAGTCAACCTGTTTGATTCTAAATTAGAATTTTTATGAAGTTTTATTTTTTGAAAAATGCAATATTCTTTAAATTCTCTTGAAAATCCATTAAAAAACACAGCAATATGAATAATCACGATTAAAATCATGTAAATTCGATTGGAGGCGCTCTCATGAAAGCAAAAGTGTGTTTCTTGATCATCCTCTTTCTATTGATGCTGGCCGTTCCCGCGGCGGTCATCGGTTTCTCCTCTCCCGAAAGCATTTTGCCGCAAGGGGAAACCTCCCTGGAAAGTTCCAGCCCGTCTTCCGCCGGTTCGGATTCCGCCTCACAGGTTTCCGCCTCTCCCCAATCCTCTGAGCCAAACGCCCAGGAACAAGGGAACTTCCATGTATTGGATGAAAGCACCGGTAAGATTCAGGAAATTTCCTATTCCGACTTTCTCATCGGGGTGGTATCCGCGGAAATGCCTCTCAGCTTTCAAAAGGAGGCGCTGAAGGCCCAGGCGGTGGCTTCTATGACGTTCTTCTTAAAAAAGAAGGAGGCGCAGCAAGCCACCCCGGATGCGGCGCTGAAAGGCGCTGATTTTTCTCTGGATTTCTCCCAAGGTCCCGGCTACCTGACGGACCAGAAGCTTCAGGAGAAATGGGGGGACGCCTACGAGGAAAACCGGAAAAAATTAGAAGATATCTGCCAAGAGGTTCAAAACCAGGTGCTTCGGGATACGGATGAGGCTTTGATCACCGCGGCCTACCACGCCATTTCCAGCGGCGTCACCGAGGCCTCCGCCGACGTATTCGCCCAGGCCAGGCAATACCTCGTGGAGGTGCCCAGTCCCGGCGACTATTTGGCTCCCGGATATCAAACCACTGTCACTGTAACGCCGGAAGAGTTTCAAGCCAAGGCGGCCGCCGCATGGCCGGGGATCAAACTAGACGGCGAGCCCCAAACCTGGGTAGGAGAATCCCAGAAGACCGACGCTGGCTTGGTCAAGTCCATAAAAATCGGTTCCGCAGAGGTCACCGGGGATGAGATCCGCCAGGCGTTTTCTTTGCGCAGCGCCAACTTCGACCTGATTTTCAGCGAGGATAGCTTTCTGTTCACCGTCCGGGGCTACGGCCACGGCGTGGGAATGAGCCAATACGGCGCCAATTTTATGGCCGCCCAGGGAGCCACCTATGAGGAAATCCTCGCCTGGTATTATCCGGGCACAAAAATAGAGCGGCTAAGCGATTAGCCGCTCTATTTTTATAGCGCCCTATGGTTTTCCGAAAGCCAAAGTTCTTCCCAGCGTTCAAAAAAATAATTCCACCCTCAGGTTAACCCGGACTTTTAAAATAAAAGGCTTGCGGCAAGCTATTTTTAATTTACTACCAAACCCTATAAATACCGGGATTCCACCGCGTCAAAGATTCCCCGGTCGGTAATCCGGATTTCCGGCAGCACCGGCAGGGACAAAAACGACAGGGTTTGGAAGGGGTCCATATCCTCGTCCATGCCCATCAGCAGGCAAAGCCTTTTCATATCCCTCAGAACCTGCTGAACCTGCTCTGTGTTTTCTTCGCTTATCAGCCCACAGACAGGCAGCGGGAGCGCCTCCAGGATTTTTCCATTCTGCGTCAGGCAATAGCCGCCCTTAGCTTTCTCTAATGCCTGGATTGCCAGAAGCATATCCAGATCGTTATCCCCTACCACAATTAAATTGTGGGAATCATGGGACACGGTAGAAGCGATGGCTCCATGAAGATGAAAGCCCTCCGCGACCCCTACCCCTACCTTACCGGAGCCGTGATGCCGCTCCACCACGGCAACCTTTTGAAACTGCTGGTCCGCTTTAAATTCTCCATGGGCGCAGGGCACCCGGCAAACCTTGTGCCTGGTAAGTATCTGCCCGGGAACCACCTGGGCCACGTGAGCCGTCCCATGGGGACAGCTTAGCCTCAGCTGCTCCCTGCCTACAGGCTGGATATGAACCGTATCCAGCAAAAATCCAGGAACAGGCTTCTTTTCGGCCAGAGGCTTTATCCCCTGTCCGCTGACCAGCCTTCCCCTCCAGTAAACCGCCGTGACGGAGACTTCCTCTGGGTCTGAAAGCACCACCAGGTCCGCCTGATAGCCCGGGCCGACGGCCCCTAGATGGGGAAGCCGGTACATGCGCGCGGCATGGTAGCTGGCCATACAATAGGCCTCCTCCGGCGCCATCCCTAAATGAATCGCCTCCCGGATATTGCTGCTGATGTGCCCTTCCCGGCGGATATCCTCTACATGCTTATCGTCGGTGCAAAAGCATACCCGGCCTGTGGAAATATGGGAATCCAGCAGAGTGCTGATAAGCACTTCCCCGTTTTTTGCCCCGGAACCCCGGCGGACCATCAGGTTCATCCCGCTTCGCAGCTGCTCCAGGGCCTCCTCCGGCTCTGAACACTCATGGTCCGTGGCGATCCCGGCCAGAAGATAGGCCTGCAAATCCTTTCCCACCAGTCCCGGCGCGTGGCCGTCCACGATCTTATCCTGAAAAGCGTTTAATTTGGCAAACACGCCGGCGTCTCCATCGCAAACACCGGCTACGTTCATCATCTCGCCCAACCCCAATACCGCGGAGTCCTCGGAAAGCCGCAGTAAATCCTTCGCCTCCAGCCGGGCGCCGCTGTCGTCAAATTCCGTGGCCGGCACACAGGAGGGAAGCATGACATAGCCGTTTAACGGCAGCCCTTTCATCGAATCCAGCAGCCACTGGATTCCCTTTGTCCCGGACACATTGGCGATTTCGTGGGGGTCGGCAATGATGGTGGTGGTCCCAAATGGCAAAATTTCAGCGGCAAAGGCGGCCGGCGTCAGCATGGACGACTCAATATGCACGTGGGCGTCAAAAAAGCCAGGCACCAGATATTTTCCGGTCAGATCAATCTCCTCCCGGCCCTGATAACTGCCCACACCAATAATTTTATCATCCCACAAGGCCACATCCTGGACGAGCCACTCCCTGGTGAAAACATTCAGCACCGAAGCGTTTTTCAGCACCAATTTCGCGGGGATAAGCCCCCGGGAGGCCTGCATCATTTCAAGCGTAACGGACATCGCAACTTCCCCCCTTTGAATATTTTGCTTATTTTAACACACTTCATTTCAAACTACAAGCCGGATTTTCTATTTTTCCCCTGTGCCTTTATATTCCTTGACATTTTAAATGATATGAGTATAATATGAAGTATACTTCATATGAAGCTAACTTCATATTATACGAGGTGACGGTTTGAAAAACAAAATCAGAGAACTGCGCCTGCAAGCGGGGCTGACCCAAAAGCAGCTGGCGGACCTGGCCCTGGTTTCTTCCCGGACCATTATTTCCTTAGAGACCGGCCAGTACAATCCCTCCCTTTTGCTGGCTTACCGCATCGCCCGGATTTTTAAAACCACGATAGAGGATTTATACTGCCTGCAAGATAACCTGAAACAGGAGGATCAGAAATATGAAGAATAATAGCTTGCCTTTTTCACAGGTAGTCCGAAAAAGGATTTGGGCCTTATGGGCGGTTTTGGCTCTGCTTTTGATTTTCATGGTGGCGGTGGGAGAAAAAGGCCTGATCGATTCCCGATATACCACAAACCTTTCACAGCTTTCTTATAAATTTCTTTACTTTGGAGGCGTGATCTATACCATTTATAAAATTCATTATAACCGGTCCCTTTTGAAAAACAAGGAGAAACTGCGGCAGGAAAAAATTTTGGAGCTGGATGAGCGGACCCAATGGGTTTACGAAAAAAGCGGCGGCCTGGTTTTGGATATCCTACTGCTTTGCCTTGCGGCCGCGGCCTGCGTTTTGTCCTTTGTGGATATCAGCGCGTTCAACACCGCCGTTTCCATCCTGTTTTTTGCGGTTCTATTGAAAATCGCCGCTTATTTCTACTACAAAAACAAATAGAAAGAAGAGGGCTGATTCTCAGCCCTCTTCTTTCTATTTTCGCTTTATCTTTTCCATTATTTCTTTTCATCGTTGCGGATGGTAACCCGGCGGATTTTGCCGCTGATGGTCTTAGGCAGCTCTTCCACAAACTCCACCACGCGGGGATACTTGTAGGGTGCTGTCTGGCGCTTCACGTAGGACTGAACATCCTTTTTCAGCTCCTCGGAAGGCTCATATCCATTCGCCAGCACAATGGTAGCCTTGACAACTTGTCCGCGAATAGGGTCAGGCGTTCCGGTGATGGCGCACTCCAAGACATAGGGCAACTCCATTACCACGCTCTCGATCTCAAACGGCCCGATCCGGTAACCGGAGGACTTGATGATATCGTCGGTGCGTCCCACATACCAGAAGTAGCCGTCCTCGTCACGCCAGGCGGTGTCGCCGGTATGGTAAATATCATTTTCCCATACGGTTTTGGTCAGTTCAGGATTTTCATAATACCCGTCGAACATGCCGCATGGCTTGCCCTCTTCCGTCCGCAGCACGATTTCGCCTACCGTGCCGGGCTCAACGGAATTGCCCTGCTCGTCAATCAGGTCCACATGGTAAGCCGGCGAAGGCTTGCCCATGGAACCTGGCTTCGGCTCGGTACCCACCGGGTTGAACAGGGTCAGGGTGGTTTCCGTCTGGCCAAAGCCTTCCATCAGCTTTAAGCCGGTGGCCTTATAGAACTGGTTGAACACCTCAGGATTCAAAGGTTCCCCAGCGATGGTGGCGTGCCTAATCGACGACAGGTCGTATTTATTTAAATCCTCTTTGATAAAAAACCGGAACATGGTGGGCGGCGCGCAGAACGTGGTGATCTGGTATTTGGCAAACAGGGGCAGCAGCTCAGAAGGGGTAAACTTATCAAAATCGCAGACGAAGATACCCGCCTCCATGAACCATTGGCCGTAGAGCTTGCCCCACATCGCTTTCATCCAGCCGGTGTCGGACAGGGTTAAATGCAGGCCGTCAGGCACCACATTATGCCAATATTTAGCGGTCACGATATGGGCGATAGGATAGGTGTAATCATGCCAAACCATTTTAGGCATACCGGTGGTGCCGGAGGTGAAATACAAAAGCATGGGGTCGGCAGCCGCGGTTTCCACCCGTTCAAAGGTATCCGGCTGGTTTTCCAATTCCTTCATAAAATCCAGCCAGCCCTCGTGAGCGCCGTGAACGCCGATCTTCACCTTTACGGTAGGCGATTCAGGAAAAGCCGCATCCGCGTGGTCCATAACCTCTCCGTCAGTGGTGCAGATAATACCTTTTACATGGGCCGCGTTAAACCGGTAGACCAAGTCCTTCTTGGTCAGCAGATTGGTGGCGGGGATTCCTACCGCGCCTATTTTGTGAAGGCCCAGCAGGGCGAACCAAAACTCATAATGGCGTTTGAGAATCAACACCACCGTATCGCCCCGGCCGATGCCCACCTTGGTGAACAAATTTGCCGCCCGGTTGGAATACTTGGCCATATCGGCGAAGGTAAAGGTGTGCTCTTCCCCTTTATCGTTGCACCAAAGCATGGCCCGGCGCTCCGGTTCTGCTTGGGCGATGGCGTCGATCACATCATAGGCAAAGTTGAAGTTATCCTGATAAACCGGCTTGAAATCAACCAGCTTTCCGTCATAAAAGGTTTCCCGACAAAATTTCTGATGAATATTAAGCATTCTGATGGTCCTCCGCTTCTTCCTCTACTCGGCGCATGACAATGGCTAAAAAGGTGCAGGGCTCGCCGCCGGTGGCGATCATGCCGTGTCCCCGGCCGGAATCATAATAAATGGCGTCGCCGGGCTTCAGAATTTCCACATGGTCTTCCATCCTGGTTTTCAGCTGGCCGGAAATCACAAAATCAAACTCCTGGCCGGAATGGGTGGACAGGGGGATGGGCTGCTCCTGCTCTTCGGCAAAATAAGGAGCGGTAACCAGGAAGGTTTCCGCGATTTTATTTTTAAAACGATAATTCAAATGCTCATATTTAAAACCAGCCCGGCGCTTGATATCCAGGCCCTCTCCCTTTCTAACGATAGAATAAAAGGAGAGCCTGGGGTTTTCCCCGGTTAACAGCTCGACAATATCCACATCCAGCTTATCGGCGCATTTATACAGGAAGGTAAAGCCAAAATCCTGCTCCCCGTTTTCGTGCTTCAGGTATTCCTCCAGCGTAACGCCAGTAAAAGCAGCCATTTCCTCCGGGGTAATTTCCATCATTTCCCGCAGGCCTTTGATTCTCTCCGCGATTTCTACAATTCGAGTTTCCATTGTTCTGCCTCCTGTCTTATAAAATATTCATAGCGAACGCCGCTTTAAAGCTGAGTTCCGGTTCCAGCAGCTTCATGCCGCGCTTTTTTTCAAAGCAGTCGTCCTCATCCACAGCGGTTCCGCAACCCGTCCAAGGCTCCAGTGCCACAAAGGGGGCGTCGTTTTTCGCGGACCAAATACCCAGATAGGGGAAATCTTCATATTCCATTTCCACTCCCCTGCCGGTCAAAACACTGTAGAGCTTCACCTTTTTAGACCTGGTATTTTCACAGATCAACGCATCCTCATAAAAAAGGCTATGGGCTAATTTCAGCTTTTTCTCATGATCCAGAATCCGTTTGGTTTTAGAAAAATCCAGCAGCTTCCCCTCTGGAAGGATCATGGGACAATGGATGGTTTCCTCTTCTTCAAATTCCACTACCCAGTTTTCAAACTGGTCATCCTCATCCACCGGCACCCGGAAAGCAGGATGGCCTCCCACCACAAACGGCATCGGCCGGTCCCCTAAGTTGGTCACCAGAAATTCCACCGTCAGCTTGGTATCCTCTAAACGGTATGTGACCCGCAGGTCAAAATCAAATGGGTATTGGCGTTTGGTCTCCTCATCAGCTTTTAAGGAAAACACCGCCATTTCGTTACGGGTAATCAAGGGGGTAAACTCCTTGTGCCGGGCGAAGCCGTGCTGGGCCATGGAATAAGTTTTGCCGTCAATGACAGCTTTCTGGCCCCGCAAAGCGCCTACAATGGGAAACAGAATCGGCGCCTGCCCTTTCCAATAGGCGGGATCCCCCTGCCATAGATATTCGGTATTCACCACATCCTGAAAGGAAACCAATTGAGAGCCCAGCGTATCAATTTCCGCCACCGCGCCCTTACTGATCAACGTTACCTGCATATTTCCCCTTCTCCGATCTCATAATTAACAGTATTGATTCTCTAAACAGAAATTATAGCATAAAAAACCAATAAAAAAAAGAATTTACCTTTGCATTTTTCAGCTTTACCAGGAAAAGCTGAAACTGAAAATAAAATACTGTAAATTATGTTGGTTTTTTAGGTACAAGCCAGCTGACTTTTTATTTTTACAAAAGAAAAAGCTTGCCGTCCTATAGGCGGCAAGCCTTTCTTACGCGTTTTTCAATTATTTGGACCCCTTAATCTGTGAAAGCTTTCTCTGAACTACTTTCACCACATAAGGATTCTTTTTCACATAGAAGATAATCACCGCACCAAACAGGACCAAAGTCCCAAACAGCACGCCCAACACAACGGAAGTGGTGGTATTAGAGGTGGTTTCCTCGGTAATATTGGAAATAGCCGCAGCCTGTACGGTCATATCCGTGTTTCTCGCATAGGTCGGCCCCAGATTCAGTGAATTAATAACTGCATCAATGGCGATCCGCACAGTCAAATCGGCAACACCAGTGACCCGCAGGCCATTCTGTTCTTCAAAATCCTTTACCGCCCGCTCGGTGGCCTCATCAAAGGTTCCCGTGGCAGTGCTCTTATAAAGATCCAGCTTTGCCAGCTTCATCTGCAGGGCCTTTACGTCGTCGCCTACAAAGCCAAGCTTCAAATTATCGGCTTCCGGAGAACGGAGCGCCTTCTCGGAATAAACCACATCCTTCATGTCCTTGTCCACAATACCGGTAACCTCTAAACCGCTGGTGGACTGGTACTCCTTCACCGCAGCCTCGGTGGCGTCGTCAAAGGTACCGGAAGCATCGCCGATCATATAGCGCAAAAGAATTAAACGATTCTGCAGCTCGGTGACTTCCGCGCCGGTATCGCCTTTTTTGATGACAGCGGCGTCAGGATTGGAAGGAGCGTCGGAAGCCTCCAGCTTGCTTCTTGTGGTATTGTCGTAAATTCCAGTGGCCTCCAAACCTACTACAGTTTGGAACTTCGCCACCGCGCCTTTGGTCTGGTCGCCGTAAAACCCAGTGGTCTCACCGGTCATATATTGAAGCTGAATCAGCTTCTGCTGAATCGTATGAATCTCTTCCGCGAATTCCCCGCCCTCATAAACCGCGGGCAGATTGCTGGGAGCGCCGTCGGAATACACCAAGGCCTCCGTATCCGGGTCAAGAATCCCGGTGGCTTCTAAACCAGCCTTAGATTGGAACGCCTTCAGGCATTCCGCCGTGTATTCGCCGAAATAATCCGTAGCGGCGTCATTGAAATAACCCAGTTCCGCCAACCGCTGCTGAAGTTTGGTAACGTCGGAGCCGGCAGAACCCAACTGAAGATAAGCGGGCTGGGAATCCTGGGAGGCCCCGCCGCCGGAATTATTGGAAGAACCGCCCGCGTTAACGGAAGGATCCACCGTCACGGTAGCGTCGCCGTAATCCACGCCATAAACATAGAACCAGTTTGTCCACCCCATGCTGGCCACAGACTGGTAGCAAACACCATAGCCGTAATCTCTGGCGTCGACGCACATGCCGCCGCCTACATAAACGCCCACATGTCCGGGCATATACAGTCCTAATCCGGGAATTTCAGGCAAGCTACCGATACTGCCGGTCTGGGGAGACATGGCCATCATATCGGAACGAATGCCGCCTACTCCATAATAAGAATAGATCAAACCGGAGCAATCCACCGCGCCGGGATAAGCGCTGCCGTAAGAATAGGCCCAGCCCTCATTATATGCGTTCAGCGCATGCGCGGCCAATCCCGCGCCAGTGGGGCCTGCCGCTTCCGCCTGCTGGCTTGTCCCAAACACGCCAGCGGGTACGACGACCGCCAACGATAAAACCACCGCGGCCAATCTTTTCATTCTGCTTCTTACTCGACCCATTCCAATTGCCTCCTTAGCCTTTCAAATCCATATCAAAACAAATAATCATGTTAGCTTCATTAAAACACAGTAATTACAATCTGTAACAAATTGGTTACAGTTTATCACAAACTCGTAATAATTACAACCTTTGCACGCCGCAAACCTAAAATTTTATCATTTTGCATAAATCCAGTTATTTTTTTATTAATTTTATAATTATTTCTTCTAATAACACGCGGCTGTTTTTCCAACTATAGCACGCTCTATCCCTTATTGATTTGGAAGAAAAAAGTTAAGGAAGGCTTTATTCTATTTTCTGAAAGAGTCAAAACGCTTAAAAAGAAAAAGCTGCGGGAAGAGGTTCTTCCCGCAGCTTTTTCTTTTTTTAACCGATAACGCCCTTTTTCAGGGTAATGTTGGCATACCGGGCGGTTTCGCCGGTGGCCACCACGCAATAAGCCGTATCCGTGTGGTCGTAAAAATCGAAACGCTCCAGGTATTCGATTTTATCCTCGCTGACGCCGTGTTTGGCCAGGATCTTTTTGTAATCCTCCACTACCTCGGGAACATAATCATCCCCGGGCACCACCTGCATCAGCTTTACGGGCTGAGGCACAAAGGTATCAATGGGGAACAGTTCCAAAACCGCATCCAATAAAGCGGGAATCGGGATGCCATCCGCCCGCACCACACAAGCCGCCTTGCTGGATTTGGCAGGGAAATTGGCGTCGCCAAAGGCGATCACGTCGCCGTGGCCCATTTCCGCTAAGATTTTCAACAGCTCAGGGGAAATCAGGGGAGAAATTTTTTTCAGCATATGACATTGCCTCCATTTTCAAAATCATTACCAGGAACCCAGGTCCCAGTTATCGTCGCCCTCCAGGCTGGTGGAACGCCTTACGATCAGTTCGGTATCCAGCAGCAGGGTTTCCCCATCGCCGGTGGCATTTCCTTCGATCCGCTGCAGAAGCCGCTTGGCGGCAGCCACCCCCATATCGTAGTTGGGAACCCGAATGGTGGTCAGCGGCGGGCTCACCAGGGTGCTGGGGAAAATATTATCAAATCCCACCACCGCAATGTCGTTGGGGATAGATTTTCCCGCCTCCTGGATCGCCTTGACCGCGCCAACAGCCATCTGATCGTTGGCGGCGAACACCGCCGAGATCTTTTCCTTGGTCTGGAACAGCCGCCGCATGGCCTGGTAGCCGGAAAGAGGCAAAAAGTCACCTTTGACCACTAGCTTATCCGAAAACGGAATATGGTGCTTCTCCAAGGCGTCCCGATAGCCTAAAAAGCGCATATGGCTGACCGAAACATAATCGGGGCCCACGATGTGGGCGATTTCTTTCTTGCCGCAGCCGATTAAATGCTCCACCGCCATTCTGGCGGAAAGCCGGTTATCCACCATTACGGTGTCCACGTTGGCGGTGCTGATCTTATGCTCCAGTAGAACCAGGGGGATCCGCTTTCTGGAATTCCCCAGGGCGCTCAGGCTTTTCACATACTTTTCCTGCCGGGGGTCGGAATCATACGCCAGGGATTCCATAATGATCCCATCCGCCTTGGTATCCACCAGGTATTTGACGCAGCGTTTTTCGGTTTCCAGGTTTCCGCCGCTGTCCAGCACGTTCATGACGCACCCCGCCTGGGAAACCGTATCCTGAATCCCCTTCAGCACCTGGCCGAAAAACACCCTTTGAAAGGAGGAAATCACCACACCGATGGTATTCGTCCGGCTGTTCCGCATTCCCTGGGCAATAGGGCTGGCATGATAGCCCAGCTCCTCCACCGCTTTCAGCACCCGCTGTTCCAAAGCGGGGCTCACTGTTTTTTTCCCAGTCATTACATTGGATACTGTGGAAATGGACACCTCCGCCAGTTTCGCTACATCTTTAATGTCCGCCATAAAGCCGCCCCTTACTGAGGCGGAGCAGGCTTTTTTAACCTGCTCCGCCTTTTGTTTCAATTCATTTATGATTAGTCCATGGAAACCTGAGGCATTTCCGGATGGTTCGGGCCAAAATGCTTCAAAATAACCAAAGGCTCGCAAATAGAATTGTTGGTGATCTTAACGCCGGCTGTCGCGGCCTTTTCACCCACAAAGAACTCGTCGGCGCTCAGCTGGCCAAAGCGGAGCATGCCGGCGGTTTCACACTGGTAGCCGCCAATGGTGCCGAAGCCCTGGGTCAGGATACAGCCGTAAGCGCCGCTGTCCTTGATGGTGACCGTCTGGCCGGGATAGACGGTCAGTTCCTTGGCGCCGACATAGGGGTTGCCGTAGGAAATCCACTTTTCCTCATAAACGCCGTCTTCCTTGGAATCCATCACCGGAGGACGGAAATAGTGCTTCTTATAATGAGGATCGATGTTGGCTTCCCAATCCATCAGGTTCATTACGGCGTCGATATCATCCTGCTCCTCTTCGGGCAAACGCTCCACCAGGTTCTTGATATCGTAAACCTCGCCGGAGGCCACGTTCTCAAATACAGAGTTTACGTCGCTGTTCCACTGGGGCTCATAGGTCAGATAGGAACCCGGGGCGTGCACCACTCCCGGAGGCGTGTACCAGCCGGTGCCCAGCTCGATGCGGTAAGCTCTGGAAAGCTCGGTGATCCGGTTGTCGCCGGATTGATACTGGAGCAGGCGCTCCTTGACCTCTTCCTTGGTGCAGTCGGGATCAAACCCAAAATAGGTCACCGGGAAGCGGCCGGGATAGTTATTGTACTGTCTCGGGAAATAATAAGCCTCCGGTTTTCCCTGCCAGCCGATGCGGGCCGCCGCGTCAAAATCAAGGTGAAGATGGTGGAACAAAGGCAGCTCGTTGTCGAAGAACTTGGCATACATCGGCCAGGTGCCGTATTTCTTCAGGAATTCCTCTCCGATCAAATCGGCGCCTAATTCATCCACGGCGTCCTTCAGCAGGAACTTCTCCTCGGGCGTTGCGCCGAAGGAAACATAGCTCATGCCTTCATCGTCAGCGGCCAGAGGGCCGTTGGCGGCCTTGATAACGCTGGAGAACCACCGCTCCTTCATGGGGCCGCGGGCAGTGCCTAAAGCAAAATAATCGTCCGGATGTAAACGCAGGCGTTTGCCGGGCTGGGAATTGTTACGAGGAACAAAGGTAGGAATCAATTTTAAAATGCCGCCGTTTTTTTCAAAGGTCTCTCGGATAATTTGTGACTGGCTCATGAAACATTTTCTCCTTTCAATTAAAAAAACGTTTTACCATCAATATTATTTATAGCACCTTTTTCTGGTCCTGTCAATTATTCTGAAGTTAAAATTGAAAAGGTTTTACATTTAGATAACCTATTTAAAATATAATATTTTTGCAAAATCAGTTTTACATGAAAATGAATGATTGCCAGCCCCGCTTCCCCTGATTGGGAGGGCAGCATGTCCCGCAATGGCTTGGCCTTGGCTGCTGGGCAAATACGCTTTGGTGAAAGCCTAGCCTTTCTGAGCTTAACCTATAGGAGCGGGAGCCGCGGAATTTTTTCAGGAAAAATCCTCGGTTTATCCCGCTCCTTAGGCAGGGCTGATGATGAAGCCCTCTTTTTCGTTACCCTGGATTCGGTAATCATATTGAACGCCGTATTCCGCTTTTAATTCCACCGCCGGCTCCGCCAGGGCTTCCGAGCCATCCGTGAGCACCACGAAAACCTCTAAGCCGAAGCCGGAAAGATCGGCGTTTTCCGGAAAATCCCGGGGAATAAAATCCTTGGTCAGCTGTTCCCCCACGCCAAACGCGGGTTGGGAATACGCCTCCACCGTTGCCCCGCCGATGGGCTTCTGATCCAAATAATACTCAAAATGGAGCCCTTTCCACGGAACGCCGGAATCATTGGCAACAGACACTAAAAAGCTGTCCTCCGTCGCTTTGGGAGCAGCAGTCTGACAGGAAGGAATCACAAGCATGGCCGCCAGCGCCGCCATAAAGTATTTTTTCAAAGCTGTTTCTCCTATTTTTTCTGATCTTTTTCAGCCGGTTGCTTCTGTTCCACCGTATGAACCGTCAGCCGGTTTCCGTCCGCCCTGAAACGGATCTCATACCCGGCAAATTCCATCCCGTAAACCCGGTCCGGCTCGTCCT
Source organism: uncultured Ruminiclostridium sp. (assembly GCA_902490005.1). GTDB lineage: Bacteria > Bacillota > Clostridia > Oscillospirales > Acutalibacteraceae > Clostridium_A. Next base: position 84,942 of record CABUCM010000002.1, read on the forward strand.
GATACGCAGGCCGGGGGTCCTGGGACAAAACCGCCAGAAGGCTTTCCCGGCGTTCCTCCGGGAACCGCTCTAAAAGCGCCGGGGGAATCTCCACCCGCAGCTTCGGCCTGTCCACCGCACCGCTAAAGCCCCGCGCCGCCTCCGGATGAGAATCGCAGTAAGGAAGGTAAGGCTTAATATCATAGATCGGGCTGCCGTTCATTAAATCCGCCCCAGAGACATAGAGGACCGGCCCCTGCTTGGTGTGAAGCTCCACCCGTTCCAGACGGACCGAAGACAGGCCGATGGCGTTGGGCCGGAATGGAGAACGGGTCGCAAACACGCCCATCCGGGTGTTGCCGCCTAACCGGGGCGGCCTTACTGTCGGCGACCAATCTTTCCGCACCGCTTCTGAAAACTGCCAGATCAGCCAAATGTGGGAATAGCCCTCTAATCCCCGCAAGGCGTCAGGATTGCGGTATTCCGGCTCAAACACGATGGTTGACAGCACAGAGTCCACCAAACCGCTTTGACGGGGTATTCCGAATTTAGAAGAAAAATCGTTGTGAATCCGCGCAATCACGCGCAAAGGAGCTAGCTCCGGCATAATATCACCTCAAAATAAACGCTGCTTAAACGCCGTTGTTTTCCTTATCATATACTACTTAACATAAAAAAACAACACGGCCGCTTTCCAAACCGCTCTAAAATAGTTTTCACGGCCCTAGGCCATGAAAGCCCGCCCCTCGTTTTGCGGGGCCTTCTTAAAAACACAATAAGCAAAAAACACGCTGCCTTTCCCATTGGAACAGGCAGCGTGTTCTTATAGTGCCCCGGGGGTTCCAAACGCCGAAGCCCGCGTCCCGCTCAAAAGGGCCGACGGCTCAAACGCGGCTTACCGGCGCCGGCCTCATTGGATCGGGCTAAACGGCTTACAGGCAAACCTCTATTTTCCGCGGCGCGCCCGGATGGGTAATGTCTTTGGAAACAGGGGTATCCAGCGTGACCTTTTGCCCCGCCGCCTGGATTTCAACCGTATAATCCCCGTAATAAACATTACAGTGGTAAATTCCGTCGCTGTTGGTTTTGCCTGACTCCCTGCTCCACCACTCCTCGCGGATCAGCTTGCGCAGGGCGTGGTAGGCGGGTTTTGTATAGATGTCCTCTGTCACCAGGCCCGCCGGCGCCGCCCGCCAATCGTTATCCTGAAAATCCCACCAGGTGACCGCTTCTACCGCGGGATGGCTGAACAGCATCGTATAAAAGTCAACTGCGTATTTTGCCTGAAGCTCTTCCATCTCTTTTCCCCGGTACCAGTCCTCCGGCTTGGAATCATCGCTCATCATTCCGTTTCTGCCGATATAATTCCCGCTTAGAATCGTCAGCTCGGTAAAATGCAGGGGCCAGCCGAAACGGGCGTACCGCTCGCAGATTTCCCAGGCTTCTTCCATGGTCCATAAGAATGTGTGCATATGGCTTTGAAGCCCCACGCCCTGGAGCTCCACCCCCATATAGCGAAGCTCTTCCAGAAGGGCCTCGCAATCCTTGTTCCAAATATTGAAATCATTATAAAGAAGATTCGCATTGGGGTTTACTTCCCTTATCGCATCCACCACAAAACGGACCGCGTTGGCCTTCCCCTTTTTATAAATCCACCGGGATACCGGGTTATCATAGAGATATGCCGCCGTAATCTCGTTGAAGGCATCCCAGAAATCAATCTGGCCGCCAAATTCTGTCATTAGATGCTCGGCGCGTTTTTTCAGGGAGGCCTCTACATCCTGGAAATCCTTCAGCCACTCAGGAGAAAGCTTCTGCCACGCAATCGGATGGCCCTTGGTGGTCAAATCCAATTCCTTGCACCAATCCAACAGTTTCCCCAGGCGCTCATGGTCGGTTTCTCCCCGCTTTTTTTCATAACGCTGCCAGAAAAAAGGAAGCGTGGCATAATTGAACAGCTTTGAAAAATATTCCTTGTAACGAGCGGCTGTTTCCCCCTCGTAGGAGATCGCCGGAATGCAATTACAGCCAAACAGAAATTGATGTTTTTTCATCTCCACATTGACCTGGGCGTCTGGAACCGGTTTCCCGTTTTTCCGCACTACGATATCCATATCGGTTTTCCGCAGTTCCCGTATCCGCTGGTTCGCGTCGTATAAAGTTGACATAAGGCACCTCCTTTTAAAGCCTGACCACTAATTTTTGCGGGCCCTCATGAGCGCCGAATTTTCTCTGGATATCCGTATTGACGCGAACGGCCTGATTCCCTGTTTTCACCGTAATATCATAATTTCCGCAGTATACCGTGCTTTGGAAACAGCCCTCCAGGTTGGTAACGCCGGATTCGTCGCTCCACCAGCGTTTTTTGATTAATTCCTTTAAGCCGTTATAAACCGGCTTGACCTGGAGATCCTCGGTGACCAGTCCGCCGGGCGCGTCCATCCACTGCCGGTCCGGGAAATCCCACCAGGTGATGGCCTCTACCGCCGGATGGCTGAACAGCAGGGTATAGAACTGCTCTGTGTACTCGCGCTGTTTTTCCAAATCCTCCGGCAGGCTGATCCAGGAATTGGGGTTGCCGATGGTATAATCCACATCCTTGGTGCATCTGCCGTTGATAACGGTCAGCTCGGTGAAATGAAGAGGCCAGCCGTATCTGGCGTACCGCTCGCAGATTTCCCAGGCTTCTTCCAAGGGCCAAACGCGCTGGTGCATGTGGCTTTGAAGCCCTACCGCGGATAGCTCCACCCGCTTTTCCCGCAGGGTCCGCAGCAGGACCTCCATATCCACAGGCTGTACGTTAAAATCATTATAAAGCAGCTTGGCCTTAGGATTGGCTTCATAAACGCAGTTTGCCGCGTACGCAATGGCGTCCGCTTTTCCTACCCGCTCAATCCAGTTTGCCATTGGGTTGTGAAACCGCTGGGATACGGTGATTTCATTGAACAGGTCCCAATAATCCACCCGGTCTCCAAAACGCTCCATCAAATCGCCGATTCGTTCCCGGATCAGCTTTTCAATATCGTGATCGTCGTTCAGCCATTCCGGAAGAATCTCATGCCACACCAGAGGATGGCCTTTGGTGGTTAAATCGATGCTTTTGCACCAATCCACCATATCGGACAGCCTTTTCTCACTTTTTTCTCCTCTGACCGGCTCGTATTGGCCCCAGTAAAAGGGCAGGGTGGCATAGTTGAAGAAGCCCGCAAAAAGCTCCTTATGCAGTCGTTCCTTTTCCGGGGTATCATAGGTATTGGCGCAGTAACAATCGCATCCAAAAAGAAATTGGTGGCGCTTCATCCGTAATTCCACCTGAGCGTCAGCCACAGGGCTGCCGTCTTTTAAAACAACCACCTGGACGGGCCGGCGGCGGATGCTTTCAATCCGCTTTTGGGCGCCGCGCATCACATCGTTCATAAAAGGACCTCCTTCGATTGAAGTATTGTCGGCGGAAAAAGCGCGCCAAGCAGGCGCGCTTATCTCGTGCCGTTACCGTAAATTATAGAAGCTTCTCTTCGATTTCTTTCAGATATTGAATGGAGATTTCAGGATACCGCAGATACAGATAGCTGGTATCGTGATACTTCACATAAGAATCCGTGTGGTAAGCGGGCGGGAACAGTTCCATGGTCACGAACCCTTTGTAATGAATATCCTTGACGGCCTGCATAATCGGAAGAAAATCAATGTGCCCCATACCGGGAGCGGCGCGGTTGGAGTCGCCCACGTGGAAATGCTTCAGCATATCCCCCGCTTCACGGACCGCCTGGGCCATATCCCGCTCCTCGATATTCATATGGAAGGTATCCAGCATCACGCCGACGTTGGGCCGGTTGATCCGCTGGGCCAGGGATTTTGCCGCCGCAAGGTTGGTGATCAGATAGGTATCAAAGCGGTCCCACGCTTCGATACAAAGATTCACCCCGCAGCCAGCCGCGTAATCGGCTACCTCTTCCATGCTTTGAGCCCCTGTTTCCAGTTCGTCCTCAGGATTGGTCAAGGGCTCAAATTTCCCATAGCGGGTCGGCGTTAAAATCACCGTAGGGCAGCCCATACCGGCGGCAAAATCCACCGTGCGCTTGGCGTGGTCGATTCCCAGCCGCCGCTGGCCCGCATCGGGATGGGCGATATCGAATTGATCCAAAATAGAGCAAATGCTGGAAGGGGTTACCCCTTCCTCCCGGCAGGCGCGCCCAATCTGCCGGGCCTGGGAGAAATACTCCGGCTGGCCCGCCACCTCTACGCCCTGATAGCCCAGCTTTGCCAGCCTTTTGATGCCCTCGTAAATATCTCCCCAAACCCAGCCTACCTGATAAGCATATTTAAACTGATCCATCGATACGATTCCTCCGCTTTTATAAAGTCTCTTCAATGGCTTTCAGGGTTTTCAGAGAGATCGCGGGGTATTCCTCAAAGAAGCTGGTCATGTCATGAAGCTCTTCATAGGTTTCCGGATCCGCTCCCGGAGGGACCAGCTCCATGGTCACATAGCCCTGATAATCAATCGCCGCCAGGGCTTTCATAATCGGCACAAAATCCATGTGGCCCATGCCTGGCGCCGCCCGGTTGGAATCTCCAACGTGCAGATGGTACAAACATCCCTTGCAGTCTAAAATGGCCTGGGTCATATCCACTTCCTCGATGTTCAAATGGAAGGTGTCCAGCATGACCCCCACGTTGGGCTTATCCACCATCTTGACGAAAGCCCGGCCCTGTTCCGCCCGGTTAATCAGGTAAGTATCATAGCGGTTCCAAACCTCCACAAACAGGTTGATTCCCGCCCCGGCGGCATAATCCGCCACCTTGCGGATGCTCTCCGCGCCCCAGGCCAGCTCCTGGTCCAGCTCCGCCAGAGGGGTCCACTTGGTCAGCCGGGTGGGATTGATAATCACGCCGGTGCCGCCCAAATCGGCGGCAAAGTCCACCACCCGGCACATATAATCGATCCCCTGCTCCCGGACGCCCTTCCTGGGGTAAGCCATATCCAGCTCGGCGCAATTGGTGCAAACGCTGGAAACCGCGATCCCCTCGCTGTCGCAGATCTTTTTAAATTCCTTGCCCTCGTGGAAATAAGACGTTACGCCGGCAACCTCTACCGCGTCATAGCCAAACTTGGCGATTCTGGGAATTCTCGTGCGGACGTCTCCCCAAAGCCCGCCTACCTGATAAGCGTATTTAAATTTTTTCATGATGATTTCCTCCTTATGATTAATCAGAAAAATGGAAGATGGATTTTAAGCTTCTTCCCTCTTTTTGCGCGCGGAACGCCTCTTGGTACTGATCCGGCTCAAAGAGGCAAGCGGTCAGCGCCTCAGTTTCAAGACGGTCCAGCAGCGACACCGCCCGCTGCATGGTATAAGGCGACTGGAACACCCCAGCTATGACGGTGGTTTCCTTTTGCATCGCGCTGAACTGCCCGATGGCGTCTAACGTGATCTCCGGCTTAAACAGCGCCATCAGCTCCAACACCCCGCCCCGGGACATTAAATCATAGCAGCTGGCAATGGTGGGCTTCGCGCCCGAGCACTCAAAAATCACGTCAAACCCGTAGCCGCCCGTGATTTCCATCGCTTTCTCATGGAAGTCCGGCGCCATGGGGTCCAGCACATAATCAGCGCCCGCCTTCAGGGCGGCCTGCCGCTTCCACGCAATCGGCTCAAACAGCGTCACCTTAACGCCGCCGGAAAGCTTCGCCAACTGCATGGTCAGGTTGCCGATTCCGCCGCCGCCGGAAACCGCCACCGTATCCCCAGGCTTAATATGGCACATATCCACGCCGTGGAGGCAGATGGAAACCGGCTCGGCCAAAACAGCTTTCTTCAAGTCCATGTCATCCGGCAGCTTATAAACCTGCTGTTCGTCAACCACCGCGTAATCGCTCATAAAGCCGATGGTAACGTCGATATTTTCACAAAGATGCTGTTTCCCGATATTGCAGAAATGGCATTTCCCACAGTAGCTGTTGTAGTAAAGGGCCACCTTGTCGCCAACCTTCAGGCCTTTGCTGACAGCGTTTTTACCAAGCTCCGCCACATAGCCGCAGGCTTCATGGCCGATATTATGGCCCGCCAAAAACGCCTCCCGCATAAAGGTGTTGTCAAAGTCCCCGGATACGTCATGGATGTCGGACCCGCAAACCGCGGCGTAGGCGATTTTCACCTTAACGTCGGTATCCTTGCGAAGCTGACGCTCCGGAATATCAGTCAGAATAACATTGGGCAGCTTATACTGTATCTGTCTCATATAGATTCCTCCTTACATTAAATACTGGTAAACGCGCCGTCCACCACAAAGTCTGACCCGGTGGTGAAGGAGCTGGCGCCGCTGGCCAGATAGACCACTATAGCCTGCAGCTCATCCGGGCGGCCGATCCTTCCCATCGGGGACACCCGCTTCCACTGTTCGATTAACGGCACCAGCGTGGGCGAAGAGAGCACCAGGTCCGTGCCTATGTAGCCGGGGCTGATGGAGTTCACCCGGACATTTTTTTGCGCCCATTCCACGGCAAGGGATTTCACAAGCTGTTTTACGCCGGCCTTTGAGGCGTTATAGGCGCATTGGGGCTGAGGGACGTTAACAATATGAGCCGACATGGAAGCCGTGGCGATAATAGAGCCTCCGCCCTGCTTAATCATTTGCTTTCCCGCGGCCTGGGCCGTGAGAAAAACGCCGGTCAAATTAACGTCTATCACCTTTTTCCACTGTTCCAGCGTCATTTCCTCCGCCGGATAGTTGGTGCAGATTCCCGCGTTGCAAAACGCCACATCCAGGCTTCCGAAACGGGCGACAACGGCGCCGACCATATCGTTTACCTGATCCTGATTTGTGACGTCGCACTGCACCGCGATGACGCCTGTGCCCAGCCGCTTTAATTCAGAAGCCGTCTTTTCCGCCTCCTCAAGGTCCACGTCGGCAATGGCCACATTGCATCCCGCTTCGCACAGAGCGGTGGCAACGCTTTTGCCGATCCCTCTGGCGCCGCCGGTCACAAAGGCCGTTTTGCCGTCAAGCCGCATTTTTTCAATGATTCCCATGATTTTACCTCCAGTTTTAATATAACTCAGGGCATTTTGGGCGCAGGAAACCAAGGGCAATGAAAATTGCCCTTAATTTATCTGCCGAAACTTAAATTCAGTCCCTTTCAACGCCCCTGTTGTTGGGATAATCCGGGGTGGTTACCACCGGGTGGACGATTATGGTTTTTGTCCCGGCCCCCGGCTGGCTTTCTACAGAAAACTGGTGTTTCCCCGGAAAAATGAACTCCAGCCGCTGGGCTACATTATTCAGGCCGATATGGCGCATTTTAGGCGCTTCTACCGCTTTGTTTTTTTGAAAGGAAAATAAGCCGTCTATCTTTTCCTGATCCATGCCCACACCGTCATCTGTAATCACGATCTCCACATTCTCGCCCCGCCGATGGAGGGTAAGGCTAATATTTCCCGGCTCCATTCGGGGACAAATCCCGTGCAAAATAGAGTTCTCGATGATCGGCTGCAGAATGTTTTTGGGAATATACGTGTTCAAAAGGGCGGGATCGCACTCGCAGGTAAAGGAAAACCTTCCCGTATACCGGTAATTCTGTATGATAATATATTGTTTTACAACCTCCACTTCCTCCCCGACCTCCTCAAACAACCGGTTCTTTCCCAAATGGATGCTGTCCTGCAAAAGGTGGATAAAAGCGCCGGTGAGGCTGATGATATCCTCAGACTTCTTCTGCCTGGCAAGATATATGACAGAGTTCAGGGTATTATAAATAAAGTGAGGATTGATTTTCGCCAATAAAAGTTCAAACTGCAGCTTTTGCTGCTCCTTCAGGCTTTCTATGGATTGGTTCATATACCGTTTGGTATTGGATACCATCGTGTTGAACCCCTGGGAGATGTTCTCCAATTCCTGAACGCCATGGAGCTTTACGGTAGTATCCAAATTACCGGAGGACATTTCTTTGATCGCGCCATCCAGCCGTGTAATCTGTTGGGAAATTTTAATCAGCAGAGGAAACATAAAGACGAACAGCAGCAGCAGAGCGATGAAAATAACCGCTGAAACCAACACGATATAGGGCGTATCCAGAGATTCCGCAAATTCATCCTGATCGATTTTGGAAATTACTTTCCAATTGCAGTCTTTCATAATATTGGTCACATAATAATTGTGGCCCTTCTGCTCCACGCCGCCCTTCAGCTCTGTCGCCAGCAGCGCGGTTTCTCCCCCAGCCTCTTCTCCGCTAGCGTACAACACGTTGTTGTTTTCGTCTAAAACCACGATCTCATTAAAAAGGCTGTTGGCGGAAAATATCTCTTCCATAAGCTGTTCCAAATTTAACTGCACCACCACCTGGCCCCGGCTGGTTGCCCGTCCGTTTTGAACCTGATAGATATTGGAAATACAGCTTACCAGGGTGTTCCGTTCGTAGTATGTCTTGATTTCCGGAAACAAATAAGCCTGGGTAAAGCCAAGCTCCTGGGACGGCAGCTCTCTTCCGGTATTCTGGGCAAACCAGTCTTCAAAAAACTGGTCATAAGGGCATTTGCTCCAAAAGCTTTCCCCGTCTTCCGTAACGATGCAAAAAGAATGGATATATTCCCCGCCGGGAAGGACGGCGTCTAATTTTCCCATCAATTTAGCGGATTCCACCGCCTTTTCCGACGCCGTATAGTGGTTCAGGCCCTTTAAAAACTTGTTGACCTCTTCGCTTAAAACCAGGTATTCGCTGAACCGGTATACATCCTCAATGGCGCTTTGCGCTTGAATTAAATTCCGCTGCGCCTCTTCGCTGCCTCTTTTAAAGAGATTGTTCATATTAATAGAATTAAAAAGATGGTAGAGAACCCAGGAAAAAGAGATCAAAATCACCAGGACAACGGCCACAATCCGCGCCATAATTTGAAATTTTATGCTTCGCTTCACCGGGCTCATCCTTTCCTTTATCCTATTTGGGAAACGCCGCGATCTAAGGCAGCGGATCTTATGGATTTCCAGCGGAAGCTTCTCCCGCCATCATGGAAATCCTTATTATTTCAGCAAAAGCTGCTTTCGGTAATCCCCTGGCGACTGTCCTGTAAATTCCTGAAATATCTTTCTGAAATATTGGCTGTTGGAAATCCCTATTTCTCTGCTGATTTCGCTGATTTTCAGGTTCGTTTCCGCTATCAGCGCCTTGGCGTGGTACATTCTGCATTCCGTCAGAAAATCATTGAATGTCTTGCCTGTTTCCTTTTTGATCTTCTGGCCAAGATACATCCCGCTGGTATTCAATTTTCCAGCAACCTCGTTGATGGTAGGGTTCTTATTGTAATTGGCGCTGATATACTCCAGCACATAAATGGTTGTGGCGGAGTATTCTTCCTTAATTTCACTGAACCGCCGGGCCCTTTGCAGCGTTTTCAGCAAATAATCCGAAACCTCCTGGGCCGAATAAACATGGCCGGCCATCCCGCTGTTTTTGTGAATATCGATATTCAGCGCCTTTAACAGCTGCAAAATCTTTTCCGTACAAGCGTTAAAGTCTGTCAGCCGCTTATTTCTCCAGGCAGCCTCTAAATCTTCTTTTATTTTCTTCATACAGCGGTCGTAATCGCTGATAAACGCGGGCTTTGTAAGATAGCTGTAATCGGACTGTGTCCGATTAGAAATCAATCGGGCGGCGCCGATCTGGTTCTGGTTAAAAATAGACCGTTCCAGCTCTACCGCCAGCTGGTTCGCGTCGCTTTCCAGCTTTTGAAGGCCGGACATCTGGGTTTGGTAAGCCGCCGCGAAGGGGATTCCCGTTTTTTGGTGCAGATATTCTTTTATCGTTACGCAGCAATGATGGGCCGTGCTCATCAGGGCTTTCGATCCGATATGGTCGTTGGTTATTTTCAGGAAGGCCACGATCATGTTTTTATAGTTTGCGGTATCTAAAATTTGAAAGCCCTCCTGTTGTTCTGAAGCTAAAACCTCTTCCATCTCTGGCGTTACCTGCCATTGGGGATCGTTTCGGTAAAAGTAAGGGGCCCAGGGACGGAATCCCATGATTTGAAAAGGCTTGAAATAGATTTCTAAATATTCCTTTTGTTCCGGCCGCAGCCCGTCGCAGGTAAGCTTCCCGCCTAAAAACTGAGACAGAAGCTGTTTCCTGATCATCTCAATCGTTGTGGTCTGGCTTTCGAAAGTTTCCTTTACCTTATTTAAGGTTTCCAGCAGCGTCTCAGCGGTAAGCTGGTGTTTTACTAAGTATGTGAGCACCCCGATATTCATAGCCTGCTGGGCATAGTCAAATTCCATATAACCGCTGAGAATCACAATAATCGCGTTGCTGTTAATCTCTTTAATTTTGGCGGCAAGCTCTAACCCGCTCATTCCGGGAAGCGCAACATCCACAAAGACCAAATCCGGCATATACTTCTTAATCAGCGTCAAGGCTACTTCCGCGCTGTAGGCGCAGCCTTTCACGTCAAAGCCCTGGGCCTCCCAGTTTATCTGCGCCAGAAGGTCGGATATTACAATGGGTTCGTCGTCCACAAAAAAAGTTTTTATCTGTTTCAACAAATCACCCCTGCCCCAATTACTGAACTAACAATACTACAAACCCTTTCGGATAAGCAAGCGGAAATTTGAGATTTATCACAAAAAACATTCCGTTTTTATATAAAATATATACTTTATAACAATAATCTATAATTTGAATCATTGCCGTTTCTTTTCAGGGCAATTATAATACGCATATCAACTTGAAAAGGAGTGTGTCAAAAAAAATGAAAACAAAACTATTTGCAAGAGTTCTTTCCTCAATGCTGGCGGCCTTAATCGCCGCTTCCGCTATGGGCGGGTGCGCCGGCGGATCCGAGGCCCCGGCAGAACCCTCTAACAGTTCTCAGGCCGACGGCAGCAGCCAAGCCGAGCCAGCAGAAGCGGATGGGGATATCGTGGTCTGGGGATGGAGCGTCGGCGAGGTTCAGACATTATTTGACGCTTTCGTGGAAGACACCGGCTACAATGGCAAAATGGAATATGTGACGATCCAGCAAACCGAAGCGTTCCAAAAGCTGCAAACCACCATCAGCGCCGGCCTGGACCTGCCCGACGCTATTTCCAGCGAGATTGGACAGCGCGGCACCATGATGTCCCTGGGAATCTGGGAGGATTTAAGCGCCGAGCCCTACAATTTTGACGAAACCACGATTTTTGATTATTTCGGCTCTCTCTGCAAGGACGAAAGCGGGGCCTTCGTGTGCATTCCTATGGATATCAGCACCGCGGGCATGGCCTATAAAAAGGACCTGGCCGAGCAATACTTAGGCACCTCCGACCGTGGGGAATTGGAAGCCATGCTGTCCGATTGGGATTCCTTTAAGCAGGTGGGTATCGATTTACAGAAGGACACTAACGGAGAAATTTTCATGTTCACCGGTCTTTCCAGCGTCAAGTACATTATTGACGGGCAGAATTCCACGCCGGTGATTTCCGACAATAAATTAGATCTGGAAAATTCCGTTTACAACGCCTTGAATTTCATGGTAGACTTCCGTGACAATAAGGTTTGCGACAATATCAGTGAATCCTCTCCAGCTTACAGCGCCTCCTTTGCCGACGATCTCCACATCTTTTATCCCTGCGCCTCTTGGGGGCCGGCCTATGTGATCGGGCCGAACGATCCCGACGGGGCGGACACCTGGGGCCTGATGATTCCTCCTGGCGGCTGCTTCAGCATGGGCGGCTCTGGCAATATGATTCCCGCCGACGCTAAAAATAAAATGGGCGCTTATAAATTTATCAGCTGGCTGGTATCCAAAGACGGCACTACCCGCGCCAGGGAGCTGACCGGCAACAACTACGCCAACAAAGAAGCTTACAACGATCCTGATTTCGCCCAGATGAGCGATCCCAGCTTTGGCGACCAGAACCTGGGAGAAATCCTCTTTGTGGAAGGCATGCCCACCATTGACCTGCGTCCTGTTTCCGAATACGACGTTACGATTACAGAGGTTTGGAATTACGTGATTGAAGCGGTAAACAGCGATAGTTCTATGGACACCCAAAAAGCAATGGAACTGTTTGAAACAGAGATCAGAAACAAGCTGCCTAACTTAGACTAAGACATCTGAAAGCAATCAAAAATGAAGGCGGGGAAAGATTTCTCCGCCTTCATTAAAAGAAAGGAGCGCTTGTTATGACCCAGGGTGCCGCTCGGCGCAAACGAAAGCTAACAGGAAAACGGGTTTGGCCTTATCTTTTTTTACTTCCCTTTTTTGTAATCTACCTATCCTTTAATTTCTACCCCCTGATCTATTCCTTTGTCATCAGCCTGACGGAGTGGGATGGTTTCACAGAGCCTGTTTTTGTAGGCCTTTCCAACTATGTGAATATTTTTACCAAAGACCCCTATTTCTTAAAATCTATTGGCAACACGCTGATATTCATGCTTTTTAACGCCCCCTTTGTATTAATCGGCGGGCTGATTTTAGCGACCATGCTTAACAGCAAACTCATACGGGGACGCAACGTATATCAATTAGCCACGTTTTTGCCTTATTTGACGATTCCAGTAGCCATTGGCGTTTTGTTTATGCTTCTTTTTGATTGGAACAGCGGTTTGATTAATCGGATCTTCGTCTCATTGGGAATTTTCCAGGAGCCGGTCAATTTCTTAGGGGTTGCCGGTCCCGCGCGTTTTGTGGTTATTCTGATGATCAACTGGAAATACATAGGTTACCATGCCGTCTTTTTTTCCGCGGGCATCACCAGTATTCCCGTGGAGCTTTATGAATCCGCCGAAGTGGACGGCGCCTCCGCGTTTGTCAAATTTAGAAAGATTACCGTACCCATGCTGCGGCCGATTATAGAATTCCTGCTTATTATGAATATCATCAACGGCTTCCAGCTTTTTGACGAGGTCAAGGTGCTCTTTTCGCCCTGGCTGTCCGCCAGCGGCTCCGCCGGCAACATCGGCGGGCCTGACCGGGCGGCGCTGACCGCCATTTGGAACCTGTACGACACCTCTTTCGGCACCCAAATGCAGTACGGGAAGGGCGCTTCCATCGCCTATGGTTTATTCCTGTTCATTTTATTGTTCTCTTTGGTAGCGCTGCTGATCACGAAACGTAAAAATCGCGGGGAGGATGTGTGATTCATGAAAGCAAAATCGATGAAGAAGCTCTTCCTGACGCTATTTTTGATATTCTGCTCGCTGATCTTTGTGTTTCCTTTTTACACCATGATTATGATGAGCACCCATTACAGCGAGGATATTTATAAGGGGATTCCCCTTTTGCCAGGCGGATACTTGTTGGAAAACCTGAAAACCGTATTCAGCGCCCATTTTGAGGTGTACTATGTCAACAGCCTGGTTACCGCCGTCAGCGCGGCCTTTCTATCTATTTTAGTCAGCTGCCTGTGCGGATACTCCTTCTCAAAATTTCAATTTAAAGGCCGCAAGTTCCTCTTTAATTTCGTTATGGTTACGATGATGATCCCCGCCCAGCTTGGGTTGGTTGCCTTTGTGATCGAAATGAAGGGAATCGGCTGGATCAACACGCTGCTGCCATTGATTATCCCCCCGGCCGCCACCGGCTTCGGCGTATATTGGATGAAAAACTATATGAGCGGCACCCTTCCTACGGAAATCCTGGAAAGCGGCAGAATCGACGGGGCCGGGGAGCTTCGCATTTTTTTCAACATTGCCATTCCCTGCATCAAACCGGCGCTGCTGTCTCTGGGGCTGATAAACTTTGTCAGCAATTGGAATGCCTATCTCATCCCTCTCATCGTGCTGAACAAGCCTGAAACTTATACCGTGCCGATTGGTATCATCAGCCTCAATTCCTCTTACCGAAACGATTTGGCCGCCAAAATCACCGCCTTATCCCTTGGCACGCTGCCTTTAATCATCCTTTTCGGCATCACCTCTAAATCCTTTATCAGCGGAATTACCATGGGCGCTGTCAAGGGGTAAAACAATCTTTAAATCTTAGATTTTCAACAGGAGGCATTTTATGCAGACAAAAAATATTGGAACCAGCGGCGTTCAGGTATCGGAAATAATCCTTGGCTGCTGGGTGATGGGCGGCGCCCAATGGGGCGGCGCCGACGACAATGAATCCATCCAGGCAATCCACGCCGCTCAGGACGCAGGCATTAACACCCTGGACACCGCCGAAGCATATAACGACGGCTACTCTGAAACCATTATTGGAAAAGCCATTCAAGCGCATCCCCACGACTATGTCATTTCCTCCAAGGCCCTTAATTGCCATTCAAGGCACGACGATTTAAAAGCCGCCTGTGAAAACAGCTTACGGCGCTTGGGCCGGGATTATTTGGATATCTATTTTCTCCATTGGCCCTCCCATTTTTATGGCGGGGAAAAAGTGCCTCTGGAAGAAACCATCGGCGCTATGTCAGAATTGAAGAAGGAAGGGAAAATCCGGGCCATCGGGCTTTCCAATTTCTCTGTAGAAGAATTTGAAATCGCAATGAAAATTGACCGGATTGACGTTTATCAGCCGCCGTTTAACATTCTGTGGAGGCGGATGGAAGAGGAAAACCTGCCCTATTGCGTAAAAAACAACATTTCTATCATCTCCTATTCCCCCATTGCCCAGGGCTTGCTCAGCGGAAAATTCACCATAGATTCCGTATTCCCTGAAAATGATATCCGGGGCGGCACGCCTTTATTCCTGCCGGAAAACAGAACCCGCGCGCTGAATCTCATTGAGGAGATCCGCCCTATCGCTGAAAAATACGGCAAAACCCTGGCGCAGCTGGCTATCCGATGGGTTATGCAGTTCCCCGGCGTTACCGCCCCCATCGTGGGTGGGCGCACAGACAAGCAGGTTTGGGAAAACACCGGCGCGTGCGGCTGGGATCTAGAACAGGAAGACTTTGATAAAATCGATCTTTTAAGCCGTGAATTTTGGCGCCAGACGCCCCATTATAACCACTTTTTTGATACTACTATTGTTTAACGTAACACATTGATAACATACAAAGATAGGCTGCGCTAAAAATAGCGCAGCCTATCTTTGTATGTTGAAAGCCGCTCCTAAATCAACGGCCCGCGCCGTCCGTAAAAGGGCACAAAATACGCTTCGTTGGTTGATACGTTGCCGCACATTAACAGGGCAGGCGGTACCGTGATTTTCCAGTACATCCGCAAACGGCCGCATCTATCAGAGCCGCTTCATAATAAATCCCCCGAAATGTGTTTACGCCGGCGTAATCATAGAGAAATAGTTAACGGTTGCAATTCCATTTTTGCCTTAGAAATTCCCGTTACAAGTTATCAGACCTCTCAAAAATTAAAATTATTTAAGTAGAAACTATTTACAGTATATGGCGTTTTCTTCTTTTCGCTTTTTGGCGCCTCATTTTTGTTAAAAAGGGCAAACCGATAAAAGCGGCTCAAATACAGAAACCAAAGGACAAGGAAGAGACCGGAATCTGCGTTTTCTCATTTTATGTTCCAGATTCCGGCCTCTGTTCATCTTTACCCGCTTGCGCGCTTTTACATGACGCTTCTGAGCTTTTGGTCTAGCAGCCGTTGAAGCTCCGGCGGTATGGCAATAAAGGGCGTGTTCATTAGATCGATTAAAGCGGGGGTTTCCTTTACAAAAGGCAGGGCCGCATAAGCGCTTCCCAGGTCAAGGGCGTTTTTATCCATCGCCTTCCGATCCTTTTCATCTTCAATCAGATCCTTCAGCACTGGGAAAAAAAGTTCTTCCAGGATCTTGACCGTATCCTTGTTCGCCATCAGGTCATCCATCAGGCTGTAAACGCTGTACCGGGGGCCATAGGGAACAGTGAGCGGATACGAGATCCGATAGCTGCCCGCCGGCAGCTCCATCTCCGCCGACGAGCCCGCCTGAACCGCCGGCACAGGTTCCCTGCCCGCGGGCACCGTGATGCTGACGCTTTGAGCGTCGGCGTCCGGCAGCACCAGCTTAGCGCTGGCATTAAAGGGAATTTCCACGGAAAGGGAAATAACATTGTCCTGTAAGGCCCATTCTACCCGGTATTGGCCGGCCGCGGTTTTTACAGCGCCTTTAACCCATGGAATCCGGTAATCCGGCTTAGGAGCGATCACCGCTTTCCGGAAGCCCGGCGTCTCCTCAACGGGACGCAGCCCCACCATATCCCGGTACATCCACTCCACAATGGAGCCGTAGGCGTAATGGTTCAGGGAATTCATTTCTGTTCCGCTGATGGAACCATCCGGCAGCACGGAATTCCACCGCTCCCACACGGTAGTAGCTCCCATCAGCACCTCGTACAGCCAGCCCGGATAGCCCTTCTCCAGCAGCAGGTGATAGGCAAGGTCATTCATACCATGATTGGAAAGCACCCTGCACAGGTAGGGTGTTCCCACAAAGCCAGTGCACAAATGGTAATTGTGGTTCTTCAGCTGCGTCAGCAGCCCCTGGCAGGTCCTTTCATAAAAGGCGTCGGGAACCAAACCCATAAACAGCGCCACCACGTGGGCGGTCATGGTATCCACTCCAAGCCTGCCCATCGGGGTAAAATATTCCTTTTGGAATGCCTCCTTAATTTGGGAGGCCAGGGTCCGGTAAACCTCCGCTTCTTCCTCGTAGCCTAACACCTCCGCCGCTTTCCGCACAAGATCGGCGGAATAATAGTAATACGCCGAGGCGATAAACGCCGGATCGGTGGCGCCGTACACGCCGCCCTTCACCGGGCCGTCCAAGGCCAGCCAGTCGCCGAAATGGCTGCCGTTTTTCCACAGCCGTTTCCCGCCATCCTGATCGTCTTGCTCCCGCATGTATTCTACCCAGGCTTTCATGCTGTCGAACTGGCGGCGCAGAATGTCCTTTTTGCCATAATACAGGTAGCTGTTCCACGGAATTACCGTGGCCGCCTCACCCCAGGCGGTGGACCCGTCTCCTCTATAATTCGCGGTGGGTACTACGTAGGGCACGCTTCCGTTCAGCTTTTTCTGCTCGCAGTATACATCCCGGCCGTATTTCGTGTAAAAGGTGTAAACATCCGTGTTGAAACAAGCGGTGCCAGAGAAAATCTGGGCGTCTCCCGTCCAGCCCATGCGCTCGTCCCTCTGGGGACAGTCGGTAGGCACGTCTAAAAAGTTGCCCTTCTGCCCCCACTTGGCGTTGATAAACAACTGGTTCACCAGCGGGTCGCTGGTTTCAATAAAGCCAAGCTCCTCCATTTCGGAGTAAAGGGCCACTCCCCGGAACTGCTCCGGGTCCAAAGCGCCTACCCAGCCGGTAATTTTGGCGTACCGGAACCCGTAAAACGTGAAATGGGGGCGCACCCGCCGGCCGGTGCCGTCGGAGATATAAGTAAACTCCGCTTTCGCGGCCCTCAGGTTATCCCGGTAGAAATTCCCGTTTTGCAGGATCTCGCCGAATTGAAGATACAGCTTTGTGCCCTTGGGCTGGGTATCGGTAAAGGTAAGCCATCCAACTAGATTTTGGCCTAAATCCAGAACCGTTTCCCCCGCCGGGGTATGAATCACCTCGATAGGCTTCAGGTGCTCATGGGCCAAAATCCGGGGGCTAAGCCGGGGCTGAAGACGCTCATAGCCAAGCTCCAGTTCCTCTGTTTCAAAAATTTCGCTGGTATCCATATTGGGGTCAAAATACTCTCCGTCGTAAATGCTGCAGCTGACAATCCCGTTCTTCCTGGCTTTCCACCGGGTATCCGTACCAATGGTCTCAACGGTGCCGTCCTCATACCAGATCACCAGGTCGCCGATGCAGGCCAGCCGGTCCCCGTAATTGTTTTCCTGGAGGGTCAGGCTGTAAAGGCCCTTATACCAGCCGTCTCCCAGCATAAACTCCAGCCGGTTTTCTCCCTGTTTCAGCTCCAGCTCATAGGTCTGGTACTGCAGCCAGGAATCGTAATCGTGAAGGCCGGGCAGCAAATATTCCTCGCCCTGCTTTTCCCCATTGAGGTAAAGCTCGTAGACGCCCAGTCCGACGCCGTAAAGCCGGGCCTTTTTTACCGGCTTATCCACTTGGATATCCCGATAAACCGTCACCTGGGTCTTGGGGTCCGTTTTCGGAGAAATCCATTTCCCCGTCCAGCTGCCATCCTTTGGCGTTTCAAACCAAGCGGGTTCGCTCTCCGCCTGGTCTCCGTTGTCCGCCCAAACGCGCACCTTCCAAAAATAGCGGGTGCTGGGCTTCCAGTCCGCCTCCGGCTCAAAATCCAAGGGGTCGATGTCGCTCCGCTCCCCGCTGTCATAGACAAGCCTGGAAAACGCCTCGTCCTCCGCGATCCAGACCCGGGCGCTTTTCTGCCGGATGCCGGCAGTATCCTCTACCACGTAGGATAGGCTTACAACACCCAGGTCAAACCCCAGGGGATAGGCCAAACGGTTTACCATTAGTTGTGAAACTTTCATAGCGATTTTTCTCCTTTATTCTTTTGGTTGGCCGCCTCGCTGCTTTTTTTCTTTTTTACGCCCTCGATAAATTCGCTGGGGCACACGCCGGTGTAGGAGCGAAACACCCGGCTGAAATAAAACTGATCCCGGTAGCCCAAACGCTCCGCCACGTCCTTAATCAGCAGTTCGGGATCATCCCGGATCATTTCCTTGGCCTTTTCCACCCGCGTTTGGGTCAGATAGGTGCTCACGGCCATTCCCTGGTACCGGCGGAAAAGCTTGCCCAGATAGGTTTGGGAAATATTAAACCTCTGGCATAGGTCCTGGGCACCCTCAATGGATTCCAAATGCCCGGACACATAGTCCCGCACCCGGCCGATAAATTCTTCCGTATCCAGCTTTTTCAGGGGGTCCTCGTTTTTAGCCTCCCGGAACAGGATTTCCTGGACGCTGTTGATTAGCTGATCCAGATCCACAGAGGTGGAGAAGGCTTCCTCGATCGCGTATTCATTCTCCATATATTCCTCGTCGTACTTTTCCCTTCCCTGCACCTTGGCAAGAGACAGGTACATTCCCCGGATTTCCCGTTCCACCCACAGCAGGCCCCGGTCTTTCTCGTCGAAAACCCGCAGGGTCCGTTCCATGGCCTTTTTCGCCTTTTCGTAATCCTTTTTCCCAATGTAATATTGAAACGCCGACAAGGCGTTCCGCTCCTCATCGGACAGAACCACGGGGATTTCCGTAAAATCCTCGATATGGATTCTCCGGTTCCTTCCCAAAATCACGTTGCAGTCCAGCACGTGATAGAGCTTTTTCACCGTTCCGCAGATTTTATCGCAGGAAACCGGCTGTCTGGATAAAATAGTAGTGGAATAGCCGGAAACGGTGGATTCCTTTTGGGCCTGCCGCTGAAGCATTTCCTCAAACTCCGGCTGGCGAAACATGCCCACCGGACACAGGTACAAATTTTCCATTTCATCCCGGCCATAGGTAATAAGAAGCTCGTGGATATCCGAAAACACCTCCCGGGAATTTTGGGCGGAAAACCGCATGGGAAAGCCATTCCGCCTGACCAGGGCCGTCCAGAACCTCTGGTTGCCGAAGTATTTTCGCAGGGCCTCTTCCGGGACCTCCGAGGCGTGATATAACTGCCGGAGCAGCTTCACCCGTTCCTCGTAGTACCTTTTCTCCAGCGTTTTTGAAAGCTCCTCCAGCATCTGCTGAAGCCTTTGGGGCGCCACCGGCTTGAGCAGATAATTCCTCGCGCCGTTTTCCATGGCCAGCCTGGCATACTCAAACTCAGAGTAGCCGCTGACCACGATCATTATCACCGGCAGCCCCAGCCGTTTAATCGCCGCGGACATCTCAAGCCCATTCATCACCGGCATCTGAATATCGAAAAGAAGCACATCCGGCTTCTTTTCCTCCACCAGCGCCAGGGCTGTTTTCGCGTCGTCCGCCACAGCTACCACCTGGTACTGGGGACATCGCTTTTCGATGATGGTGGAAAGGTACTGGATCGCCGCCGGCTCGTCGTCAACAATGATTACCGTATACATTAGCCTTCCTCCGTTTCCACGCCGACCACCGAAATCGTCCCCGGCCCGTCGGTGCGCTTGCGCACATCGAAAACCGTACGCTCTTGATAGAGCAAATACAGCCGGCCGTAGGTATTGATCAGCCCCATGCCGCCGATTTCCATTTCTAGGACCTCCTTGCCATCACTCAGCCTCGCTCTCAGTTCTTGCATTTTCAGCTGAAGCCTTTCTCTCACTTCCTCCCGGATTCCCTCGCCGTTGTCCGTCACTTCCACACGCCATCCGCCGGCTGTGCGGTAGCCGCGGATGCGGATTTCCATTTTCCCCGGGGAGTTGCGGCAGCCATGCTTGATGGAATTTTCCACCAGCTGCTGGACGGTAATCTTGGGCACCATCTCCTGATAGATAGACTCATCCATTTCCAGATACACCTGAAGCCTGGATTCAAAACGGGCCTGGAGAAGGTAAAGATAACTTTCCAGGTATTCCATTTCCTGCGCTATAGATGCGTACCGTTCCACCGTGTTGGCGGCATACCGGAGCATGGCCGCTAGGCTCGCGCAGATATCGCAGATGGTTTCATCCTCATCCTGCATTCCCCGGTTGGAAATAATATTCAGCACATTATAGAGAAAATGCGGGTTAATCTGGGCCTGCAAGGCGTCGAATTGGGCCTGAAGCTGGAGCAGAGTCAGCCTTTTCTCCTTTAGCATGGCCTCCTGCAGTCTCCTCATCAGCTCCTGGTAGGCCCCCGTCAGCGCCTGAATATCCGCGTCCTTGCTTTTGATGGCAATATCGTGATCCATATTCGACAGCTCGGTGCCCTCCATTTTTTTGCGGAGCTGCCGGATGGGCTTGGTCAGCAGGCTGGAGGTGATAATAATGAACACCACGGAAAAAGCCAGAAAAACGCCGCACACCATGACGGTGATCCACTCGCTTTCCATCATCAGGGCGTTTACGCTGTCCCACTCCTGGATCAGCAAAAGGCGGACGCCGGAAAACTCGGAGGTTGCGGTCACCACGATCTCTTTTTTCCCCGAGGAACCCACAGCTTCAAAAACGCCGTTTTCATCGGTAGTGAGAAATCGCTCGTAATCGTGAAACGAAAGCCCGCCCGCCTGGTACAGCAGGTTACCATCCGGCCCCACGGCGATGATCTTTCCCTCCTGGATTTTTAATGGATTGATAAATTGGTCCGCGGTGATCTGCACCTCGATATAGCCAAGATTATCACCCTGGATCTCCTTGGCGATGGAATACACCATCTGCCCCTTGGACCGGACGCCCCAGTCGTCTCCATGAAGCCCGACCAGGACGGATCTGCCTTTGCTTCCCACAACCTGCTCCATCCAGGGGATTTCCATCGGGTCCACCGAAACATCCGTCAGCCGCTCGCCCTGTTGGGCGCTGGCGGCGATATAGCCGTACTGGTTAAAGACTAAAACCCGGTAAAAATTGTCCAGATTGTATGCCGTATCTACCACCCGCTTCACGTCGTTTCTGCAGGAGGCAATGTCCGCCGCGTTGGCCTGGGGATCCTTCATCAGTTTGGAAAGCTCTCGAATAGACGCCAGCGCGTCCGGGGACGACAGGATGAACTGGGCGGTCTGCTCCATTATGTTCTGGGTCATATCATAGGTTTCCAGAACCCGCCGGGCAGTGGTTTCCGCGTTGTTCACGGCGCTGGAGCGGTACTGCTGTTCAATATAATAGTAGCTGATGCTTCCCAGGACCACAGCCGCGACCAAGGCTAATATGGTATAACTGACGATTAAGCGCATTCGTAATTTCATAACGTCCCCCTGTTCAGAGGGAATCTCAGTTCCCCCTGGCTTTTCTGTCAAAATTATACCACATTTTCCACCGAACCGCCCGTTTTAGCCCTTGACAGCTCCAGCCACCATGCCGTCGACGATTTTCTTATTGAAGATCAGAAAAATAATCAGCATGGGAATGGTAATCAGCAGCACATCCGCGAACAGAAGGTTATAAGAAGTCGCGTATTTTCCCATAAAGTCGTACAAGGTCAGCTGTACGGTTCTGTTTTCTTTTCCCGGTAAAAAATACAAAGGATTGGTGAAATCATTGAAAATAGTGACCGCGTTCAGGATAATAACCGTAGCGGTCACCGGCTTCAGCAGGGGAAGAATGATTTTCCGGTACACCGCGAACCGCCGGCAGCCATCGATATAGGCGGCCTCCTCCATTTCCACGGGGATCGTCCCCACAAAGCCCCGGTAGAGAATAATCGTGAATGGGATCTGAAGGGCTGTTTCCACCAGGATCATGCCGAACAGGGTCTTATAAAGAAACAGCCCCTGCATAACCCAGATGGTGGGCAGGATCGCCGGCGGGATCATTAGTCCGGAGAGCACCAGGGCGTTAGCCGCCTTGGTGACCCGGTCCCGGCGGCGCTGCAGGACAAACCCGGCCATGGAGCCGATGAGGATCAAAAGCACCACGGCCACCAGGGTAATGATGAAGCTGTTTTTAAAGGCGGTCAGCAGTTCTCCGGTCTGAAAAACCTCGCTGAAATTGTCCCAGTGAAGCTCCCTAGGGATCAGAAGAGTCAGCTTATTGGCGGACTTCCGGTCCTTGAGCGAGTTGACGATCATAAAGGCGAAGGGGATCACGAATACCACAAAGCACACCAGCAGCCCGGCGATATCCCCCAGAAGCCAAAGCCTTTTCCTTTTCATACGTCCACCTCCCTGCTGAGCAGAAACCTTTGCAGCGGAAAGGCGATCACCGCGATTAAAATAAAGATAATTACGTTGCCGGCGGTGGAAAGCCCATAGAAGCCCGCCACATACTGCTTGTAAATGACCGATGCCACCACATCCGTAGCAAAGCCGGGGCCGCCTCTGGTCATGGCCCAAATCAGGTCGAAGCATCTCAGGCCGCTGATAAAGGATAAAATGATAATGGTGTTTACCGAGGACCGGCACAGAGGCAGCGTGATTTTGGTCAGCCGCTGCCAGGCGTTGGCGCCATCCACCATGGCCGCCTCATAATAGGTTTTATCGATGGATTGGATCCCCGCTATGTAAATGACTACCGAGATGCTCAGGCCCTTCCACACATCCACCATAATCACCGAATATAGGGCCAGGTTGGCGTTTCCCAGCCAATCCACGGCGCCGATGCCCACCATCTCCAAAAAGGCGTTGATAATGCCCTTGCTGGGATGCATCATGGCGGTGAAGGTAATCCCCACCGCGATGGTGCTGACCAGGTTGGGAAAAAACACCAGGGAACGCTGAAGGGTCTTTGTCCGTATCGGCGAGGTGAGAAACACCGCGATCAAAAAGGCCAGCACGACCTTGGTGCCCGAGGTGAGCACCGCGTAGATCAGCGTATTCACAACGCCCACCCGCAGGGAGGGCTCTGTCAAGAACATAACAAAATTATCCAGCCCGCAGAATTCCACGCTGTCGAAGTCCCAAACCGTCAGGCTGAAGTAAAACGACAGCAGCATGGGAACCACAAAAAAGACGGTAAAGACCACCAGGGCGGGAACCAGGAACCAGCTGGAATAGATTCTCTTTTTATTCATGGGTAACTCCTTTCCCGGACCGTATCCTGCGTCGTAAAAGCCGTGCTTTCAAGCCAAAGTGCGCGCAAGCGCCGGAGGAACCGTACTTGTCCCGGCCGCTCCAGATTCCCGATGGATTTTTCGCTCGTTCTCCCTTATCAACAGGCGGCACTCTTTTTACGGCGGCCTTTCATAAACCGCGGGTAACCTTATCCGGAATCCGCTTCCCTGCTCGCCTGAGGGGGAAGCTTATTTTTGTGGGACCTCCTCCGCAGGGCGGTGGTTTTCCCTTGTAAAAAACGCAGGGCCGCCCGCCTCAACGCGGACGGCCCTTTCCGTAAAATATTTCAGATCAGCTTGCCATTTACCAATCCAAACCCAGCTGTTTGGCCTGCTTTTCACAGTCCTGGTCATATTTGCCGGCCGCTTCCGCCGCGGTGGTTTGCCCGGAGCCCAATTCCTGGCAGATCGAAGCGCAGTTGGGTCCCTTGACGGCGGTCTGGAATTCCAGAGCCAGGGCGACCTTGCCCTCGTCAAAATACATGGACTGCAGATCCTTTACCGCGTCGTAGCAGTTGTCCGGCAGCTCGTAGCCCTTGACGCAATAAGGTCCGTTGGGCAGAATCTTCGAGGTATAAGCGTCCAAGCCCTCGTCGGACAGGTAAAACTCGAAGAAACGCATAATGTCATCGATCTTATCGCTGTTCTTATTGGCGTAGTAAGAGCTGGGCTCCCACACGGTGCCTCCCATGGTTTTGGGATCGTCGCCGGGAATCGCAAAGGCTCCGATATCGTTTACCTGGTCGCCATACAAAGCGTAAATGTTACCCAACGCGGTGGTGAACATGATCCAGTGGCCTGCCTGCCCCTCCGCCATGATTTCACAGGCGTCTTCATAGGTTGTGGCCAGATAGTCGGAGTTGAGGAACTGTGTTACGTCCGCAATCTTCTGGAAACTCTCCAGGCCGGCCGCGTCGTTGGCGTATTTCAGGGTGCCGGCCTCAAATTCCTTGGCGAAGTTGGGGTTTTTAAGCTCTACATTATAATGATCCCCCAGGTAGGGAAGCTGTGCGGTCCAGCTGGTTCCATAGCTTCCAACCATGGCGGTTTCTCCCGCGTCCTTCAAAACCTGGCAGTTGGCAAGGAACTCATCCCAAGTGCCCGGGATTTCCAAATTGTATTTCTCATACATGGCCTTATTGTATAGCACGCCGCAAATGTAGCTTGAGGAGGAAGGAATCCCATAGATTCCGCCGTCCACGCTGACTGATTTCACATAGGTATCATCCAGGTTCTCCGCAAAGGGCTGATCCGCTAAGTCCACAAAGTACTCCGGCGGGTTCAGGGCCATCAGCAGAGAGCCGCTGTTATAGAGACAGATATCGGACATATCCCCGGCCGCCAGCCTTGTTTTAACAATATTATCTCCTTCCTCGCCGCCGCTGAACTTTTCGTAAGTAACCTTGATTCCCAGCTTCTGCTCCGCCTGGGCCAGGACCTCGTCGATGCCATCCATAGGGTCATTCCAACAGGCCAGCATGGAAAGTTCAACCATATCCTCTGGAGCAGAACTTTCCCCTCCAGTGGATTCCGCCACGCTGGCGGAGCTTTCCTCCGGCTGGGTGCTCCCCGACGCGGCCGGCTCGCATCCTGCCGCCAGCATACTGATCATCGCCGCGCACAGAGCTAAACAAATTGACTTTTTTTTCATAAATTATCCTCCTTGCAATAAAAATTAGGTTAACTTCACTTAAAAGATACCCTAATTCCCCAGCTTCGTCCATGGACAAATCCATTTTACAGTATGCACTTTTCCTTCCTGATTTTCAATCTTCCACCCGGCTTTTCCAAAAGCGTGACGGCCTCTTCTTGGCCCCGGAGCACATGAGTGAGGTCTTTTCATGCTCAAGCACTATCATTTCTGGTGTTTTTTATGACCATTTTCCTTTCAAAATTTCCAATGAGAGCAAGAAAACTCATCGTTTATTCGATTTTCATTGGCGTACTCTAAATTCGCTATCAGGCTATTGGTATTATCAATATCGCCCGCGAGGGTTGTATTGCCTTCGGCGGGCTTGATATCCAAAACGCAAAAAGAGCCTGATAACGCAAAACGGCGGCGCAGTCATATGACTGCGCCGCCGTTCTACATTAAATACTTCGTTACCGCACCCCAGCTAAATTCCGTCGCCTCTTTTTTGCACAATAGAAAGATTTTCGCCTCTTCCGATTTTCTATAACATACGCAAATATCAATCACAGGCAAAAATTCCCGAGGACTCAGGATCTCTGCAAATCGGCAACCCTTCTGTAGAAGCCCTTCAGCTCTTTCAGGTAATCCCGATACAGATTCAAATATTTGGCATAGACGTCTTTCATCTGGCTGTCAGGATAATATTCTTTCACCGGATGGATAAACTGTCCCGCGGCTTTCTTCAAATCCGGGAAAATGCCGACAGCATTTCCGGCCAGCAAGCAAGCGCCCCACATGGCCACGTCGTTCCGGCTCATGGTTTCATAGATTTTGCCAGTGGTGTCGGCGCTCATCTGAGCCCAGACAGGAGACTTTGCGCCGCCCCCTATCATACGGACTCTGGAGAGATCATGATCGGAATAAATAGCGTCGATTCGCTCCATGGCTAGGGCGAAATCGTAGGTAAAGCTTTCCAGCAGAGCGCGGTAAAAATGCTCTGGCTTATGGCTCCAATCAAAGCCCATCCACATACCTCTCAGATCCCCATCCAAAGGCATAGAACTGCCGCCCAGCAGTCCAATGGCCATCAGCCCGTCGCATCCAGGCCGTACCCGGGCAATTTTCTTCTCCATTTCCGCAAAAGCGGCGCCTAGGTCTTCTTTCGCTCCAGGCACAAAAGAATTGATAAACCAGTCCAGGGTGATGCCGGAACCAGCCGCAAAATGTGTGGCGAAAAACGCTCCCGGAACGGCGGCGGGAAGAATATCCAGCCTGCCCTGTTCCAAATCCGGACGGAATTCTTCTACGCAGCAGCTGATCTCCCCGTAAGAAGACGCTTCAAAGACCATCTGCCCCGGATGCACCGCGGCGGCGCCGAGACATCCGGAAATTTTATCCCCCGCGCCGGATACCAGCGGAATTCCCTCTTTTAATCCGGTAACCGCCGCCATCTCTTTGCACAGGTGGCCGCAGATATAGTTGGAATCCACGATTCTAGGCAGATATTTCTGGTCCAGCCCGATTTCCCCGCAGATTTCGTCGGACCAGCGGCCGTTCTTCACGTCCGCCAAGCCGGTCCAGGATGTGAAAGAGCAGTCCATAACCGCGTCTTCAATAGGCAGGTTTCCCAGCTTGCCGATTACATAACCGCTGATCATCAGATACTTTGCAATCTTTTTCGCTTCCTCAGGAAACTCCGCCTGGAACCACTGGAATTTAGGCGCCATGGCCGGGAAGTTGGTACCGCTGATTTCTAAAAAGCGGCTGCCTATCTTCTCTAGCTGACGGCCGGCATAGGGCATATACCGGGTATCCAGGGTACAGGACCAGGTGGTAATATCCTCCCAGTTTTTATCCACGCCCATGAACCCGGACATCTGGCCGGTAAAGGCGATGGCCTCAATAGAAGCGGCCCTGTCTTCCAGCTGCTGGTTCACGCTTTTGATGCATTCCAGCACAGCGCCGAACAGTTCCTCGCCCTTTTGGATAAACACGCCGGGCTCGGGGCGGTAATCCTTTACAGGCACCATATATTCAGCGACGCGCTCGCTGTTGGTGTTATAGACGCCGGCTTTGATAAAGCTGGTGCCCAAATCGACTGCCATCAGCAATGTTTCTTTCATGAGCATCCCCCTTTAAAATCATATGGTATAAGGCAGCACCGGCGTCAATACTGTCCCGCCTCGCCGCCGGTAAGAATCTTAACGGCAGAGCTGGTGCCGATACGGTCGCAGCCAGCCTGTAAGAACATTTCCAGATCGGCTTCGGACTTGACGCCGCCGGCGGCCTTCATTTTCACATTAGGACCGATATGCTTTTTGAACAGCTCGATATCCTCGATGGTGGCGCCTGCGGTACCGAAACCGGTAGAAGTCTTGATATAGTCCGCGCCGGCGTTGGTAACCGCTTTGCACATAGCTATTTTTTCATCTTCGGTGAGATAGCAGGTTTCAATAATAACCTTCAGGATATTATCCCCGGCGGCCTGTTTCAAAGCGGCAATTTCCTTTTCCACCTTATCGTAGTCGCCGTTTTTCACGTCGGCCTGGTTGACGACCATGTCCACCTCGGAAGCGCCCTCCGCGATGGCCTGCTTCGCTTCGGCAACCTTCACTTCGCAGGTGTTATAGCCCAGAGGGAATCCGATCACCGTGCAGATATTGATTTTATCTCCGTAGGTTTCCTTGATTCTCTTTACATAGCAGGGAGGCACGCAAACAGAAGCGGTGCTGTATTCAATCGCTTCGTCGCACAGCTTGCAGATGCCCTCCCAGGTGGAAGTAGCCTTCAGCAAAGTATGGTCAATATGCTTTAAAATTTCTTTCTTTTCCATGATTCATTCCTCCAACTTTTCCGTATGTACTATTAGTCTTTTTTTGCATCCGCAGGAACGCCCTGGGGATAGAACATAATTTTACTAAAGAAGAAGCCGCCTTCTTTAATCTTTTTGAAAATACCAGGAACGTCGTCCAGGGACAGGCGATGGCTGATAATATCCTTTGCCGTCATGCCATATTTCTCATACAACTCGATAGAATCGGTCCAGTCGCTTCCGGGGAAGGGGTTGGTAAAGGAGTTCCAGGAACCGCGGATATCCAACTGCTCGCGCATAATCAGATCTACTTCCTTTTCGGAAAGATCCAGGCCCTTGTGGGAAATACCCAGCAGAATCACCCTGCCCAGTTTAGAAGCGCAGTGCAGGCAGGTGAGCTGTCCGATGGGCACGCCGGAGAAATCGATGACCACGTTGGCTCCCAGGCCGCCGGTTGCTTCCTTGACTTTCGCCGCCGCGTCCTCGTTTTTAGAATTGATTACCACGTCGGCTCCAACCTTTTTGGCCTGCTCCAGTTTTTCATCCCAGATATCCACGGCGATGATCTTGCCCGCCTTCTTGATTTTCGCGTACTGTACGGCGAACAGTCCGATAGGGCCGGCTCCGTAAACGCACACGGTCTCCCCCTCCTGGAACTGAGCCCGTGCCATCGCGTGCAGGGCGTTGGCGCAGGGATCCACCGTGGCGCCGTCTTCATAGGAAATATTATCGCCAATTTCCAAAAGGTTGCTTTCTTTAACGGAGATAAATTCCGCCATGGCGCCGTCTCGCCTGGAACCGTAATAGTCGTAGTGCTCGCACAGGGAATACTGGCCCATTTTACACCATTCGCATTCAAAGCAGGGGATAAGCGGCGGGCAGGTTACCCTATCGCCCACCTTGAATTTGGTCACATTTTTACCAACCTGGATGATCTGGCCGGCAAACTCATGGCCGAGAATAATGGGAGATACATGCGCTCCGTAAACGTTGGCTCTGGGAATATCAGAACCGCAGACGCCTACCGCCATTACCTTGACAAGGGCTTCATCGTCCTCTACTTTAGGAACCGGCACCTCCTCCACGCGAAGATCGCCCGGCGCGTACATTCTTACAGCTTTCATCTTGTTGCCTCCTATTTTTTATCTGCAATTTCTGCATTTTTTAAAATAAAGTTTTGGTGACAGAAATCACTTGTGTTGTCCCGCCTTTTACTTAGCTAGGATCAGTTCAATTTCCACCCCGTTAGGGTCTCCGATGAGCATAACGGTGCTGCCCAGCTGGGGAAGAAAGGTTGGCTCCATATTAATCTTTCCGCCCGCCGCCAGGCAGCTTTCCCGAATCTCCTCCAGGTCGTCTGCCATAATGGCAAAATGGCGGTAAATTCCCGTATCGGTATTTCCGGTCTCCCAATTTTTCTGAGCCTCTTTATAGTCAATCAGCTCCAGCTTTACACCCGGAAGCTGGTAATAGTAGAGCATATGGTCTCCCATATCCACAATGTTCAGCTTCTCAAGCTTCAATACGGTTTCATAAAACCTGCAGGCCTTTTCAATATCACGGCAGTTGATGGTGATATGGTCTATTCCGAAAAGTTTCATACTAGCTTTTCCTTTCTCTTAAATCAGTCTCAGCAGAGTTTGAATCGTTTCGTCGCTGGTAATCAGTACATCCACATACTTTTTCCGAAGAGCTCCCAGCAGTGCTTGAGCTTTGGCGGCGCCCACGGCAATACAGATTTTATTGGGAATAGCAGCGAAGTTTTCCATGGATACCGAAATGGTCCGACGATCCAGTTCCTGATCGCAGATCTCCCCGTCTGCCTTGATAAAATGGGCGCATACGTCTCCTACCGCGCCTTTGCCGGCTAGCTTCTCCCACGAATCGGCGTCCAGATATCCGCTGCGGTACAAGGCGTTCTGATCCCCCGGCACTCCTACCGTAAACAGGGCTACGTCAGCGTTTTTTCCTTTTTCCAGCAGGCTGCTGATATTCCGGTCGCTCTTTAAGGAATTCCGTATCTCACTGTTTTGAAGAATCGCCGGCAAGGGAATAAACAAGGGCGTTCCATGGTAGGCATTGGCAATATTAGTGGAAATCTCTGAAACATAAATTTGTTTCATCAGATTGCTGATTCCGCCGCACAGGGGAATTGCCGTGACATTTTTGATTTGAGGGTGGTTTTCCATACTGGAAGAAATCTGATAAATGGTTTCTCCCCAGGAAAAGCCTATGGTCATTCCGCTCTTTATAATAGTATCCAGATAACCGCAGGCCTCTTCTACAATTTCCCGGGTCAGCTGGTTGGTGCCCGAGTGGGGCGGGGTGTGGAAGATCTTCACCCGCCTCAGGGCAAACATCTTCCTCACATATCCCTCCAGCTCGCTTTCTTCTGAAGAAAACGAGTTTACTTTAATTTCTACAATGCCTACTTTGCGCGCCTGCTCCAAAAGCTGGCATATATACCCTCTTGAGACGCCCAGCTGCTCCGCCACTTCCTTTTGGCTCATGCCAGAGTCATAGTACATTTTTGCGACGGTTACCATCAAACGTTCTTTATCGCCCACAATCTTCACCTTCTAACCGCTTTCGTTTAAATTCGCCCGCTGCCGGTTTGCCGTTTACACTTCAACGTATTCTACGTCAAGAATCCGGCAAAGCATTTCCAGCCTGCCGCGCCAGTCGCCCAGGAACAGCACTTCATGGTGGGTGCCGCCGTTCTGCAGCCACTTGTTCATGGCAGCCTTAATGCCCGTATCCGGCTTGAAGAAGGCGTGGTTCATAGGAACATCCGGCAGTTCCTCCGTATCTAGAACAGTACCTTGGGAAACCACCAGACGGTACTGTTCGCCTACCACAGAAACCAGAGAGCACAGAGTGGCCGCGCCGGGTTCTACGTTAAATTTAGGGGTAGGCGGGTTCTCAAGATCGCCGATATCCAGAGGACGGTCAATTAGAGTAACGCCCCGGTCTTTTCTGGCTACCTTCCAGTTGCCCTCACCCATATGGCTGAGCATGGCGGCGTCTTTGCCGAAGTCCAGAGAATACATTTCCGTAAAGTGAGGATTGCCTATCAGCATGTGGCCGATCGCAGTGAGCAGCAGCACGTTGGTATCGCCTTCTGCAGAATAGCCGTAGCCTTTCGCAAGCAGGCTGGATCCGCCCAGAATCGGAATTTGTTTAAATCTGCCGTCTTCCTTGTAAATATTGAAGAACTGGGAGAATCCGTCGTAGCCGTTTTCTTTTAGGAATTTCTCAAAGCCCAGCTGCATTCTGGCGGCATAGCGGTGGCTTTCCGCCGGAAGCTTCGGATCAATCTTGAAGTTTTTCTTATCTTCTTCTATCTGTGCGTCGATTTCCGCGTCTGTTATGGATTCCATGGCATAATAAACCGGGCCTATGGTCTCGTGGTTGGCCTCCACGCCGAACTTACGGCACAGCGCGGCGTCGTCGCCCAAAATATCTCCCATGTTGTGCATCCGTCCGAAAATAGCCAGCTTGGTCTTTTTCAGGCGTATACAGGTATTGGCCGCATAGGCCCAATCAGAAAACAACTTCTTAAAGTTGTCGGATTTCCAGTCCTCGGTGATAATGGCCGGCTTAACGCCGCAGCGCATCAGTACGTTGCAGGTATCCTGGCAGCCGTGAATGCCCTGGTTGGTGGTGCAGAGAATCCAG
Source organism: uncultured Ruminiclostridium sp. (assembly GCA_902490005.1). GTDB lineage: Bacteria > Bacillota > Clostridia > Oscillospirales > Acutalibacteraceae > Clostridium_A. The sequence goes on from CABUCM010000002.1 coordinate 116,526, forward strand.
TCCCATTCCTTGGTTACGTCAGGCCTGGGCTGAATGTTAGCCACCAGCACCGGCAGCCGGTTTTTCTTCATGGCCTGGATCAGGCGGTTGCCAGGGCTGTAGAGCAGGTTGACGATCATGATGCCGTCATACTCTTTGTCGTTGAACATCTTGACATATCTTTCGATGTCCTCCCGCTCTTTGGCGGGGCCCGGGAAATCCACGTCCGCCACGTCCTTCAGCTGCTCCACAACCTGAAGGGCAAATTTCTCCTGCATCTTAGGCAGTTCCGGCTGGGATTTGTCATACAGCCCCTGCATCAGACCCAAAAAGCCGATCTTGGGTTTTTGCATCATTAGCATGTGATCTAGCTCCTCTCAGCAATAAAACTTGTAAGTCAACGATTGACGATTACCGCTTTAATAATTTCACCGGAAGCCGCCGCCTCAAACACCTTTTCCACATCCTCCAGGGCAAAGCGGTCAATGTATTTGTCCACGTTGATAACGCCGTCCCGGATAAGCGCCATGGCCTTTTTGTTCTGAGCGGGCGTGGAGGCGTGCACCCCATATACGCTCAGTTCTCGGTAATGGATCAGGTTGCTGTCAACAAACCCGATAGATTCTCCCGGCAATCCGCCGAAAAGGGAAATCCGCCCGCATTTTGCCAGCAGGGACATGCCCTCTTTCTGTGCCGGCCCCACGGAGCAGGCGACAATCGCCACGTCCACGCCTTTTCCGCCGGTATGTTTCATAATTTCTTCCTTCAGGTTTTTTTCTGAAGAATTGATAAAGTGCACATCCGGCAGCAAAGCCGCCGCCTGTTCCAGACGGGCCTGCTGAGGCTCCACCAGAAACACTTGTCCCGCGCCGGAAAGCTTTGCCAATTCGGCGTGCATGCAGCCGATAATACCGGAGCCAAAAATCAGAACATCCTCACCCCGCTCAATCTTCAAATAGGACTGGGCGTTAATAGCGCAAGCCAGGGGTTCGCTGATGGTAAAGACGGTGTAATCCTCCCGGTTCTCAGGCAGACGGTACACATTTTCCATACGGAAGGCCTGATCTGGAACCGCTATGTATTCTGCGAATCCACCGTCATACTGAAACCCGATGGTAGTTAGATCGTCGCACATATTGGTTTTTTGCTTTTTGCAGCTGGCACAGTGGCCGCAGCCGATGGCCGGAGCCACGGAAACCATGTCGCCTACCTGAAACTCACCGGCATATTCCGGTGAAAGCTCTGTAATCTCCCCCACCAGCTCATGGCCGATGACCCTGTTGTCATCGATTTTCCCGCTGCCAAACCGGAAGGTCCTGATATCGGTGCCGCACACAGAGCACGCCGCCACACGGACCACCGCTCCGTAACCCGGTTTTAATTCCGGTTTGGGAACCTCCTGAAGCGTCAGTGTCTTATTTTCGTGATAAACATATCCCCGCATTTACCTTACCCCTTATCTATTTTTCCGTTTTTGCGCGATTTTTCATACCGGCATAATTTTTAAAAGCAGCCAAAACTAAATTAATTTACTGACATATCTTTAATTTATTTAATAATAATCTCAAAAATTAATTTTGTCAATACAGCGCAGTGAATTAATTTATCAGCTTGCTATTTCTGTGCGCCCCAATATGGCCATAAAAAATTAATGACGATTGAAGGGGAGCAGTGTTTTCTTATTCGAATGCATTGAATTATGCCCAAAAAGCATGAATACTCTGTTCTGTTTCTATCAGCACAGAGCTGATTGTTTTAGCCGTATTCATTTTGATTTCATTCAATATTCACAAGAAAATAAACAAAAGATTATCTAAAAATAATATATATTTAGTCTCTGTTTTCTTGTAGTATATAAAATCGAGGGTATTATTCAAAAATCCACAGGAAAGCTTGCTGTGCTTTTTGGATAATATGGTAGAATAATAGGAGGGTACAAGAATGAAAAGAAGCGAGTACAACGAGATCAAGGAAAAAGGCTTGGAAATGATGCGGAAGGCAGGGTTATACCTGACGCCGGAAGAAGAGGAAAGAATGGAAGTAACCGACTTCGGGCTGAACGATCCGTATCATGAAGGCTTGATGCTGCATGTGTATGTCAATACTAAACGGTGCTGTGCAAAAGAGCTCCCGATGCTGCCGGGACAGATCTGTGCGGAACACCGCCACCCGCCGCTGAGCGAGGAGAATCCTGGAAAGGAAGAGACATTCCGCTGCCGTTACGGAGAAGTTTACATCCACGTGCCGGGAGAGCCAACTTTGAATCCAAAAGCAACAATTCCGGAAGGAAAAGAAGACGTCTATACCGTATGGCATGAGATCGTGCTGAAGAAGGGGGAGCAGTACACCCTGTCGCCGAATACCAAGCACTGGTTCCAGGCTGGTCCGGAAGGAGCAATTGTATCTGAGTTTTCTTCTTACAGCGATGACGGCACCGATGTTTATACCGATCCCGCGATCTCCCGTTTTACCACGATCGAGGACTAAAATAAGCTGATTGATTTTAAAAAGAAATCCCTATAGCATTGCTGCTATAGGGATTTCTTTTTAAACAAAAGGAAGGAACCCATGAATTTTACACTTGAGCGGACAGCCTTATTTAAGCGGAGAAGTCTCGCGAATATGAGTTGTAGGCTATCGAAAGGGCAAAGGGAATAAGATTTAAAGTGTCCGATTTTGCAATTTCGGATCCGCGCATTTTTCCGGTTGACGCGCTGTGAAAAAAGAACTGCAGCGGATGAAAAACGCCCATCGGCGTCTGTTCCATTAAGGCTCAGAGGTCGATGGGCGTTTTAATTCTAAAGTATTCCCGTTGCTTTCTATGAAATAATCCTGACCTAAGGTGCATAAAACTTGGGCGGAAACCTCTTCTAAAGCTTTTGCTGTTTCTCCCAAAGGTTCTTTAGCCGTCACCACGGCAAATTCTGGGTTGATTTGCCGGATAAGCTGGGCGCTGCGGCTGGAGTCTCTGCCGTGATAAGCAACCTTATAAAGATCTATTTCCGGAAATTCGCGCTGCTCCAGTTCCTGCAACCGCTGCTTTTGGGCATCTCCGGCAAAGAACAGGTTTACTTCCCCGTGCTCCACTAAAACGGCAATGGAATAGTCGTTATCTTTTTCATAATAAAAATCTTCCGGCGGCCAAATTTGAAGCTCCAAATCTCCAAACACCAAAACCCGGTCTCTGGAAGGGATTAACTGGCTGACGCCAAGCTCTTCCAGCTTTTCTTGCAGATCCCGGTATGGGGTATTGTCCTTATTGTAATAAGGGCAAACCACCATTTCCACAGGCACAGCGTCTAATAGCGCCGGCGCGCCGCCAATATGGTCTTTATCCGGGTGAGTCAAAACCAAGCAATCTATTTTTTCGATCTTTTGCTCCCTCAAGATTGCAAGGATATGCTCCGCGTCCTGGGCTTCTCCGGTATCGATCACCACACAGGCTCCATTGCTTAGCAAAATAGCGCAGTCCGCACCGTCTTTTGTCCCTACAAAGATCATCTGGGCCGGATGAACCGAACGATCTTTCTCCAAAAAAGCCAACGCTCCAATTAGCAACGCGACAAGGGCGCATACCCCTATAATCCGCAGCGCGCCTATCGTAAACCTCTTTTTCCCTTTCATTGACCATCAACCTCCGGCAAAAACCGACTGAACATCAATTTACCGGAAACCGTTAGGTCGTCCTCGCCCCAACCGCTGTATTTGGTACAATCCGGTTGTATCGCGCTATGCCATTCCGTTTTATTGCAGAGAGCCCAGCCGGCCCAGCTAATCTGATATCGATCCATGGCGTCTAAAAAGGAATCCGCGGTTTCAGGATAGAGTTCCACATCGGCCAGTGCACTCTCTTCTTCGTCTTCAAAATAGGCTTGCTCTCCGGCGGACACACCCCATTCAGTCACAAAAATCGGCAGGCCCTGTTCCGTGTATTTCTTGAAGGGGCCATCCCATCCAACCTCGTCCACGGAAATATCCACGTAACGGTGATACGAATACATAATATTTTCAAAGGGGAGCGGATCGGAAAGCGGGCCTTCCAAATGGCTGCAATAATTCGGGGTCCCCACCAAAATCACCGCGTCCGGGGCGTTCTTCCGAATAACCGGGATCACTTCTTTCGCGTAGGCTGAAATCTGTTCCCAGGTAACGTCCCCGTTTGGTTCGTTACAGATTTCATAAAGGATCCCCGGTTCGCCGGCATAATGAGCGCTGAGCTGGTCAAAAAAATCTTTCGCTTCCTCAATATACTCGTTAGGATCATTATCGTTTAAAATATGCCAATCCAGTATGACATACATGTCCTCGGCCAAAGCGCTTTCCGCCCCCATATATAAATAATCCAGGGTTCGGTTCGGGTTCTCCAAGTACGCCCCGGTCGGTTCCGTATAGGCGGCGATTCGGAATAAATTCGCCCCGTACTCTTTTAGTGTTTTCATGGCTCCCCCGTTTAAATAGCGGGGGTACCACGAAATCCCGTGGCTGCTCATTCCACGCAAAACAACCTGGTTTCCATTTTCGTCACACAGAAAAGCGCCGTCCACATTTAAAGCGCCATGGGCTTCTATCCCATTTCCCTCCGGTGTTTGAGATTCCGGTTCCATGCCAGCCGGCTGGCTGCATCCTGTTATTAGCCCCAGGACGAAAAAAGAAGAAATTGTCAGAAAAAGCCTCCGCCATCTCAGGTTATATTTCATAGGCCCTCGCTTTCATAAAAAGGAAAATTCTCATACGTTATGTTTTCCGGGTACAGCATAACTAAAATATAATCGTAATCATGAGATTCCAGATAGTCCATCATGTCGCCGCTGCTATATTTTTGTGCCCACAGCATATCCAGCTGGCCGCAGCATTGAGATAAAAACGCCGCCAGAGGCGAAGCGTAGGAATCCCGAAGCAGTAATACCGACGCGCCGTCTTCCAGGCTATGATTCTCAATGCTATCATATTCTTGGACAGAATTCAAATAGAGGTTACTAGCCGCCAATTCATAAAGGCCTTTCTTAGTTTCCAGCTCCAGCAGGGCGGGAACAAAAGCCCCTTCTTTCCGTTCAAGATGGTCCAGCTTACCGTGGAGCCAGGTAAAATCACCACCGGACTTAGGATAGTACACCTGATAGTCCTCCGTCCCGCCGGAATACACCACGCCGGCATCCCGGCCCTGGGAACCCAGCATCAGCCCGGGAAAATTTTTTGTTTCATACTGGTTCAAATCACGAAAGCTTCCCGTAGGGTCTAACCCCGCGTTCCACTGGAAATTCATCCAGTCCACCGTATCCCGAAAGCCCGCAAAGGCGGCCAAGGGGCTCCAGTGGTGGTCTGTTTTATAGTAGGTTTCTTCATAAGAAAGGTTGTCGTCTTTTAGAGATTCCCGCAAATCCAGATAAGGCACGCTATAATACCGGAGCCAGCGCATCAGAGAATCCGCCTGCTCCGTAAAATCATTGTAGGGAATCCCCGTATATGCCGCCTGCGGCCGCACCACTTTCATCGGCGGCAGGACAAAGCCCACTTTGGTCCCCCGAGCCTCCATGGCGTCGGCCAGGCGGCGGACCCTTACCGCCAATTCTTTGGTATCGTCTCCAAATCCGGTCCAAAAGTTTCCGCCGTGCAGGTAGCCGTCCTTATCCTTTACAATGTCAAAAGCGTTTTCTTCGTGCTTTCCCAAGGCTAGCTGCATTCCGCCATAGCACTCCAGCAGCGGATACCGAAACAGCGTGTTTTCCGTAACGGCCGTATCCAAGGCCGTCACCGCGCCCACCACTGTTTCTGCCGTAGGCTCTTCCTGAATGTCTTCCCAAGCGTTATGAACATTTTCTGCCAGGGGTTCTTTCGCATGCCAGAAGTTGGCGGCCCCATAACCTATTACGGAACAGAAAAAGACCGCGGCAAATATCATTTGTCCAAGCTTTTGCGGATGTTTCACCACGATCCCTCCTTAAAAATTGAAATAAATAAACGGATTATACCCACTGCGCACCAAATAGGTGACGCAGACAAAAAACAGTCCCGCCATTCCCACGGGATAAACCACGGCAAAGCTTGTTTTTGACAGCTTAGGCCGGGAAGCCAATTTCTTTTTCAGCCAGCCGGCTACGGGAACGCATAGAAGTATCCCGATCACCCAATACACGGCGTATTCCTGTAAAAACATAAGGGCCTGGCCGCTGAAAAAGCCGTTTCCATTCAGCCCAAACATATTCCCGAGATATTCCTGGAACTGATAAAAGCTTTCGCTTCGGAATAAAACCCAGCCGAAATTCACCATCAGCATGGTATACAAATGCTTCCAAAACGGATGCGCCTTCCATTTTTCAAACAGGAATAGCCGTTCCAGCAGCAGGCATACAAAGTTAAAAAGCCCCCAGAACACAAAGGTCCAATTCGCCCCGTGCCAAAGGCCGGTCAGCAGCCAAACCACCAACAGGTTTCGCACCATTTTGTCTTTGTTTTCCACCCGGGAACCACCCAGGGGGAAGTACACATATTCCCGAAACCAAGTGGACAGGGAAATATGCCAGCGCCGCCAAAACTCGCTTACGGATTTAGAAACATATGGATAATTAAAATTCTCCTCGAAATGAAACCCGAACATTTTTCCAAGGCCGATGGCCATATCCGAATAGCCGGAAAAGTCAAAAAATATCTGCAGGGTATAGGCAAAGGAACCAACCCACGCCAAGGTCACCGGGATTTTTACAAGCTGGTGGCCAGCCTCTGTCAGGCCGTAAATATTATCCGCCACCACCGCAAACGTATTGGCCAAAAGCAGTTTTTTCGCCAGGCCCTGGACGAACCTGCAAGCGCCCGTGCTTAGCAGTTCCCAGCTGTGAACCCGGTTGCGGATTTCTTCCGCAACGGTGCTGTAGCGGACAATAGGCCCGGCCACCAGCTGGGGGAACAAGGCGATATACAGCGCCACATAAAAAGGGTTCTTTTGCACCTCTACCGTATCGCGGTACACATCGATTACATAGCTCAGCGCCTGAAACGTAAAAAACGAGATGCCGATGGGCAGCGCGATATCCACCTGGGGCAGAAAAGATCCCCCTAAGACAGCGTCCAGATTGGTTACGGCAAACCCCAGATACTTAAAAACAAACAGTACCCCTAGGTTTACCACGCAATCCAAAGCCAAAAGCAATTTCTTATACCGGCGCCAACGGGAAATCGCCAAGGCAATCCCCCAATTGAGCACACAGGAGCCTATGAGCAGCAGCACGTTTTTCGGTTCGCCCCAGGCATAGAAAAACAGGCTGGTCAGCAGCAAAAGGCCGTTGCGCATGGCCACGCTGGGGGCGCATACCGTGTAATACAGCACTAGCACGATAGGCAGAAAGAAAAACAGGAATATGATACTGGAAAAAACCAAGAAAATGCCTCCTAACCGTTTGGATCAGCTTTTCGCAGGCGCAGGTTCTTTTTCTTCAGGCAAAACGTGGTTAACCTGAGCGAAAAGGGTGTCGAACACACCGTTAAAAAGCAATTCCTGCCAGTTTTCTATTTGATACAACCCAGCTTTGCCTTCGACCTCACGGCAGATCATTACCCCGCCTGGCGCCTGAACCTGCTCATAAGGCAGTAAAATGGCATCCACCGCCTCCAGCCGCGCAAATTCATAGTTACAGTCCACTATACGAACCTTGCCGCCAGTGACAGTAGGCAATTCCAAGCTCAGATCTACTCTTGGCAAAGCCCGTCTGGATTGCGCTCCTCTTTCGGTACGGCGGTGGATGTTCAGAAAAACATCCTCGAAAATACTGACGGATTTGCTCATCCGTTTCGCAAGGCTGTGGTCCCTGTCATAAAGCATCTGAAAATAAGCGGACTTGTTGTCCTCGTCCAGTTCGCTCAGCGAAACGCCGTATCTCCAACAACCATCCGGCTGCTTGCTCACCTGGACCGCCGTGCCTTTTATTACCGCTTCATACTTTTCGGTTTTCAACCGAATCTCCATTTCTTCCCCTTTTTCATGAGGCAGATAGGCGCTTTGTGAAAAGATTAAAGATAGGCCGTTTTCGGAAACATCTCCCGTCACGCCGTAATATTTTTTTCCATGGTAATCCACTTCTGCCGGTAATTCCACGGTAAAGCGGTCGTTGGCGCGGAAATTTTTCCGTCCCGACATAAAAAACAGCGCCATAAACAAGCTGAGCCCGTTCATCACTAGCCAGTATATAATGATGGCCATACCGTAATTATAGGCGTGTATGGAGGTGTAAACCGCTAAAAAGAGGGCGTATAAATCCAACACTAAAAGCAGAATATGGGGAATCGCCAATTGAAAATCAGATTTCTTTCCGGCGGTTCTTTCCTTGTTGGTAACATGGAACTTCTTCTCTTTGATAAAAAAAGTTTCCAGAAGGATGGGTAAAATCATATAGGGAAAAATGACCGTATCTACAATATTGCTCCACCGCTGGGTTCTGAGCTTTCCGGAAGTGATTTTCAAAGCGTGGTTATACAAAAGATACGACGGCAGCCAGATCAAAAGCAGTTCCCAAAGGCTGCAGATCACCACCGGGATTCCAAACACAATAAATAGAATGGGAGAAATGATAAAAACAAACCGTCTGAAGAAGGTCCACCAATAAAGCCAACAAGAGATATAGCTTAATTTCGTATTTAGCTTCAGTTTGGGATGAAACAGAAGATGGACATGGCGCAAAGAGGAAATACATCCTCTTCCCCAGCGGACCCGCTGCCGGATCAGGCTGTCGATATCAGTAGGCGCTAAACCGTGGGCTAAAGCTTTGTCCAAAGCGTAGCAAGTGTATCCTTTTGCCTGAATCTTGATCCCTGTTTCGAAGTCTTCGGTAATGGTTCCGGTGGCAATGCCTCCTACCTCATCCAAAGCTTCCCTGGAAATCAGCGTATTTGAGCCGGCGTAAATCGGCGCGTTGGCCCGGTTGCGCCCCACGTTGATTTCACGGAAGAAGAAATCCTGTTCATTGGGGATTCGTTTTTCACTGTAAAAATTAAACTGGAACAGATCCGGGTTATAAAAGCTCTGAGGGGTTTGGATAAACCCCATTTTAAAATCCTCATCCATTTCATCTTCAGAGCGCTCCACCCATGTTCCGTCGTCTAACTGCTTGAGCTTGGGCAGATACATATAGGGCACGGTTTCCATTAAAAACTCCCGGGTAGGAATCATATCGGCGTCAAAGGTGGCTACATAGGGGGAATGGGTCAGGCTTAAAGCATGGTTTAAGTTTCCCGCCTTCGCCAGCTTATTTTCTTCCATTCCAAAGTAGCCTACGCCCATTTTTTTCGCCAGCGCCGCGATTTCAGGACGATTCCCGTCGTCGCACAGGTAAATATGTACCTTTCCCCGGTCGGGGTATCGCATATGCTTGCATCCGTTGACCGTTTTATAGAGAAGATCCGCCGATTCGTTATGGGTAGCGATGAACACGTCTACATCCGGATACCAATCCAAAGGAAGCACCGGCTTTTCAGGAACGCTTTTTCTGCGAAGCCGGGTAAAATGCTCCGTGCCCTCCAGCATGGAGACCGTTTCCGCCACCACCAAAAAGATTCCGCAGATTGTGGCCACCCATCCGTATATTTTGTGATCAGGAACCGTAAAAAAGATTCTCCAAACTACATAAACCGTCATAGAGACAATGGCGCACCAAACCCAAATTTTTTCTTTTATGGTTTTCTCGTTTACATTTTTAATTTTAACTTTGGACATTTCTTCACCTCCCCATCGAATTAGTTCTTACGAACCCGCTGAATCAAAACAATCGAAATAAAGAACGCCAGAATAAATAAAACCGAAAGGAAATTCGCGTTTTGACCGCCGTAAATCCAGGTATCGGTATACCGCTCCAGCATCTGGATGTTTTCGTCTAAATACTCTCCATGAAGGGACAGCACATCCTTAATACGCTGGCATTCTTCCGGGGAACTGGAAACCGTGCGGTCGACGGTAAGCTCTGTTTCCTCTTCCTCCAGCGCCGGCAGCGTGGCGGCAAAGATCGCATCCCATCTGCTGGCGTCCCTGTCGGCGGCGTTTCCCAGAAAAGCCTGGGTCTCGTCAATAAAGCTCTCCAAATACTCCTGGGAGAGAATGGTCTTTCTCAATTCGTGATACCGCGCTTCCACTTTTTGGGCGAACCCGGGCACCTTCAGCAAAGCGTCCAGATAAGAACGCACCTCCATGGCGGTTTCCTTAAACATACCCAAATCTTTATCATAATTATCCATGGCCCCGTCAAAGTCCCATAAAGGGCCGATTTCCAAAGTGCCGCCGATCTGCTGGTGCAGATACGTGGAGTGGAGTCCCGCGTCGTAATTCATGAAAAACTCATTGATGATAAAATAGTCCACAAAGGAATCCACGTTTAAATACCGCTCCACCTCGGCCATATCCGGCACGTTTTCAGAATACAGCAATAACTCTACCTGGTCGATCTGTTCTGTAATCCAAGAAACCGTTTCCGGCGTAATTCGATCCTGGGGCGGATATTGGACCTCTAAATATTCTTCCGTAAGGCCCTCTCTGGTGGCATAAGTATCCAGAATCAAGCCCTCTGTTTCATATCTGTCCCGCCGTAAAAGAAAATCGCATTGAACCTGGTTTTCGTCATAGCGGGAAAGCTCAACTCTTCCGTCTCCCCGCTCTACCGCTTCATACAGGATATAAAGCCCTAAATATTCATATCCGGCGTCTGTTTTTAAAACAGCCTCGCAATAGCGCATATCCGGCGTTTCCGGAAATACCATTCCGCCGATATTCATGGCCAAATAATTACGAAGGTGGGAACGGTCCAAAGGGGTTCCGTTGAGAATCCAGTCGTCGCTTGCCGTCATCCCCATCAGCTGGGTGGAATTTTTTTCTCCGGTTTCCGTCAGCAGCTTGATCCGGTACTGCTTTTTAGGATACCTGCTGGAAGCGGAAGTATTTCCCCGGATTTTTAATTTTCCCAAAGATTGAACCGTTGGCTCATCCCCCAAACGGTTCACATGGCTGTCGTTATCAATCACGCTCATAGTCATGGAGGTATAAGGGTCTACATCCGCCGGCTCTACAAAAGCGTCTAATTCCGCGTCATAATATTTATAGTTAACGATTTCCTGTCCCGCGGTATCGATCACTACCAAAGGAAGGTGCGAGGTGAAATCGTCGCCGACGATAAAATCCTCAGAAATCCGGGTGTCTCCTATGGAGGGATCCGCGTCTTGGACTAATTCATGGTGGACCTGCCGCTCCTGGAAGTCTGTCCGCGAAAACTGCCACCAGCCCAAAACCACGCACAGCGCCACCGCCGCCGACGTAACGGCTAAAGCGGCTTTGACAGATTTTTTCATAGTCCCCACCTCAAGAGGTGATTTCATCGTTTTGGCTTACCAGGTCAACAGTTTCTACGTTGCCCAGCTGAAAAAGCCTTTCGCTGATATTCACATCTTCAGTGCGCTGCAGCAGCTTCTGAGAAAGCTCGTAGATGTACTCTACAGACTCCCGGGCGGAATTTTTCACGCACAGCCTCGCTTTTCCTCCGTAAACCTCTTGAACCGTCTGTTCGATCTTTTCTCCCGCGGAGGTACTTCCCCGGACAATCAGCAGATAACGGTTATTCCCCTGAATATTGCCAAGAGCCAGCATCAATAAAAAGATCACCGCGCTGCCCAAAACAGCAATCATAAAATCGGAAATACCGCAGCAAATTCCTGCCGCCACCGCCCAAAAGATATAGGCGGTATCCCGGGCGTCTTTTACCGCAGTACGGAAACGCACAATGGACAAGGCGCCTACCATACCAAGGCTTAACGCGATATTATTGCCGATGACGCACATAACCAGCGTGGTTACCAAGGTAAGCATCCAAAGGGATACGTTGAATTTCCCGCTGTAAAGGGCACCGGAATGAGAAAAACGATAAGAAAGGAAAATCACGCCGCCAACAGCAATCGCGGCGATAAAATTCACCAAAATCTCCTGTAAGGAGAGGCTTCCCGCGTGGTTCATAATATAAGAAAGAATATCCTGATTCATAAAGTAATACCTCCTAAACTATATCTGCGCGACGCGCAATACTTACTGCTGGCAGTCTCAGCAGTGATATAAGGCGAAAGAACTTCTTTTACATAGCTGAGCAGAAAATGATTGTATTTCACTTCCAGCGTCACTCGGTTCGGGGAGGCCGCCGGATAATAAAACGGAAGTTCTTTGGAAAAAAGGTCAGCATTTCCCTCGCAGGCCCGCAAACCACTGTCTAACGTAATACGGGTATCATTGGTGGCCAAAGCAAACGCGTACCGCCGGTATTCCACTATGCTGCGCGGTAAATACACCCGGGAGCGCATCACACTGTAAAACTGTTTGGCCAAAGGATCGTCGTATTCCAAAAGGCAGGAATAAGTTCCATTTGCCATCAATTGAGCGTGCTCCCTTGATACCGTCATACTCCGCTTCCTCTGGGCGGCGCCTTGTTTTTGTTTCCACTCTAATTTAGCGAAAGAAGCGTCCGGCGAATAAATACGGAGCCGTATTTTTTTACGGGCCTCCAGCCCCGCTGATTTATCAAAATAATCTTCGTTATCATAAGAATCAAAATAAAGCGACCGAACCAGGTATCCGTCCTTTCCCAGGCAATGGGGGTCCGGCTTTAAGATCCGATTTAGTTTTCCGCACAATTTACGGGCTTCCAAATAATCCAGGGGGTACTTTTTTTCTGTCCGCAGAACATCAGAAATAGTAGGCATCGTTTTTTCTCCATTAATATGTAAATAAATGAAAGGCTTAGCCGCCGCAAAGCACTCAAAGAATAATGATCTCCTAGTAAAACTCCGTCCGAGAGAGGAAAGCAACGCAAGGCCATTTTCCTATATTATACCAACCGGCACGACAACTCCTTATTTATCCTATATATCGTATGATTATACATTTCAAGTTTTAGATTCAGGTTGCAAAACCTGCTTGAAACAATGCAAAATAGCATATGTTTTCGAACTAATGGCTGCGATCATATATATACAATATTTTAGCAAAAAAAGCTGTAAAACATTGTATTTTCTAATTTTTATACATTTTAGTTCTGATTTAAAAACGTATAATTTTTAAGATTTATGAAAATAATATCATATTTTATACTGTAATTCAATATCGATACTGACCTTTGTTTAATATGCCCTTAATATTTTCATAACGGAACTCTAATTTTAAATTCCTTTCATAAAGTATTCTCTTTTATCCCCCTTGTTTTTCCACCTGCTACATTGACCTTAATTCCATGAAAATACAAAAGGGTACCTCCACCGGCAGAGCCGATGGTTTCCGTAACCAAATAAAAAATCCGCCTGGAGGAAGCGTTATTGCTTCCTCCAGGCGGATTAAAAGGTAACAATGCAAAATTTCTTTTGTCCCTCTCTGAATACGTGTGACTTTATTATAGAGCATAAAACATCGACTTACTCCAGCTGTGATGAACACTCCAACACAATAGGAAATCCGGACGGCAGGCCTTTCACGATTTTCAGATATTCCTCATGATATTCCCAGGCATTTCTTCCTGAAGATTTTGTCTCGCCTGATATCGCGCTGCCATTACTCCGTGTTCAATAATCCCTGCCTATTTGTTCCATAAAAGATACCTAAGGGCGCAGCCATGGTGCGGTCGTAGTAATTTTCTCTCGGGCCTCATCCATACCACTTGATTTGTTTAAACCCCCGGGAAGGACAAATTCCAGCCTCATGCTTTTTGTATTGAGCTCTATACTCATCGCTTTCGCTTCTTATTAGATTTTTTATAAATCAATCGCTTTTCTTTCCTCGTACGACCGCAGGGCCGCGGTGGATAAACGATGGGACAGCGCGGTCTCCTCCGGTGTAAAGCAGCCAAAAGATACCTGCCGGCCATCCAATTCTTTCATATAGGCTCCCCACATCTGAAGAATCGCGTCGGTAAAGCCGAATTCAAAAATGGGCCCGGTAATCGTAGGCAGCATAGGCTTATAGCCGATGTGAATGTCCGCCCAGGCCTGCTCTTTTCCCCAAGATTGCGTAAAGGTAAAGATGTCTGGCTTAGAACTGGTGAATTTGGCGGAAGCCTCTAACCCATAAATTTCAAAGTACCAGTTATTGGTGTCTCCGGGGGACATCCTCTTAGTTTCCAGGGTCATAGGGACCGTTTCTCCGTCCTTGCCCACGGCCTCACAAAACAGCACCGCGTTGTCCCAGGTATCACAGGCCGCTGTCCCTCCTTTACCGTCTGGCCGCTGATGAACGTATTTCCGCAGGCTGGCATAAACATTTCGAGGGAGAAAACCCATGCGGAACGGGACATGCTGGGTGTGGATACCTAAGTCCCCGATACAGCCGTAAGCGCCATTATAGCACGCCTGGCGCTTCCAGTTGATAGGCTTTTCTGTATCCATATCGCTGGAATGATTAAATCCCGCTTTGATTTCCAGTATTCTTCCGAATTTCTCCTCTCGAATCCAGGAGAGCATTACCTGCATCGCCGGAAAATAAGGAAATTCACTGGCGCATCTGGCGAACACCTCCGGGTGTTCCTTCAGCGCCGCTAAAATATGATCGTTGGCGGCCTGATCGATTCCAAAGGGCTTTTCCCCCATCAGATGCTTTCCAGCCTCGATTACCGCTACATAAACCTCCTCGTGCAGGTGATGGGGTACGGCACAATATACCGCCTCAATCTCCGGATTTTTTAAAAGTTCCCGATAGTCGTCATACTCATATTGAACGGTAGGAACGTGATCGGTAAACCATTTCCGGCTGGACGGATTTACATCGCAGACCGCGGTCAGCTGAGGCTGGGGGATATCCTCCGCAAGATGCTGCCACCGCGAGGCGGCGCTGGCGAACTCCCGGCCCATCAGTCCGCAGCCTATGATGCCGAATCTAACGCTTTTACCCATTTCCTTTCTCTCCCTTTCCCAGCTCATAAATTTTCTGTTCTATAGTAAAAATCCCGGTAATGCTGAAATTGTTTTTCATATTGTTCCATTGACTCTTTTTGGGGCGAAAACTTCTCTCTTTTGGTTTGCATATGTTCCACCGCGTTTTGATAACCCGTAAACAGCCCGATTCCCAGTCCCGCCAGCATAGCGGCGCCCCGGCATCCGGTTTCCCGGTCTTCCAGCCGCTGGAATTCACGTCCGGTAATATCCGCCCGCAGCTGAACACTGGCGTTTTGCCTGGCATTTCCCCCATGGATTAGGATACGCGGTATTTCGGCGCCCACATCCTGAAGCGCCTCTAGGTTTAGCCTTAGCTCGCAGGCGATTCCCTCGAAAACGCCTTTCATCATATCCGGGGCCGCTATCCCCGGATGAAGGCCGTAAATTCCTCCCCGAGCCAGGGGATTCCATCCCGGATTGCAGGCTCCGATTAGATGAGGCGTCACCAGCAGGCCGCTTGGGCCATTTTTCTCCATAGACTTAAAGATATTGGAAAACACCTCGTCTAATCCTCCCCGCTCCGCCTCTGGATACAAAAGCTTTAAAAACCAGTTGACGCACAAAGCCCCCGGAAAGAAGGCCAGGGTAAGATAGGAGCCGTCACAGACATGGCAATAGGTATTAAAGCTGTAGGACAGGGCCTTCTCCCCAGCTGCCGGTTTGTCTCCTACCGCGCACAGGCATTCATAGCTGCCCGCGGACAGTGCGCTTCCCCGCCGGACCAGGCCCGCTCCAAACGCGCCGCAGGGCTGGTCATGGCCCGCCAGCACCACGGAGACGCCTTCCGAAAGTCCCAGGCCCTTTGCGATTTCCGCCGGTATTACGCCAGCGGAGGTTCCCGCCGGCACCGTGGGACAAAAATAGCTTTGGCTAATCTCCGCCGCGCTTAAAATTTCCTGCGACCAGGTCCTTTTCTGAATATCAAAGGCCATAAACCGACTGGCTAGGGTATCATCCGCCAGAGGCTCCAGGCCCAGTCTCGCCAAAAGGTATCCTGGAATCGTACAGAACCGGTCTGTTTTGGAAAACTGCTCCGGTCGGTTTTCCCGAAACCAGCAGATTTTCGGCAGAGAATACATGGGATGCGCCGGCAGGCCGCAAATCTCGTAGATTCTTTTTCTGGTCAGGGTATTTTCCAGGCGCTGGGCATAGCCCAGTCCCCGATTATCCGAGTTCATCAGCGCCGGCCCCGCCGCCTGCAGGTCCCTGCCGATAGGGATGACCGTTTCGCCGTGAGAGGAAATCCCTATCGCTCTAATTTCCCCTTGTTCCGCAATTTCTTTTACCACGGAGCAGAAAGCGTCGAAAAACACCTGGGGATCCATTTCACAGCCATCCGCGCCGATGGTTTCCACACTATATTCCCAGGACGCCTTTGCCAAAATCACCCCTTCAGGGCTGAACAGCACGCCCTTGCATCCGCTGGAGCCAAAATCAATTCCTAACAGCATACTATCACTACTCCAAATTCATTCTATCAGGTTTGCCGTTATGCCCTTCAGCCCAATCCCCGTCCTCCACAGGCCGTTTTCTTTCCGCCGGACAGGCATGGCCGCAAATCCAATAAACAACACAAACAGACGGCGCCCCCGAAGGCACGCCGTCCTATTGACAGCGATTGGCGAAACGCCGGTCATTCGACCGACTTCCGCTGCTCCCCTACCGTCAACATAATTTTAAAGAAAGGCTCGCGGCGCTGCGCGATCATCTGAAATACTTCTTTTACCTGCGTCAGCGGGAATGTATGAGAAATCATCCCCTTGGTCCTGATTCTACCCTCTCCCATAAGCTGAAGCATTTCACGGTAATCAGCGGGAGTATACATCGTGGTGCCGGACAAGCGAAGCTCATGCTGCACAAAGTCCGGCAACAGCGGCACATCATAGCCGTTTTGCAGAACGCCGATAATCACAATCCGGCTGCCTCTGCGCGCCATGCCCAGGATATTATTGAAAACCGTTCCCTTTTCCCCCACGCAGTCATAAAAAACATTGACCTTTTTCGCGCCGCCGCACAGCCTTTCCAGCCCAGCTTCCAAGCTTTCCTTGGAAACGTCGATGACGCCGTCGGCTCCCAAGTTTTCCGCCAGAGCCAGGCGGGAGGCGTCCATATCAGCGATAAATACCCGCTTCGCCCCCAAGGCTTTGCAGGACTGCATACAGAAATTGCCGATGGGTCCCGCCCCGATTACCAAGGCAATATCATCCCGCTGGATTTCTCCCCGCTTGGCGCCGTGATAAGCCACACAAGCAGGCTCCACCATCGCGGCGTCCTCCAGCGTCATAGTTTCTGGAATCGGAATTACCATTTGCTTCGGCATGGAGATGAATTCACAGTGGGCACCGTCGGCCTCCGCGCCTGTGCACCGCAGGGATTCGCAGAAGTTGTAAATTTCCTTTTGGCACATGTCGCATTTTCCGCAGACCAAATGGGGGATCACCGCTACTCTTGTTCCAACGGCGGGACCCTCCGCGCCCTCTCCCAGGGCCTCCACGGTCCCGGAAAACTCGTGTCCCATGACCACAGGATAGGTGACATAGGGATGCCTTCCAAAATAAATCGTCGGGTCAGAACCGCATACGCCAACCCGTAAAACCCGAATTAAAACTTCATCTTTTCCCGGCGCGGGGATTTCCGCTTCTCCCAACTCGATACGCTCCGGCGCCACCAAGGTGGCTTTCAGCATTTTTGCCATTATGATTCCTCCTATTGCGCGCAGCCGGCCCCCGGCCTCCCGATTGAGACCGAGACCCGGCTGCCATACACATATGTTATAAATCCATATTGAAAGCGATCACCGGAATCGCTTCCGTTTTCTGGTTTCTCTCCTCTGTCCCGGAATATGGCGGGCATCGCCCAGGCCAACAGCCGGCAGGCGCGCCGCGGGCCTCTGAAGCTTTCTATACCGCTTTTTCCCGCGGTTCTTACTCCGCCCGCACCACACGGATCCCCGCGTATTTGCAGAACAGCTCCAAAGCATCCGCCGCCTTGGGATCGCGAATCAAAACGCCGTGATGCACCACGCCGGCGTCGATCATCTTTTGTTCCCAAGCCTCGATATCTTTTACTTTCACCCAGCCATAGGTCCCCCTGATATAGGGATCGATATCCACAATCTCTCCGGTGCCGATAAACATGGTATATTCTCCGTCGTACTCTACCAGCCGCAGGCAGGTCACCGGGCCCTCGGCAAGATTGAACTCAATACTGCCGTCACAGTTATCGCTCCAGACAGAAAGACGCTCATTCAGCCGCAGTTTTTGCTGACAGCCGCAGGCGCATTGGCTGGGCGCGGCGTTTCCGCAGTGCCAGGCCAGCCAGCAGTTTTCCTCCGTGGGATGGAGATCCGTCCAGTCGATAAAAATGGGCGGCGTTTGTTCCAGTCCCGCGGCGGACGCCGCCAGCATACTGAGAGCGCCCAGCACGTCTACCTCGCAGGCCGTCAAGTAGCCCTGGTCGTTCAGCCGCGCGAAAGTAGAACAGCCGGCGATTCCGTAACGGGTTTGAAGCATTTCCCAGCAGCACACCGCCATACAGTCGGCGCCAAGTTCTTTATAAATACGTTTCAACGCTACCTCGTATCTGGCAAGCAAGGGAAGCTTTTCCTGATTCATCTCGCAGACCACACCGGAGGTCAAGTCCTTTAAGGTCTCCTGCACCTCAGGATCATCCTCAGGAATATGATCCAGCCTGTCGAATACCGTAGCCAAATCCATGGTGCGGAGCATCTGACCAAAACGGCGCTGGAAGTTTTCCTCGCTGAAATACTGAGACTCAAACAGAAGGGGACGCACGCCCAACTGTCCGATTTTTGCCTGCTTAAAGCATTTCAGAGTATACATCGCCCTGACAAAATTGGCGTATTCCTTAGCAAAGCGCTCCTCCTCTGGGTTACAGGTAAGAATATGCGTATAGGTAAAGCCTCTGCGCTTAATGGCCGACACGGTCATAAATTGGCCGCACCAGTTATCGGTAGACCGGTTGCCCTGGTCCGAAATGGGGCCTGATTTGGTGCAGAAATGGAGGATCGGTAAATCCTTACGCATATAAGAAAGCACTTCTCCTACCGCGACCTCCATACCGAAGTTCATGTTGCCAATCACCAAGGCGTCGATGTTTTCTTTCAAGAATAACTCCGCCGCTTTGGTTCCGTCCTCAATAGAGGCCACCAAGCCTCCTTCGGTCAGTTCCTTGCCTGGCACAATGATCTCAGCCGCGCCTATTTTGTTCATAGCCGCTAAACAGCGGTCACGCATTTCCTCGGCTAAATGGCCGCGTCCTGTATACTGGTTGCCATCCCAGGACTCCCAGCTGGATGGTACAAAGCCGATTTTTAATTGTTTTTTCATGATGTTATCCCCCTTATAATTACGTTAGCAAGATCAGCAGGGCTTAACCCCTGCATTTGATATAATTCCTCCGGTTTTGCGCTGCATCCATATTCCTTTACACCTAGGCAGATCAGTTTGCAGGACAATCCGTTTCGCGCGAAAAACGCCCCAATCTCTTTTCCCATTCCGCTTTCCACAAAATGGTCCTCATAAGTGACCACAAATCCGGTATCAGCGGCTGTTTTCATATCCGCCGCCACATAAGCACCCGGACAGGAAACCAGATAGACCGCCGTCTCAATTCCCCGGTCTTTTAGCTGTTTCCAAGCCTCCAGGGCTTTTGCGGCCATCATGCCAAAGGTGATGATTACCGCGTCTTTCCCCTGTCTCAGCCAATGACCCTCGCCGTAATGAAACTGGTAGTCATCCCCAAAAAAAGGCGTCCCATCCTCATGAGTCAGCACAGCGGTTTTCGACCGCCCCATGCACAGGCACTGGGCCTCGCCGCTTTGTACCATACATCGAACCATCGCGTCCGCTTGGTTGGGGTCCGCCGGCGCCAGCACCTGCATATACCGCAGGTTGGAAAGCAGGGACAGATAATCCAAGCATTGATGGGTCTTTCCATCCTCCCCCACATCCAGGCCGCAATGGGTAGCGGCTATCTTCAGGGGAGCGTGGTTAATATCTATCATTCTGAGCTGAGAGTACACTTCATCCACCATAAAGGCTCCAAAACCCGCGGCAAAGGCCAAAACGCCGGCTTTCGCCATCGCCGCGGCAGCGGTAACCGCGTTTTCCTCCGCGATCCCCCCCTCGTAAAAGGAGGCGGGAAATTCCCTCGCGATAGAAGAAACCTTGACAGATTCCATGAGGTCACAGTCAAATACCGCGAGCCCTTTTCCTTGACTGATTCTCGCAACATCGAGAAGCGCTGTTCCAAAGGCGCTGCGGAGATCGGTTTTTGCATCCGCTGGATAAACCTTGCGCTTTCCGCCGTCTAAGCCCCGAAATCCCGACAGCGCCGCCGTCTCTTTTTTAGGCAGCCGGGGGCCTGTTCCTTTTAGAGCCGGGGCGCAGCTTTCCAGCTTCTCCCGGCTGAGAGGCGCCCCATGAAAGGTATAGTCGTTTTCCCTGCCGGGAACACCGTAGCCCATCACGGTTTCCGCGATAACTACGCTGGGACAGCCGCTGGCCTCGGCCCTTTTCAGCGCCTGGTAAAGCGCCGGAAAGTCGTGCCCATTCGCCTGTTCCACAGTCCAGCCCGCCGCCTGGTATTTCGCGGCGATTTGCTGCGGAAGTATGTCCTCCAGCGGTCCGCTGGCCTGCTGCCTGTTATAATCGATTACCGCCGTTAAGCGGTTCAGGCCATGTGAAACAGCGAATTCCCTGGCCTCAGACAGCTGTCCCTTAGACTGCTCCCCATCGCCCATCACTACGTAGATTCTGCTGTCCTTTCCCTGTTGACGGGCCGCCGCCGCGAAACCGCAGCCGACGGAAAGTCCCTGGCCCAGCGCGCCGCTGCACCAGGAAATCCCCGGCACCTGAAGCGACGGATGGCCTTCATAGGGAGATCCCTTTCGCCGAAACCCCGCCACGACCTCCTCAGGCTCTACAAAGCCCATACGGCCTAAGGCGGCATATATGCCTGCCGCCGTGTGGCCGTGGCTGACCACCAGCCGGTCCCCGGCCTCCGTATCCAAAGCGGATAACAGCAGCAAATAAATTCCCACTGAGGACAGCGAGCCGCCTGGATGGCCGGACCCGGCTCCCGTGGTCATCTCTAAAATGTCTCTCCGGGCGTAAGCGGCCATTTTATCAAGAAGGTCGGCTTGCCGGCTATCCAGCCCCCGCGCCGCCCACCTTCGGATGGATTCAAGCATCCCCGCACTCCTCCCAATAGACCAGCTCTGAGAAAAAGTGTTTTTCCGCGCGGATGGTAATTCCCTTTTCGCTTAGGCGGAAGCCATCCATACGGAAGCTGTCTCCCACCCGGTCAAGGGTTACCAGATAATTTTTATTCCGGCTGATTCCTTTCGGACAGAGGGTATATTCCTGGTTCCCTTCGTCTGCCAAACGGAAAATCAGGGCGTAGCCGGCCTTTCGGTCCGGCTGTGAAAGCTCATAGGCCAGCCATGGAGCCGGCTGGAAAATCCCCTCATCCGGCCGCGTATGCTGATAAACCAGGCAATTCCCCGTCAAAACCGGCCGCAGCTTAGATTGATAGAATTTTACCGTTTCACAAATCTGCTGATGAAGCTTGGGATTTCGCTGCTCCGCAGAGGGGGAAATCCCGCGCAGGATGAACCGGGAGCCTAACACAGAATGAAGTTGGAAGAGAAGGTCTCCCTTCATCACCTGCTCGCATACCTCCGTGCCCATACACTGCAGCAGGGTTTCCGGCGGCAGCTGCGCCATAGTCCCCTGGAAAATACGCTGCACCCTTGGGGCGTGCATCCAGTCGCTCAGCTCACTGTGATGGAAATACCGCAGAATTCCGAAATCCATCCTGCCTCCGCCGCCGGCGCAGTTTTGAAAAGATACCTTCGGAAATTTATTCCGCAGGCGCTCCAGCATGGCATAAAAGTTTTCAAAATACCGCCACAAAACATTTTCCTGATAGGGCCCTACTTGCCTGCAGGCGCCGTCGCCGATTCGATGATTGTGATCGATACGGAACATATCCAGCTGATAACGGGAAATCACCGATTCCACCTGTTCCTCGACCCAGGCGGCCACTTCCGGCTTGGATAAGTCCAGCACCCGCCCATCGGCAATTTGGTCTGAGCCGTTGCGCATAATGAAATCCGGGTGCTCCTGCCGCAGCTTCGCGTTACGGCCGACAGCCTCCAGTTCCATCCACAATCCAAATTTCATCCCCTTAGCGCGCGCCCGGTCGATAATTGGGTATAAATCGTTGGGCAGCCAGGGCGCGGCGTACCAATCGCCTACATTGTCGAACCAAACGTTTGGCTCTTGCCCATACCATCCCGCGTCTATGACATAAAGCTCAACCCCGGCTTCCGCCGCGATTTCCACATCGAGCAAAATTTCTTCTTCATTTTCCCGGTCTGAAAGATAGCCTCTGTGGTTCGCCTCTACCAGGCAGCCTCCGATCGGGTCATTTTGGGGCATAATACATTCCCGCACATACCGATGGCGTGACTGAGCCAGCGCATCAAGCCCGGAAGCGCACAGAGTAAAGTGAACCTGAGGAGTTTCAATGGATTCTCCCGGCGCCAGCACTCGAAGGGCCTGGCCTTCGGGACAGCACATCCCCAGTTCAAAATCCACATAGGTTTTTCCCGGGTACAGGTCCGCTTCCATTTTCGTGATCCAATTTCCGCTGTAAGCCAGTTCCGCGCATAAAACAGCGCCATTGAGATTATTCCGAAGAAGCACCGCCGGCCTGGACCAGCCGCTGCGGCCGTTTCTCGCCGCGTCGTATACAATTTTCTCTTTACTGATTGGCAGAAAACGAAGATCGCCCTCCTGCCCCCATTTGCTGGCGATATTCAAACCAGCTTCAAAGAAAGGTTTGCCGTGGTCTTCCTCCAGTTCCTGGAATGAATAGGTGTGCAAGCCGTTATCTAGGGTATGAAGCCACGGGGCTCCCGCCAGCGGGCAAACCTCATCCAGCGTAACCCATTGGTCGCTGATATTGGTAACACGCAGGCCGCGGGCAAGCCAATCGCCGCCTTTCGACTCTGTCAAAAGTTCCACCTTGACCGGGGCATCCTCGTGAAGCAATTCCATCGACGCCGTCGTTTCCCCGGTTTTTCGCCGGCCTATAGACCAGCCCTTTTCCAGCCTTCGGCCGTTTACCGTCAGCCGAAAGCTTTGCAGCGACCGTTCCGGCTCAAACCCGCCGCCTGTGGGCTGGTATTTATCGTCTGTTAAATGCTGTTCATTCCAAATCTGGCCAGCGGCGTTTAAATATCCCATTACCGGCCTGCCGGCAACCACCCGCTCGTCATAAACCAGCATTCCTGACAGATACCGTATGCCCTTATCTGTTTGAACCATTTTGCAGTAAGCCATTTTTCAGCCCCCTATCCTCGTCAGCGCCTCAATTTCTTCCCGGCCCTCGGCCACGCCTAACACCAATTCCACCTTTTTTTCTCCCCAAGGCGGCAGAGTCTCCAGCGTTCCTTTTTCTTCCTGTGCTTTCCGTCCCACCGGGTTACAGTTTCCAGGTTCCAACCCCCAAACATATTCACAGGCATTTTCCATTTTCCATTGGGTGAAAGAATTTAAATTTTTAAAACGCACATAAAAGGACAGCCCTAATTTGTCGTTGACAATGCCCGCCGTACGACAGCCGTCCGTCTCCTCCAGCGTGTGAAAATAGCATTTCTCCTCGATTCCCAGAACAGGAAGCCCCGCCGCGCGATAGCCTTCGGGATCCTCCTGCGCTTTTGGAGAATTTGGTAAAACCCGGGTTTTACTGGAAAAAAACCGGGCGCCTTCATCTAAAACCGGATATCCCACGTTGATATGATACAAAAGCATCAACGGCTGCTCATATTGACTGTTATTGACAACGATATCGGTGATCTTAATTTCCTTAGAGCGCAGGGTGGTTTCCAGCTTCCTCTCCAGGGTATAATTTTCCGCGTGGAGGCAGGCTTCCCGTGTTTTCCCACTGACCGATACCACATATTCGCCGTTCTCCCAGCCTTGGCGGACACACACATCCTCCGCGCCGGTATTGGCGATCCGGCCGTGAAGCCCCAAGGGCGTGCTGCCGATTACGGGATGCTCACAGGGTTCGGGCCCTCCCACATTGGAGAGGCCGCAGGTGGTCAGCATACCCGCGAAAAAATTCCTAAGCCAGTTCATGCCGCCGCTTTCGTAATACCCTGGAGACGCCACCCCCGGCTTCGCCAGATAAGATACCGGAACCCCCCGATAGGTAAGCCGTCCGATATCCATACCTCTTCCCGGATATACGCTGAAGCCAAGCCCGGCGTAATTCCAAACGTCAACCGTCTCCACACCGGCGGCCTTGCCATCCGCTAACACGGAACGCCTGGCACCGCAGAACTGAGCCATATCTCCCGTACGGGATTGTAAAAATATCCTATCCTCCATAATCTTCCTCCCACGTAATAATCAATTGAGTCAAAATGAAATGAAAAGATCTCAGCCTTTGACGGATCCCACCGCCATGCCAGCCACAATATACCGCTGGAAGAAGGAAAAGAAGATAATCTGGGGAACCGTAAGAATCATCACGCCGGCCGCCATCAAGGCATAGTCTACCGTAAACAGGCCCTTGAATTTAGACGCACCCAGGGCAACCGTCTGCACATCCGAGGAGGTAAGCACCACCGATGAAAGGGGAAATTCATTCCAAATTCCCAAAAAGCAAATAATAAAGCTGGTGACCAAGGCGGGTTTAATGACGGGGACATTAATCCGGAACAGGATTCCCATCGCGCCGCATCCGTCGATGGTCGCCGCCTCGTCCAAGGTAGACGGGATCGACCGGAAGGCCGCCACCATAATCAGCGTGTGCATCGGGGCGGTCCAGCCCCAGTAGGGAAGCACCACGCCCCAGTAAGTATTGAGTGTGCCAAGTTCGGAATTCATCATGTAAATAGGAAGAAGCAGAACGAAAGAGGGCAAAATAATTCCCGCGATAAAGAAGGCGTAAACGCCGTTTTGCAATTTACCAGAGCCGAATTTCATTCTGGCGATGGCGAAGGATGAGAGTAAAACCATAAACAGGCCGACGCTGATGGAAAGGACGGAAACTATGATGGTATTGAGAAACAGCTTCGGGAACTCCATTACCTCCCAGGCGTTGGCATAGTTTATCCATTGTATCGGAGACGGCCACGAGAAAGGGTCGGTGAAAATCTCCGTCTTTGTTTTCAAAGAAATAAAAAAGCTGAAAACAATCGGGACTAAAAATAGAACGGCGCAGATCACCAGAACGATCATTCGCACTGTCTTTCCCACGATCTTATGGCGGGCCGCTTTTTGATTCAGTTCCATTAATCTGTCACCTCTTTCCTGGTAAAGTACATAAACAGCAGGCTTACGGTAATCGCTAAAATAAACTCCGCTACCGAAATCGCCATGCCGTAGCTGAACAGCCTTGAGCCAAATGTGGTGTTATACATATAGGAAACCATGGTTTCCGAAAGATGGTTCGGCCCGCCGCCGGTAAGGGAATAAACCGATTCAAACACCTTCAGCGCGCCGGTAAACTGCATCACAAAAATCATTTTAAAGGTTTCCTTGAGCAGCGGCAGAGTTACCATGCGGACCTGCTGCCATTTATTAGCGCCGTCCACAATACTAGCTTCCAGAACCTCGCTGGGAATCTGCTTGATGCCGTTGGTCCAAAGCAGAATGCAAAATCCCAGCCCGCTCCAAGTAGTAATAATTCCCACCATATAGGGCGTCAAGGTCCGCCCGCCGATCCAGTCCAGCGCCAAGGCCTCTAAACCGACTGAATTCAAAAAATTATTGATTAAACCCTTAGAAGGATCCAAAATAAACGTCCAAACCAGGCCGACGATGATCCCGCCGACACAGTAGGAGGTAAAAAAGATCGTTTTAAAAATGTTGTTTCCCCTTTTTTCCTCCTTCAGCACCCAGGCCAGGAGAAAAGACAACGGAATTAAAAGCACCAATGTGGTTGCGGTAATTTTTAAAGTATTGCCAAGAGACAGCCAAAATAATTTATCCCCCACCAGACGGGAATAGTTTGCCATGCCCACGAAATCGTATCCCCCGGCTCCCCGGTAATTGGTCAGGCTGTAATAAACCGCCACGCCAATGGGGAGAAACATAAACACGACATAAAAGAATAGCATCGGCGTGGTAAATCCGAGGAATTTCTTCCTATTGTAAACCAGATGCATAAATTTCCCTCCAAACAGGGTGGATATCTGAAATGCCCCTCCCGGCCTCAGATATCCACCATCGTCATTCGCTTGTTCAATTGTTAGGGAAGCATCGCCATAGCGTCGTCCAACTGTTGTACAGCTTCCTCAGGAGTCGCCGTCTGTGTGATTACGGCGGATACGCTGTTCCAATAAGCCGTTTCAAAAGAAGGATCGATAAAGCCGGAGATCTCGCCACCGGAAGCGTAATCGTCATCCTTCTTCTCCAGCAGGGACTGCATTAATCCAGGCAGCACGGAGGTATCCCCCTCATACTGACAGGCGGTGATAACGTTTTTCTCCTCCGTCAGATAGGTCACTACCGCCGGATCAGACATCATTTTCAGATACTCGGTTACCGCCGCCAGCTTCGCGTCGCTTTCCTTCGCTTTGCTGCCGACCCAATACGCCCACGCGGTGGCCTTGGTTCCCACCTTTTGGTCGTATTCGCTGTCAGAGAACTCCGGGCCCCAGCTAAATACGAAATTATCTACCTCAGAGGATTTCAGCAGGCTTTCCAGTTCCCAGCTTCCTGTGGTAATCATAGCGGCCTCACCGCCTAAAAACAGTTCAAACGCCTCGCTGTAGCTAGCGGTGCTGGCATTTTCCGGGAACGCGTTTTTCTTAGCCATTTCATCGATTTTTTCATAAAGCGGCACAGCAAAATCAGCGAATTTCATTTCCTTGCTTAAAATCTTATCCATATTATCGCCGAAGCCATAACGCCAGAACCAAATGTCAAAGCCCCAGCGGCTGTAAGTATCCACAGCGCCATAGGCGATGGGCTGAATACCGGCCTCATTAAACTTATCAATGCAGGCCAGCCATTCCTCATATGTCACGGGGATCTCCAGGTTCTGCTCGTCGAACAATCTCTTATTCAGGAACCAGCCCTGAATTTCGCTCTGCAGCGGAACACCGTACTTTTTACCGTCTGTGAATTGAAAATGCTTTTCCCATGCCTCATCAGTAAACCGGGCGCTCCACTCAGAATCGGAATCAATCGCTTCGGTCATATCCACCAAAACCCCAGTTTCCGGAATACCGGTCAGGTTAAAGGCGGTAGCGCCGAACATTTCCGGTAAATCATCGGACGCCGCGGCCATTAAAACCTTCTGCAAATAAACGTCAGCCTCGCCGCCGGGCATAATGTTCGCCTCAAAATTGGGATTAACCTTTTGATATTCTTCCAAAGCCTTTGTCGCGGTTTCATAAAGGAAACCTTCCTCTTTGGCGCCCTGGAACCAGACCTCGATGGACACCGGCTCACCCTCCGCCGCAGCGCCGCTGGTTTCACCAGAAGCCGCTGAATCGGTAGAAGCCGTTCCGCCGTTTCCGCCGTCGTTGCCGCACGCAGCCGCAGACATCGCCACCAGCGCGGCCAGCATTGCGCATACAATTCTTTTTGCTTTTTTCACTTAATGATTCCTCCTTTTGTTTATATCACAGGGATTTATTTTTCCCGTGAGTTACCATATTTATCAGAAAAGTCTTGAAAACTCCAGGAAAACTTTTCGTGACTTACCGTAATCAGTAAAAATTTTATGGAATACGTTTTCCATAGTATACTTTAATATTCACAGGTTGTCAATACTTATTTTCTCAATTTTTAATCTTTTTAGTTTTAAATTCATATTTATTAAACATATAATTGAATAAATATGACTAAACATCACAATATATTTAATGAAACGTTTTCTATTTATGAAATCATTTTAACATTGACGAAATTTCTATTATTTTTCGTAAAATTTAACCTATTGACAAATAATCCTAGATATATGATAATAATAACATTAAAAAAGCACCTTTAGGAAAACGTATTCTTGAACGATAAGAGGGGGTGTCAATATGGCGACAAAGCGCGTTACAGTAAAAGATATCGCAAATCAATTAAATATTTCTGTCGGAACCGTCAGCAAAGCACTCTCCGGAAAGCCAGGCATCAGCGCCGATATGAGAGATAAAATCTTCCGCACATCAGAGGCCATGGGTTACAATGTAAACCGATTGGCGCAAAGCCTTGCCCGCAAGCCTATTCGCATCGCCATCGTCTATCCCTTAGCCTGGGAACAGTATTATGGCGATATTATCCAGGGAATGAACGACGCTTTAGAATCTTTACGGGATTATAATGTTACCGGTGAGTTTATTCAATTCACCAGTCTTTATTCTACTGACGAGTTATTTCAAATTTCTGATGAACTTATCCAAAAGGAAGCGGACGCCGTCATACTATGTCCAGCATCCGTGACTGCCTGCAAGCCCTGTCTACAAAAGCTGAAAGCGCATAATATCCCCGTGTTTCTTGTTGGTAACGATTTCGATCCCGAGGACCGCGCTGGGTGTGTGCGCGTCAACGCTCAAATGGCCGGTCGCCTGGCCTCTGAAATCTTATGTTATATCACGCCGGCGGAATCTAATTTAGTGATCTTTATCGGAGATCTCAGTATTTTGGAGCACCGTGAAAAGGTAGAAGGCTTTAAAAGCGAATTGCTCAAAGGCCACTATCTTCTGCAAACCTATGAAACACACGACGAGCCGGAGGTAGCCGCTTTATTAACTAAAAAAGCCCTGAGGGAAATTCCTAACATACAAGGCATTTATATTGCCACAGGCAATTCTCTGACAATTTGTGATGTTCTCAAAAACGAGAAAGTGGATCACAAAATCAAAGTAATCGCCACAGACTTGTACGATACTATGATTCCCTATATCCAGGACAGAACCATCAACGCTATTATCTATCAGCATCCAGGCGAACAGGGACGCAAGGCGGTTATGCAGTGTTACCGCTATATTATTGATCGTAGTATAGACACCTCACAGGTTCTGATAAATCCCCGGGCTGTTTTCCGCAGTAATCTTTGAATCGCGATACCGGCGGCAGCCCCATATGTTTTAATTTATGTCGAGGGATTATCCCGGATTAAGAAGCTGTCGGACAAAATCTTTTGGCCACCGAGGAAAAGATACTGTTTAGTGATTGCCATCTGTTTGCTCCCTCTTTACGGGAAATTAAACCTTTCCTTTCCGGTAAGCCACAAACCAAGCAGAAAATATAAACTTTTTATTATTGCTTAACAAAAAACAAAAAGAGCCTCCCTGTTAAAAACAGGGAGGCTCTTTTCCTTTTCGGGAGCTACATTCACCATGAGACAGCTTCGAAAAATCAGTTCTAAAAGCCCCAGAAGCCCGCATAAATACTAAAAAATCCGGGTGATATCTATTTCGATGTCCCTGCTTGAGTTTGCGTCACAAAAAAGATACCCGTTCCGGCGCAGCCCCAAAAGAAAACGCACCCACAAAGAGGGGTGTGCGGCTTGGGCGCGGCAACTTGCCGCTGTGTGGCCGTGACGAAATTGTCGGCTTTTACTCTAGCGCCGTTTAAGGGGAATTCATTAGTCAAAAATCAAAATGAACTAAAAGCCGAGAATTCCCGGTTCAGAATAGATACATTTGATTGTTTTTACAACCCGTTTTTCTGTTTTTTACTTTTTGTTTTCCCATTTCTATTAAAAGGGATAAACCTCGAACTATGGCTTAAACGCTGGGTTTTAGCATAGAAAAAGAGGCCGGAATTCGGATTGTCTTACTTTTGAGCTTCAAGTTTCGTTCCTTCTTCTACCCTTCATTAGTAGAAATAACGACCTGTTTCCCCCGCCAGAAAAATTTGGCGGTTAAGTCCTGGTCTTGTAAATTTCGAGGCAGATTAGGCGAGGCCGTATATCCGTCTAACGTAAAAGAGACACCCATTAAACCACAAATTAGATACTCTATCAGAGTAGGATCGCCTGCCCATGTACAAAGCCACGGCACCCCATAAGGATAGAGATACTTCTCAGCATAATAAAATGGGGCGGGCATTTGGAAATGATTATAAAGCGTCTCCGGTAACTGGGAACAGACAATTTCATATGCTTTCTGAGGATTCCCCGCTCGTATCCAGTTTAATGCAAATAGGTTAGTAAGTTCCGGCCACGCTGACAGAAGCCAGGTCGCCGTGCTTCCTACGCTTAAATCGGAAAGTCCGTCAGTAGAGTTTAAAATATAATCGCTGTCCAGTCCAGACTCGGGAATGATTCTAACACCATAAGACAGACATCGGTCAGCACAGATCTCCAGTGGTTTTTCACTGCTTTCGATCCCGGTGATATTGGCCCAGACCTGGGTATGCACCCAAAAATCTTCTAAATCTCCTCCGCGCATACTACCGTCAGAAAACAAATGCTCTCCATATAATCCTGTATCAGAACAGTAAAAAATCTTCTGGATATTTTCTTTAAGCGCTTTCGCTTCTTTTTCATAAAAATCAGCCTGGCCATGTCCAATATGGCGCAAAATATCGGTCAACTTCCACAGCGCCCAATAAACCGCAAAACTGATTTGGGCTTGTGCCGTCACCTTTGGCGGCCAGGCATCCAGCCAGCCACAGGGTTTCATCACGCCCTGTTTTGTTTTTCCTTGCAAAAGCCATTCTCCTGCTTTCAAGACACAGGCTAAAATTGATTTTTTCTCTCCTGTTTCCTTTAGGATTACCGTTTCTTGCAAGAAAGAGAAATCCCCTGAAAAACATAAATAGCGGTGTATTCCCAACAAATAGTGCGCGTTGGAATAAGGTCCGTCATAATGATGTTTGCCCCCTCCGGTTTTTAACTGAAAGCAAACGCTTCCGTCCTTTCCCATCAAGGCGGAAAACGCCTTTAATTCCGATTTTACAGAAGCATATTCCCCGGCCAGCAAAGCCGGGAAATACATCTGATAGCTTTGGTGGGGCTTACAGCAGTCGCCATAACCATGATCAGGCCGCCCATGAGTAAATATAATTTCTTCATTTTCTCCAAAGGTTCTGGAAAAAATGCTGTTGTGCATACTGTAATAAAACTGGCGTTCCAGCCTGCGGTCCCGCGGACAAGAAAAAGAAACCCTTTCTAGAATTTCTTCCCACTCTTCTCCTTTGCAAGGTTTTTCCGCCCTTGCCTGTGTTTCAAAGGCCCTGATTTCAAGAGGTGTTGAACCATCGTACTCTCCTAGAAAGACTTTTGAAAACTCTTTCTCATTAAACAAGCGGTCGCACAGCAAAAGAGGCTTTTCCTTCACCGGAGAAACTTTTCCTGCCCCTTCACTTAAAGAAACCGGAAAGCAAAATTCCAAATCTCCTGTTTTTCCCCTGGCTGTCCGCGGCGGGTCCGCAGTAACAGAGTTATTTTTTGCCACGATAGGATCAAAAATAGGATAATGCTTTACTTTTGCCAAAACTTTGCCCGCCTCCGTCCGAACCGTCTTTAGAGGCAGTACAAGATAGGGAAATAATAGAACTGGATCCTGAAAATTCTCTAACTTGATGATAATTCTAGCAAAATCCGCTTTATTAGGCAATGAAAAGCGAAAAAGAACCGTTCCTTGAGGCAGCGAATATTCTCGCCATACCGCGCCGGGCTCGTAGTAAATTTTTCTTTTTATCATGCCGTCTCTTAAGTCTACTGTTTTCCCTGCTATCCGCACACAGGCAGACAAATCAAACCAGGTTCGCAAATCGTCTATCATGGGTATTACGCCGATACCGCGGTCGGTAATATCCCAGCACAAATATTGGTTCTGAAGAAAAGCTGTCATAGAACATTTTCCTGGCACCCCTTCCTGAGCCCACATCTGACGCCGAGTATCAAAAAACATATCTTTCGTATTGACATTTTCCCATAATGTCTCAATCCGGCGGCGGATATCCTGATAAAATTCATTTTTTTCCCACGGGAATGATTTCATTTATATTCCTCCCAATCCAATACCGGTAGCTCTGTTACCCGCAAGCGGCAACCGCCGTAAGGGGCTAAAAAAATCTCTTTGACTTCACTCTCCATAGGTACTGGAGAAATCGGGAGTTCACCCGCGGAGTTATATTCTTTTACCCACTGTGAAGTTACCGCCGCTTCTGCTTTTAACTGCACTGGCGCTTGCTCCCATTGAAAAGGCTGACGCGGAATATTTTTTATCAATGTTTTAAAACTATCTTGCGGCCGTTGCCGGTTCAGTTTTAACGCATAATTCCACACCTCGCCTGAAACCGGAAACACCTCGTAATCCACAAAAGGCAGACTGCCGCTTCGGCGCACCCAGTTTTCCTTTAACGGAATGGAAAATAGCAGCGGCCCCCGCAGAACCCCTACCGCTAAGTTCGCGCGGTCTTCAATTCTTACTTCCATTGGGAGCTCTACTCGTATCTGATCCTCCTCTCGGAAAATACGTTTCAGCTCAAAATATTGCTGTTCTGTTTTCACGGTCTTTTCTGATGTTTGAACCGTGAAGTTCCGGCACCAGCCTGGCCGACGCAATTTCAGCGTTAATTCCTGGGTTTTTCCGTGATAAGTAAACACAGCGTTATCATAAAACGGATATCCGCTTTCCACCTCTATAGATCCTCCGCCTTCCAGGTCGACTAAACACGGCGCATAGGAAGAAATCACATAATCGCCATCTTTGCTTCTGTGCCATAGGTTTTGTATCAGCTTAGGCCAGCCCTGATGCATGTTAGCGGTGCAGCATCCAAAATTAGGCTCTAGCCCAAACATATTGGCATCGTCCCGATTCTCCGTCCAGTTTCTGCGGTCCGAAGTACAGCCGATTTGATTGACCTGCTGCACATACTGATGAGCCATCCAGTCTTTAGAGATCGTGGCGGGCAAAGCATTAAAGGCTATCCGCTCGATCCTATCGTACAGCTCTGTTTCTCCGGTAATGGTATAAAGATGTTCCAACGAATACAGATATTCCATTACCGCGCAAAGTTCTGTCCCTTGGTAAGGAGAGGTTCCCGCCAGCCATTCGTCTCCTGAAAACAAGCCGTTCAACTGCCCGTGAAATCGATCAAGCTGGCAAATACCCTTGAGCGGCACTTGTTTATGCTTCGTCTCTCCAGAAACTCTGGAATAAAGCGCCGGCTCTTTTAATCCCATAGCTACGTTCACTACATGTACCCGATGGTCAAATTTTGTCTGGTATCTCCAAAAAGGGAACCGCGTAAGCAGTCCGGTCCAATCCACCGACTGTTGGTGAAGCTTTTCCATTAGTTCCAGTAAAAAAACCTCGCAGGTTCGGTTATAAAGCCAGAGGATAGAGACCATATTTTCTCCAGCCCTGGCTTGTCCCCAGTCTCTCAGCGGCCGGTTGTCGATCTGACTGTTCAGATATTGAAAATAGCGCAGCATAAATGGAATAACCCTAGGATCGCCCGTAGCTTCTTCATATTGGCACAAGACTTTCAGCATCACCATTCTCGGCCACCAGTCGTCATTGTCTGCCGGGCCAAACATCCCGTCTTCCCGCTGACTGTTCAGGGTCCACTCCAGCCACTTTCGAGCCTTCTCGATTAGCATGCTGTCCTCCAGCAGATAAGCCAGAGGTACCAGCCCATCTAAATAGTACGGACCTCTTTCCCAGCTTTCCCCGCTGCCCCCGAGCCATCCGCTATTCTCACCCAATGGTTCCCAATAATCCGGCAGCAATCCGGTCATACCCTCAGCTTGGATCCTCAACTGATCCTTCAGCCAGCCCCGCGGCTTAATTTGTCCCAGCGGCAATGGATAAAATTCATTTTCCTGCAAAGGCGCTTTATTTTTCACCATAACTGTCTCTCCTTTAACCTTTTACAGCTCCGGCGGCTAAACCGCGGATAAAACTTTTAGAATTAAACAGAAACAGGAGAATCAGAGGTAAGGTCCCCAATGTCAAGCCAAGCACGCGGGCCGCATAATCGGTGCGGTAAACCGCCCCCAAGGAGTACATAGCTAAAGGAATGGTAAATAGCTCCTGTTTATTAATCATTACCAGAGGAATCAGGAAATTATTCCATGAACTTAAAAAGACGAGCAGTCCCAAAGTCAAAATGATAGGTTTTGATAAACTGATCACAAAACTGAAAAACAGTCTCAATTCGCCGCAGCCATCCATTCTGGCGCTTTCTAAAATTTCAGTGGGCACACTGTCTTTCATAGACTGGGTCATTAAAAACACACCCAGCGCATTGGCGGCCCAAGGAACAATAAACGGAAGATGAGTCTGGTTCCAACCAAAAGCCTTCATTTCCATAGTAAAGGCCACTAGTCCCAATCCTTGGGGGATCATCATAGTCGCCAGAACAAACCCCTGCAAAAATCCTCTTCCCTTAAAACGAAACTTAGCAAAAGCGTATCCCGCCATAGCGCTAACTAAAACCGCCAGCACGGTTGCTGAAACAGCAATATAGATACTGTTCCAGTATGCCTGAAAAAACTGCCCGCCCATTACGGTTTTGAAATTGTTCAGCAGATAATTCCCTGGTAAAAGCTGAATTTGTTTAAAAAGATCTTCGTTATAGTGGGTTCCCATGATAATCATGACATAAAACGGAAAAATAGACACAAACGTGACGATGCACATTACTAAAATCAGCAGAATACTTTTTCTCGTTTTTTTCTTCGCTGTTTTCATTGTTCTTCCCTCCGGTTCATGAATTTGAAATACAGGAAACAGAACACGGCAATAAACACAAACAAACTGTATGAAATTGCTGAGCCATACCCATAGTCCATACCTGTTCCAAAAGTTTTATCATAGAAGTACCACATAACCGTCAGCAGCGTTCTGTTCGGCCCTCCCGCCATAATTGTGTTATTGGAGGCTCCGCCCGAAATCAGCAGCATCGGCTGGTCGAATAGCTGCAATCCATTGATCATACCAGTAATCACCAGAAACAGTGTGACTGGTTTCAACATAGGAACCGTAATCTTAAAAAATGTGTTAACCGTAGAGGATCCGTCAACCTTTGCCGCCTCATACACATCCTTAGGAATGGATGACATACCCGCGAGATAAATCACCATAAAATAGCCTGAGTTCTGCCACACCACCAGTAGAATCATGACTGCCCGCGTAATGACAGGATCTCCGCCCAGCCAATCAATTCCTTGGTCGCTGAGCCCCAGCTGGATCAGCGCTCGGTTGATTAAGCCGGTCCGGTAGTCAAACAAAAGAGAAAAAATGATGCCTACTGCTACCGGAACTGTAATATACGGCAAAAAATTTCCTAATTGAAAAAATTTTTTAAAGGGCAGCTTCTCACTGTACAAAGCTGTCGCCAGAAGCATACCAATAATTAACATCAGGGGAATATAAATTGCCATTAAAGCTACTGTATTAAATAGAGCTTTGAAAAAGTAAGGATCGTTTGTAAAAATTTGAACATAGTTTTTTACACCAATAAAATTTGCTTCACTGATACCGTCCCAATCAGTAAAGCTTAGGTACAGCGTATATAAAATGGGGAAAAAGCTGAATGTTAAGTAGGCCAAAAAATAAGGAGACAGAAAAAAATACGGCCATGCTTTCGTAAGCTTTCTTTTCTTAAGTTTTCCCACCATCTTTCCTCCTTTTACCGCGAGATTCTTAAAAAAGGCGGAACCGCAGGTACAGGGCTTTCCATTACCCGCTGTTCCGCCTAACCCAACCCTTTTCCTTATTTGTTCTACTAAAAGGAAGCAAGTTTTACTTTGTTTTTTGCTCTACTAAAAGCCAGACGCAGGATTTATCCCATTAAATCCGGTTCTTTATTAGTCAGCTCGTCTTTAAAATACTGACAGGCAGATTCCAATGTTACTGCCTCATCTTTTTCAATCAATTTTTCGGTCAGCAACAGCACTTCTGTGATAGAGCCGTCGTAAATATTATTGGGACGAGTTTCAAGACCTTCCGGAATCACCTTATACAAAAGCTCATTCACGTTTTGTCCGCCGAAATAGGGGTCTTCCCTGCCGGAAAAGTCAAAATTATCGCCGCCGTATAAATCTTTTCTAGGCACAAAGAAATCCTGGGTATCCCGATAGGCTTTAGCTCCTTCGTCCGTCATAGTAGACCAGTGCAGGAAAGCCCATGCCGCTTCTTTTACGTCGCTGCTTTTGGAAATGCCAAACATGGTGCCGCCGTAATTATAGCCTCCGCCAGGGGCTTCCATAACCCTCCAGTTGCCTTCTCCGTTAGGATCGTTAGGCTTAATAACAAAGGAAAGCGCCCAAGCCGGAGCCGGATAGAAAATATGGGAACTTTCCGCAAAAGAGGCATTCCACGCCGGCGTCCATTGATCGATCATATCACAGCAGTTATTTTCCTTTAGCATTAGCAGAGTCTCTAAAGTGGGAACTATTACTTTGTCAAAGTTAATGAGTTTTCCGTCCTCCACCAGCGGATCAGGGTGCTGATTGAATACCATTCTGCCCGCATCTTGGAACCCGGTCAGCATAAATACTTTTCCACCACTTTGCTCATATACTTCTTTGCCTTTTTGGGCGAAGGTTTCCCAATCCGGCAGCAGTTCTTTCATCTCGTCGGGGTCATCTGTGCCAAAGTATTCTTTGGCCAGATCCGCTTTATAAGCCATACCGGAGGCGGTAATCACGTTGTCCAGCCCGCAAATTTGACCTTGCTGGTTTCTCAATAGGGGAAGATCATAATCCATAATCTTGTCTGTTTCCAGGTTATAGGGAGCGGCCTCTAAATCCTCCCAAATATCATAGCTTAAAATTTTGCCGCGCCAGTCCATTTCGGCACATAAAATATCCGGCAGCTCTGTTCCGGAGGAAACAGCAGTCTGGATTTTTTTTACGTAATCCGCGTTTACTACCGGTACCACTTCCAGTGTAACATTAGGATAAGTTTTATTGAACTCGTCCCACATAAGCCGGGCTCCGGGCTCATCCCAATACCACCATACAACGTTGCCTTCCACCTTTTCCGGATCCTGCTCAAACGCGGACACGGTTTCTGTACCATCCGTCTGACTGTTCTGTCCTTCACCGTTAGAACAGCTAGTCAATGCCAGTAAAAGAGCGATTGCCAATGCCGTTAATCTCACTGCTTTTTTCATTGATTACAGCCCTCCTTAAATATTCCGTCGAATCCCGGGATTTTCCGTGTTTTTATTATAACCCGTTTAATTCTATCAAAAGCGTTTAAAAAACGATAAAAAGTGTATAAAATTTTATACTAAACGTTCTTTTCCCGCAGACTATTGCCTTTGATGTGCTTTTCCTTAGGCAAATCAATTACAATATAGTTTTTTCGTCGTTTTTCTTTATCTGAGCAAACCTGTGTATTATAATTTCCAACAAGGTTCGAGAAGAATCGGATAATTTGGACATAAACATCCGCAAATAATCGTAACCCTCATAGGTAATGATTGTGGCAGTTCTGCCAACATGCTCCAGCCAAAAGAGGCAGCAATACAACGAAGGGAGAGACCCTTTGGCCTCTCCCTTTTCAACAGTACATTTAAAAATGTTAATTTATCTATAAAGTGCCTAGCGTTGCAGCTTCGTTTCCGACTTCTGATAGGGAAGCGTAATGCTGATTTCTGTTCCCTTTCCACACACGCTGTGAAATCTCATCCCGTAGGAACTTCCATACATAAACTGGATCCTTTCTACAATACTGTTCAGTCCAATGTGTCTCGCAGAGTCATTTTTCTGACGGCGCTGTTCAATAGCCAGTTCTAAACTTTCCTGGTCTGTGCCCATGCCATTATCCGACACTTCAATTTGGAGAGTTTGATCCGCCAGTAATTCCGCTTTTATTTGAATCACTCCACACCTTCCTGTCGGGAAAATACCGTGTAACAAAGCATTTTCCACCAGAGGCTGCAAAACAGTTTTAGGGATCAGTGCACATTTTAAGAATTCAGGCACCTGTATCTTCAACTCAAATTTGCCCGGATACCGGTACTCTTGAATCCGCGCATAATGTTTGACCGTTTCCAATTCATGCTCCACTGTAGCCTGGACCGATCTATCGCTAATCTGAATGACATCCTGCAGCAAAAAAATCAAAGAGCTGGCTACAGATGCACAGTCATCGTTTCCCTCTTTTTTTGCCAGATAAACAAGGGTATTAAGGGTGTTATAAGTAAAATGAGGATTCAGTCTAGCTAAAATTAAATCATATTCCTGTTCCCGTATCTGCTTTTCATTTTCTACCGTTAACACCAAATATTCATTCAACTGATTCATCATTCGGTTAAATCCTTCTCCCAGCACTTCCATTTCATCGTTGGTTCTAATATGGGACTGAACATTTAAATCACCTTGTCCCGCTTGTTCCATCAGTCCAACCAATTCATCAACAGGCCGGGTGATTTTCAGCACAATAGGTTCCAGAAAAACAATGCTGACGACTAGGCAAAGCAGGCCAATAGCGATAAATAAAACGGGAATGTGTTTCAATTTATCTCGGATAAATCCCTCAGAGATAAATGCGGAAAGAATCCAGTCCTGATACGCCAAGGTCTCCTGCATCAGATATCCATCCTGAATCTGCGCCAAGTTTTTCGGGGCAGAAACGCTGTTATTCTGAATCATTGTGTCTGTCATATGACCGGTAACTCGTCCTTCCGGCCAGTAAAGCGTTGTTCCCTTGCTGTTAGCCCAGGCAAAATCGTCAAAATAGCTGGCGTCTTCCTTAATGTGATCAATCAGCCAAGTCAGACGAAGGTTAATAATCACCTGGCCTGCGTCTTCTTGAGGCCTATCCGGATCAACTACAGGCGCAATCAGACTCAGTATTGGTTCCTCCGCACCATACAAGTTGGAGAGGTTGTGGGGATCAGTAAAATAAAACCTATTCTCGGTGTGGTTGCCTTCTGTGTACCAGGGTTCCTTTAATACATTCGAAAAATACTCATCAAATGGAGCTTTATCCCACAATACAGAACCATCTTGGCATACCAGCGCGATTGACTGAACATATTCCCTCATGCTGATATACTGCTGCAATTTTTTTACAACCTTATGGGTAGTGTTGACCTCTTCCTCTACTGAAGCATAGTTCTGGGACTGGATAAAATCAGTGATATCTTCATCCGCCACAATTGTATAGCCTAGTTTCAGTGAATCGTCTTCCATATACTCCAACATTCTGGCCGTCTGAGACAGCTTGATTGCGTTATCAGAAAGAATTTGATCCCGAAGCGTGGTATGTACATATCGATAAGTGACTCCCAGGCCAATCAACAGACATACCGTTACTACCACCATAACGCCTAAAATGATTTTATGTTTTATCTTCCGCATAGCAATTTTCCTCTAATGAAGCAAGCTTTTATTCTGACTGCGGTATTTCTGAGGGGTAGATCCGGTATATTTTTTAAAGACCGTACTGAAATACTGGGCGGAATGGTACCCCACCTGTTCCGCTAAATCATAGATTTTCCACCGGCGTTGTAAAATTAGCTTTTTTGCCATTTCCATACGGTACTCCGTAAGATATTCGGTGACGGTTTTTCCAGTTTCTTGTTTAAAAATCTTAATTAAATAAACGCCGCTGATTCCCAGTTCTTCTGCTATCGTTTCAACGCTAAGATCACGGCTGTAATTCCGCTGGATAAACAAAACCGCCTGGCCCGCTTTAGAAGAACCCTGTCCTTGATTATGGGCCAAAATTTCTTTGGAGAGCAACTGAAACTGCTCAGAGAACCATGTATAAATTCCTAAAAAATCTCTCCATAGTTCCCGATTGAACGCACCCATCTGATCCAGCTCATACAAAGAGGGCATGTCCAATTCTCCTCGCTGCCAGTTGATTCCGGTAACCAGCATTTTCACCAGCATTGCGAACGCCGACATCGAGCCCTTAGCTTTTTCAAATGTATTTTTTAATATTGTTTCCCCGGGTTCTCCCTTTCTAATCTGAGAAAACAACTCGTCGATCTGTTTTTGAGAAACCTGTTCGCCTACGGGGATGGTTGGCTCCTCTCTTAAATAGAGAATCTGCCCTTGTCCAAGAAAAAAGCGCCGTTCAACAAAATCACTCAGTCTCTGATAAATCTGCTGACTTTGAGCCTGTAAACATGGCGTCACCGCAAAGGCAACAGAGGCATTAAAGCCGGTATACTCATAAAAAATCTGCTGCAATTCTTCTCCCAGCATTTTCAATTCCTGGGATATAACAGAGTAACGATAAACATTTTTCAGATAAATACCAAGAAAAAATTTGTTTTTTACCGCATCCAGAATCTCCACATAATCTATAGCCTGGTATTGACTAAAATCAATACACCGAATCGGTTCCACAGGAGGGGCGTAAATTTCAAAATCACCTCCTAAAACTGGGTAAACACTGTCCGGGCACAAAACGCAAGGAAGAATTTGACGCGTTTGGCCGTTTTCCCGCTTTTCCTGGCTCCTTCGATTTTTCAATTCCATAGATAAGCTTGCCACTGCCCGGTCTAATTCATGCAATAAGGTTTCTGCTTGTAAATCATGTTTAAGCACATAACCGCTGGCTCCCATTCTTAACGCTTCCTGGACATATTGAAACTCCCGGTACGCCGTTAAAAAAATAAATTTCACCGGAATTCCGAAGTCTAAGATTTCCTGCATTAAGTTAATTCCATTTTTATCGGGCATGGAAATATCCACCAGCATAATAGTTGGTTTCAGTTTTTGAAATAAACGAACCGCTTCTCCAGCGCTGGTAGCTTTGGCCGCAAGACGATAATTCGTTTGTTCCCAAGCGATCAGCTTCTCGATATAATCAAGCGCTAAAATTTCATCATCTACTGCCATAACACTGATAGGTCTCATGCTTCCCAGCCTTTCCCCGATTTTTACATGTTAAAGATAACATATTCCTCTAAAATTCACAATAGCCGCAGATAAACCAAATTTTTCATATTAATAATACTCATCTATAAAGGTTGTTAA
This sequence comes from uncultured Ruminiclostridium sp., assembly GCA_902490005.1. Lineage (GTDB taxonomy): Bacteria > Bacillota > Clostridia > Oscillospirales > Acutalibacteraceae > Clostridium_A. The sequence goes on from CABUCM010000002.1 coordinate 157,389, forward strand.
AAAGCCATCAGTAAAAATAATATGAGAAAAATATCGGACCCATATATCAAAACTAAAATCATCAATGAATTGCAACGGGATAAAAATTTGCGGTCCCGAACGCCTTCATTTTCGATTTCACATTGTATTTTTTCAATTTTTACTTTAGAGTATATCATTTTTCTGTTTTTTGCTTTTTGATGTCACATTTCTATAAAAAGAGATAAACCTCGAAAAACGGTTTAAATACCGGGTTTATAGCATAGAAAAAGAGGTCGGAATCTGGATGGTCTCACTTTTGAGTTCCAAATTCCGGCCCCTGTTCTTCTTAAATAAAGAAAGCGGGAAACAGAACACGGAATTCCGTTAACGGTTCGGCGAGATCGTAGGGAATGGGTTCCCCTTCAATACGCTGAGCGTAAGATAGGTTTTTCCCCAGCCCCGCGAAAAAGAAGGGGCGCAGAACTACCTCGGCCTGCGGGAGGCTTTGCGGGATATCCTTCCAATTAAGCTGAGAAATATGATGTTCGGTTCGATAGGCCTTCCCACGGAATGCCATCCAACCATTTTCCTCAAAAGGCCTCAAAGCGCTGAGCGGCTGCTTAGAGGAAAGCGAAAGAGCGATATCATCAAAGTCCCAACCTTCTGGGCAGGAGTCTACTGCATATAAAACGGGTCCGCGTGCTATAGCAAATTTTCCCCGGTTTACAAACCCTGGTGTGATCAGGCGGAGGGGCTGGCGAATACGGATATCGAAAACAGAGCGGTTTGAGACGCTCAGCATCTCGTATTGTCCGGGCAGACAAGTCTTTCCGGAAATCTCCGCGTGATCGGTCCAGGCGGGGATCCTGACATAGAGATTAACAGGCTGCTTGCTTTCGACTGTCAGCCTGATGTTTTCGGATTTTGGAAAATCCGTTTGTAAGGCCAGCGTTACTGGGGAACCGTTGACCATAAGGGTTTTTGAGGAATCAATGAAAAAGTTGATAAAAATATCGTCGCCGGACTGGGTATAAATATATTGGGGAACCAGCCCCAACGCGCGCTGGCCGTTGGTATGGCAGCACGTGAGGGGAGCTTCCGGAGCAGGCTCCGTCTCTTCTGGGGTTTCTTCCGCGAGAGACGCGCCAAGCAAGCGCATCATTTCATGATAATGTGCTGAACCGGGAAGCTGGCTCCAGTAGGAAAAATCCTTCGGCCCGGTCAGAAGGGTGTAATAGATCCAGGTGCTGCCGTCAGGACAGACAGACTGCATGATATGGTTATAGGCTGTTTCTTCCGCATAATCGATGCACTTCATGTCGCCGGTAAGCTCAAACAGCCTCAAATTAAGCTGGATCCAGGTAAAAGCGACACAGTTTTCCAATTCGGAATGTTCGCTGATGTTTTCGGCGTTGGGAAACCATTCCCGCTCGCTCATACAGCCGTTTACCTCACGGTAGTAGTCTGCGATATGGTCCCGTGCCTCTGTGACCCTGCCGAGAAGATCTTGGTCCCCCGTGACCCGCGCATACTCTGTCAAACCGACAAAGCAGCTCATCATTTCATAGGCCTTGCCCCGCCCTGTGGTTTTCAGGCCGTAGGGAAGCTGTGTCATACGGGAAAGCAGATGTGGTGTGGCAGGCGCCTGGTCGCTCCAATAATAGGTGACGATATAGCGGGCAAAGCGCAGGATGTCCTCGTCCTTCAGCCGCTGATACCATAAAACAAGTGCCTCAAGCACAGAGCCGCTGGCTAATCCGGCGTGACAATCGGAGGTATTCAAATTATGAGTTCCCTGCTCGTCGAAAACAGCAGCGAGCTGCCGAATAATCCTGCGGGCGCAGTCGCAGGCGTCCGGACTGCTGTGCAGCTGGTCATAGCGCAGCAGCGCCAGCAGGCAATATTTGGCGACCCACACATCCCAGGCGTTGTTTTCCTCCCGCTCGGTGGCCCGTCCGATCCAGCGCATATCCGGCGTATAGGTGCCAAGATAACCGTCCGGCTCCTGACAGGCCATAAGTTCCCGGACAACCCGGTCGATCTTTTCCCAAAGCCGGGGATCCTCTACAATCAGGTTATCCAGAATAGCTCCGTCCAGGAATTTTCCCGCGTGCTCCCCAATGAACGATTGTCTCCCCGGACGATGGCGGAAGCAGTCCAGCAGCGTGTCCTCGTTTACCTGGAGAGACCAGCGGGTGACAGAATCTTTCAGCCTGCGTCCCCAAAGCCCGCCTACGGACATAGGCCCAATCGGGACCGTGTGCTTGCTTTTTAACATTTTGTTTCCTCCTGTCGAATTTATTTCAGAATAGCTCCGGCGGTTAATGCCTTTTCCACTTGGCCGCTGAATGTAATGTACATAATGATAGGAACTATGCTGGCAAGAACCATCGCGGCGAACAGGCCGCCGTAATCCACGCCGGTGCGAAGCTCGGAAAAACCCATAAGCATCACCGGCAGAGTTTTAAGGGCCTGTGTCCGCAAAAGGACCAGGGCATAAATAAACTCATTCCAGCTGTTCAGAAAAATGTTGATGGACATAGCCGAAATCGCGGGTTTCAGAATGGGGATAATCACCTGGAAAAAAATCCGCAGCGCGCCGGCGCCGTCGATGACAGCGGCCTCCTCCACCTCTTTTGGGATGCTTCGCAGAAAGCCCGCGGCGATCAAGGTGGAGATGGAAATGTTAAACGCGCTGACGGTCAGAATGAGGGCCCAGTGGGTATCGCTCAGCCCAAGGTCGCGGACCAGGATAAAAACAGGGGCTACCACGATTTGTGAGGGCAGCAGGATACCCAGCGTGATGATGGCGATGAGCTTATTCCCAAAACGCCACAGCATTCTGGTAGCCGCATAACCCAGCATGGTGGAAACGATCACTGTGAGGATGATGGTGCAGATGGTGATAAACAAGCTGTTGAAAAAATAGGTCAGAATGTTTTTTTCAACAATGGCGGTATAGTAATTGTCTAGGAACAATGACTTTGGCATGGAAAAAGTCTCTTTTGAAACGATCTCCGATGTGGGCTTGAAGGAATTGATAATGATCCAGAACAATGGATAAATGGACACCAGCATGGCCAATCCCATAACCGCGGTCCAAAATCTTCGAATAATGGTATTTCTCACCCTCGGCACCCCCTAAAATTCTATCTTTTTCTGCCTCGTCAGCATCATGATGATGACGAGCACAATACAAGTTTCCAGAATCGCCACCACGGCAATGGAGGAGCCTAAGCCAAAGCGCTGATTGGAAAACACCTGCTTATACATGTACATCATAATGGTTTCCGTGGAATTCCCCGGCCCGCCCTTTGTCATGATATACACCTGCGGAAACGTATACAATCCGCCTACGCTTGTCATGATAAGGCTGAGCTGCAGAATGTTTCTCAGCAACGGGATGGTGATGGCCCGCACCTTCTGCAAATAGTTTGCGCCGTCTATTTCCGCCGCCTCAAAATAGGTTTCCGGGATAGAACGGTATCCGGTGTAAATCAGCAGAAGCTGCATACCGAAAATCCACCACATTCCAACAAAGCCGATGCAAACCATTGCGGTGTTGGGGTCCAGGAGCCATCCGTGGGTGAGGCCGTGCAGCCCAATGGCATCCAAGAAAGCGTTTAGAATTCCCCAGTCAGGATGGTAGATGGCCAGCCAAAGCTGGGAGATTACGGAGATGGACAGGACAAACGGCAGGAGAAAAGCGATTTTACACAGCTTTTGCATCGTGCGGTTCAGGCCCACGATAATCAGCGTGAATACGAGGACGAGGAAAGTATCCACAAACATGGTCAGCAGGCATAGGTATAAGGAACGCCAATTAGCGGCCCAGAAATCCTCTTCCTGAAATATTTTCAAATAGTTTTCCAACCCGTTAAAGGTACCGGGTGTGACGCCGTTGTACTGCTGAAAGGACATAATAATCACATTGATAAGCGGATAGATGACAAAAGCGAGAAACAGCACCATGCCGGGCAGGCAAAACAAAAAAATCGTGCGTTTATCGCCTAACACCTTTTTCATAGGGACCCCCCTTTTGTCAGATAATTCGTTAGAAGCAGGCGCGGCCGCCAGCTTTGGCGGCCGTGCGCGAAAATCGTTATTCTTCTTCCAGAGCGCGGTCAAGGTCGGCTACATAGTCCTCGGCCGAATAGTTTCCGGTATTGGCGAAAAGCTTATTGCTGGATTCCATCAGCAGGGTGGCGCCGGCAGAGGTTGGCAGAGAATCCTGCACGAAAGGATAGGAATGGTCATACTTGCCCATTTCATCGGCTAAGCGAAGGGCGACCGGGTCAAAATCGGGAGTGTCCCATCCCAGGGCTTCCGCGTCGTAAACCACAAAGGGGCTTTGATCGATTTCATATAGATAACGCTGATAGTTACGGGACATTTCCACAGCCAGCTCTGTGGCCAGTTCCGGATATTTAGTACCGGAATATACCATCGCGCCCGCGTTGTCCTTTACGCCGCCGGCACAGGCCTTGCCGATGGAATCAGCGTCATCCGGGTTAATTGCCGGATAGTAGAAATAATCACAGTTGCCCTCAAGCTCCTTGCACGCGGGAGGAAGCCCCCAGGAACCGTTGGACATCATAGCCGCTTCACCGGAATAAAATAAGTTGAGGGCCTCTGTTTCATCCATCATAGCGATGTTTTCCGGATACGCGCCCAGGGAGAATAGCTCCTGAATCACTTTGGTTCCCTCTAAATAGGGTGGATCTGAGAACTTGGCCTCCCCCTTCATGATCTTTGAGGTGATCTCCGGGTCCATGGAATAGGCAAAGCCCTCCACCTGCATCGTGGCGGGCCATCCGGCCTTCGCGGCGCACACCAAAGGCGTGATGCCGGCGTCTTTAAGTACAGTCACAATATTTTTCAGCTCATCCACGGTTTTGGGGGCTTTGAGCCCATACTGATCAAAAATTTCCTTGTTGTAAAGGATAATCTCCCAAAAGACTTCCTCGCAGGGGATCGCGTAGATGTTGCCGTCGGTGTGGGGCTTGATGGCGCTTTCATCTACCGTATCCCAAAAGCCGTCTACCTTGTCGAGGTAATCATTGAGGGGAAGCGCGGCGTTGGCTTCTAAAACCGGAAGCACCCAGGTGCCGCCGCGATCCCACCAAACATCCAAACCGTCGCCGCCGGCTGAAATCAGCGTGCGGATTTTCGTGGCATAGTTGGATTCATCGCCTTCCACATAGTCCGGCACGATTTCTATATCGGGATATTTCTCGCGGATCTTTTCCACTACAAAATCCGGGCGTTCCGGTCCACTGGCGCTGACCTGGAACATCATGTTGATTTTCACCTTCTCGCCTGAGGCGGGCGCTTCCGGTGTTCCGGATGAGGCGGGTGCTTCACCGCCGGAGCAGCCTGCAACGGCAAGCAACATAGAGGACGCGAGAACCAAGGAAAGAATGTTTCGAAATTTTTTTGCGTTTTTCATAGTTTTCACACTCCCACATAAAATTTTTAGAGCAATTCTATTATATGAGATCGTTCGATATATATGAAATGGAGAAATCCCAGCCCATATGTAATAATTCGGGAGAATTGGTCTCTTGGGCTAATTTTCATAGTTTTATTATTTAAAAAACAAAATTACTGTGCTATACTGGTGAAAATTTTATAGAGGTTGTGGAGAAGCGTGCCTGTAAAAAAGAAAAGAAAACCTAAGCAGAAAATCAGAACAAGAATTCTTCTATATTTTGTTCCGGTTACCGTTATGTCAATTCTCGCGGTTATGGCGGCGGCCTTTGTGATACTAACTACGTCCGGACTGAGCAACGGCTGTGACAGCCTGGAAAAAAACACGGCGCTGATATCCCGCCAGATCGCTGATAATGTCAAGCATATCCGATATAATGTCAAAGCGTTTTCCACGATGGCCATACTCCAGGAGGCGCTTCTCCACGATTATTCAACCGAACCAAACCCTAACCTGGCATTTTTGTATCAAATGAGGACTTCCACTTCTACGATTATCAGCGTGGGCGATTTTGCCAGCAGTATGGTCGTTGTCTCCCGCACCGGCATGACCTACAATTATCCCGGGAACTATGTAACCTGCGATGCGCGCAACCTGGAATCCCAGTGGTACCGGAGAGCCGTCGCAAAAAATGGAGTAATTTCCATCAGCGATCATCAGGGGAAGAAGCCGCCGGAATCCAACCTGGTGATTGAGAAATCCATTATTCACACGGAAAGCGGCCGGTGCATCGGCGCCATTCGCTTGGAAATTCGGGAAAGCGCCTTTTCTGATGTTTTCTCTAATGTAAATTCTGAAATCAACGGCGAGTATTTCATTGTAAACGCCTCTGGGACCGTTATGTCCTCAGCGGATAAATCCAAGCTTTTTACCTCTGTGGGAAACGAGGAATATTTCCAAAGCAGGGATCTCTCTCAGGCTGAAATTTACCGCACCGGCAGCGGCGGGGAAACATTGGTGGCGATGGCGCCGGTGGATGGGACGGATTGGTATGTAGTGGGCATGATTCCCCAAAAAGTGATTTTGCAGCAGAACCGGCCCTTTTTTCAGACAATTCTTTTGCTTGGGCTGATCTTTATTTTAGTTACTTCCGTATTGGCCATCATGCTTTCCCGGTACATCACGAAACCCTTGAGAAATTTGCTTAGATTTACGCAGAGCGTGAGCGCGGGAAATTTTGACGCCCGGCTTTCGGTTAGTTCCCGAGATGAAATCGGAGAGCTTTCACAGAGCTTTAATAAGATGGTCCGGGATATTAAAGAACTGACCTACCAGATCTGGCTGGAACAAAGGCAAAAACGTAGCTACGCCCTGGACTTTATGCAGGCGCAGATTAACCCCCATCTGCTGTATAACACGATATCCGGAATCAATTATCTGATTGCCGGCCGGGAATACGAGGCGGCCTCGGGCGCTCTCCGCCATCTTGGCTCTTACTACCGCAAGGTTTTAAAAAAAGAAACCGTGGTTACGGTAGCGGAGGATATTGAGCTGGCGGCGGATTATCTGTTCATTCAGCAAAGGATTCATCCGGGACTGTTTGAGTTTACCATCGATATAGATCCGGCGCTTTTGTCCTGCCCGATCCTTAAGCTGACGCTTCAGCCGGTACTGGAAAATAGCATTCTGCATGGCTTCATGGGGTATGGGCGCAAGGGAAGGCTGGAAATCATCGGCAGCCGGATCAAAGGCCGTACGGCGGTCTTTATTTTTGATAATGGCCGGGGATTTCCGGCCGATGAGGGGCTTCCCCTAAAAAAAGAGGAAGGAAACCATTTTGCGCTGAAAAATGTGCACGAAAGACTGCGGCTGAAATTTGGGAAAGGCTGCGGACTGGAAATCGAATCCGTGCCGGGAACAGGAACGTTGGTTACCATTTGGCTTCCGGATTCCCGATAGAGAAAGGTTTTGGGAGGGGTATTTGTGTATCGGGTGGTTCTTGTTGACGATGAAGTCTCTGTCCTCCGGGAGCTTCAGGGAGCCGTAGACTGGACCAAATACGAGATGGAAATCTGCGGCGCGTTCTGTTCCGCAATGGAGGCATTGGCGTTTTTTGAAACCGACACGGCGGATATCGTCATTTCCGATATCAGTATGCCGGTTATGGATGGAATATCCATGGCGAGGAAGCTGCGGGCGGAACGGCCAAAAATTCAGATATTGTTTTTGAGCGCTTATGAGGACTTTTCTTACGCCAGAGAGGCGCTGCGGCTGGGAATACACAATTATCTACTGAAGCCCATCGACCCATTGGAACTGGGAACCGCTTTGGATCGCCTGGTTCAATCGCTCAGGGATGACCATCAAACAAAGGAGTATGTCCACTCGCTGGAGCAAAAAGCGGAAATTAACGAAAACCTGCGCAAGGAAAAGTTTTTTCAATGGCTGATTTCCCGAAACACTGAACTGAGCAACGCGGTGCTTCGCACAAAATTTGATTTTTACCACATCCCTTATACCACGCAGATTTATCGTGTGTTGATTTTAGAATTGATTCCGCAGCAGGATGATTTTTTCCCTGAGGATTTTTTCTACCTGACTCTAAAGCGTCATGTGGAAATGGCCCTTGACGACTATGAAAACTATTATTTATTTAATGACGCCGTGGGAACAACCGTCAGGCTGTGCATTCTTTTTGAACTGCCAAGCCGGGAATATGATCTGAATTACGATATGGATCTGGTCGTACGCAAGCTCAAGGACACCATACGTTCCGGAATGGGACTGGAATGCTGCGCGGGCTGCGGAAGCATTTTCGCCGGCATCGCGAATATCCGGAAAAGCTATCTGGAAGCGGCGTATGCCCTGAAGCACAATATTTTTTGTGGGCAGGATACGGACGTTGTCTATGAGAATATTATGCGGGACGTCAAGGATGTGGCCTTCGACCAGCAAAACCTGAGAGCCGAGATACTGGCGCACCTGCGCTGTTTGGATATGCCGGCAATTTATCAAAGGCTGAAAAAGCTCAGCCTGACCTTCCGGCAGGGAAACCTGCCCTTTGAGTATATCCGCCTGGCGTATATCGATTTGACCATATCAGGCGTGCTGTTCCTGAGAGAGACAGAATACAGCCTGGCCGACGTTTTTGGAAAGGATTTTGACCCGATCGAGTTTATGAGCGCCCAGCGGAGTTTGAAAAAATGCGAGGAAAGCCTGGAAGAGTATTTCCAAAGGATCGTGGATTTTTTATGCGCCGGCAAGCTGAATCCCCATTATAATCTGGCGAAAAATGTAATCGCTGAAATCGAGAATAATATATCCGACCCGGAGCTTTCCGTGCGGCAGCTGGCCAAGGAGTTTTATATTAACGAGGACCATTTAAGTGCTATTTTTAAAAAAATCATCGGAATGCCCTTAAAGAAATTTATCATCGAAAAGCGCATGCTCTGCGCCAAGGAAAGCATCGACAGCGGCCATCATATGGTGGGGGAAGCGGCGCAGAGCGTAGGCTTTTCCGATGCGCTTTATTTTAGCAAATGCTTTAAAAAACGGTTCGGCATTACTCCCTCCGAGTACATAGCAAGACAGAGGAGGGGAGTGCAATAAATGAGAAAAGGAGTCAAATCACATGAGAATTGCGCCAAGAAAAAGATTAGAAGCACTTTATCCCCGCCCGTATGAAAATCCAGAACGCAGAATCCGCCTGAACAGCGAGGAATACCGCGATAAGCTGCTGGGCTGTTTTCTTGGAAAAAATATAGGCGGCACGCTCGGAGCGCCCTTTGAATGGAAGCGGCAGATAAACCAAGTTTCCTTTTATACTCAAGAGTTGGATGGAAATCCCCTTCCCAACGACGACCTGGACATCCAACTGCTATGGCTGATCGCCCTGGAGGAGGAAGGAATCGACATTAACGCGAGAACTCTGGCCGAATATTGGCTTACCTATGTCACTCCCCACTGGGCGGAGTACGGCACCGGAAAAATCAACATGAGGGCAGGTCTGGTGCCGCCTCTCAGCGGAAGCTGGAAAAATGAGTTCAAGGACAGCTGCGGGGCCTACATACGCTCGGAAATCTGGGCGGCCATCGCGCCGGGGCAGCCGCAGCTGGCGGCGGCGTACGCCTATGAGGACGCGATCCTCGACCACGGAGACGGCGAGGGAACCTGGGCGGAGATTTTCTGCGCCGCCCTGGAAAGCGCCGCCTATGTGATCAGCGACGTGGATGAGCTGATTCAAATCGGCTTATCCTATATTCCGGAAGAAAGTGCTACCGCCGGCGCCGTTAAATTAGCGGTGGAATGCTATCAAAAGGGAATGGATTATTTAGAAGCGAGATTGAATCTTCTGCAAAACTATCGGGGGTGCGTAGCCCAGGCAGATGAGGCTAACGGTTCCCAGGAGGATTATGAACAGGGACTGTGGTCCGGCCGCTTAGGCTTCGACGTGCCCTCCAATATCGGAATCGTTATCATCGGCCTGCTGTACGGGGGAGAGGACTTTGACCGGGCAATGTGCTGGACTGTAAACTGCGGTGAAGATACCGATTGTACCGCGGCTACCGTAGGGTCCATATTCGGAATTCTGCATGGCTGTGAAAAAATTCCAGAGCGCTGGGTTACGCCCATTGGACGCGCCATAAAAACAGGCTGCTTGAACCTTGGAGAACTGGGCGACTACGGAAGCCAAATTCCCAAAGATATCGATGAGCTGTCCGCTCGCGTGGAATGTATCGCCAGGCAGGCGGCCCTCTCGCGAGGGTCAAAGGTGTGTTTTACAGATGAACTCACCTATCTGCCGGAGGAAGCGGGAAAAGCCATGTACTGCGAGGATCACCGGCTTTTTGCCAGAATGGCGGAGGGGCCTGTGTATCGGTTTGACGCTTTTGACCTTCAGCCGGTCCCTGTGGGAGGCCCCGGGATTCGGGAAGGGGAAGAAAAAGAATTGCTTCTTCGCGTCTGCAATTCCGGAAAAATCACGGATACACTGGAATTTGAAGTGCTATGCGGCGAAAATATAAAAATTTCTCCATCCCGGTTCGGCAGACTGACACTGAAAAAGGGATACGCTCAAAGAGATCGCTTTACAGGCAACTGGGCGGAGCTGTCTTTATTCGTCCAGTTTGAGGAGCTGCAGGCGCCATACGTCCGGTTTGTGATCTCCTGCACAGTTCCGGGACGCCATACGCAGATGCTGGTGCCGGTTTTATTGGTTAACGATACTTACCCGGTCTCAGAGGAAACAGAATATAACTTTTAAAAGGCAACCGATGAAAAAGCGCGAATCGCGGACGGGTGATCCCAATCAGCGCGAAGCCAGCATCCTCGGCAAAGCCGAGGATTTGTGTAAGCCCTAGAAGGGCATAATAGCGCACAACGCTCCTCAAGATGCCATGAATGGGCCGGCCAGCCGCATTACTAACTCATGGCCGGCCCCAGAAATGGCGCTGCTTTTACGCCTTGGTATTTTTTCTACCCGTAAACGGATCTATAAACTCCTTTGATCCGCTATTGGGTCTGTCTCTAACGCTGTTTGATGTATTCCTTGAAGGATGGCTGCTTAATCGTTTCTTTCGCCCCGGCTGCCGGCTAAAGCCCATTGTCTCCTTCCCCTTTCAATTTCCAGGACAGCCCGGACGAGCCATGGAAAATCATTTCTCTGCCGGTCCCTAAAAAATGAAAAAACCGCTTCCTATTTTTGAACTGCACCCCATTTGTTAGACAGTATGATATACTGAATAACAAGTGGGGTGATTTTATGCCCAAAGGAATAGGAAACAAACGATATACACCAGAATTCAAAAGATAGTGGTGGAGACCATGCGAGACGAGGGACTAAGTTATAAGGAAACGAGACTTCGTTTTGAGATTGTAGGAGAAGACCGTGTGAAAAATTGGGAGCGAGCCTACTTGGAGGAAGGGGCGGAAGGATTGGCTGTTGAACGTCGAGGCCGCAAGAGAAGTGGATGTCCGCGCAAGCTTCCCCAATCGACCGAAGAAGATCTCATTGCAGAAAATCAGCGGTTGC
>CABUCM010000003.1 GCA_902490005.1 uncultured Ruminiclostridium sp.
TGTTCCCCCAAATGGGCTTCGGGGATCAGCTCCTCTACCACCACCCCGCCGTTCCCTTTTATCTTTTTGCTTCCTTTATCATAATATCGATCCCGCTGGAAACCAAAATCCCAGCGGTTTTCGCCAATTCCTCCAACGGTATTTTTTGATCGGAATCAAACCATAATACATACATAGAAATAATACCGGAGGATATAAATTCAATCACGTATAAAAATTGGTCCGGCAGAGCTTTCACCTTATCCTGGGCAGTTCTTAAAAACTCCTCCTGAAGCACGTTTTTTATTTTATTGATTAACGGGCCATGGGCGCTGGCGTGGCTCAACAGGTTCTGGTAAAAATCAAAATCCTCATAAATTAAGTCGTTCAGAGCTTTGAACAAGGGATAGGTGTCAAAGCCCCGGTTGGTAAAATCCCTTTCCTGGATCAGCCTCTGCAGATTCTGAATCATCTCGTTTTCGATTTCATCGAAAATATCATAGATACTGTTATAATGGGTATAAAAGGTTTTCCGGTTGATGTCGGCTTTTTGCGCAAGCTCTTTTACTGAGATCTGTGAGATGTCCTTTTCCGCCATCAATTCCACCAGCGCTGTTTTTACCGCCCGCTTTGTTTTCAGCCACCGGCGGTCTATCCGCGTGCCGCCGCTGCCCCGCCCATTTCTTAAAATTTCCATACTTCCCCCAAAAAGCAACACAATTCGCTAAAACTGTTGCTTAAGAAACATATTTTTTTCAAATGCCCGTTGCCAATACTCTTTAAAAATAATATAATACACATATGAGTAAAAATCAACAATCGTTTCTTTTTTCGGAAAGCAGTGATAATCTTGAATTGGCTCCGCCGGCTTTGCAGGGTCACCCCCAGAAAGATTGTGTGTAAAAACAAAGAATTCAAAGCGTATCTGGAGGATGTCGCTTCCTGTTCCAGTTTCTGCACCACCAGCCAATTTGTGCAGCACGGGAATACCTCTGTTTTGCTGCACAGTATCGCCGTGGCTTATTACAGCTATTATCTGTCCTGGTATTTTCATATTAAATCCAGGGAACAGGAGCTAGTCCGCGGGGCGCTTCTCCATGATTATTTTCTTTATGATTGGCACAGCTCCGGCGAAGGGCACACCTTTCACGCTTTCACCCATGCCAGTGACGCTTTCGCGAACGCGCAGAAGGAATTTGATCTATCCCGGGTGGAACGGGAAGTCATCAAAAAGCATATGTTCCCCTTGACGCCGATTCCTCCCCTTTGCCGGGAGGGCCTGGTCGTTTGTTTGGTGGATAAGGGCTGTTCGCTTTATGAAACCTTCAAGCATAATCCTTATCCCATGCTGCGCAGAAAGTTCCTATCAGCTCTGGCTCTTTCCAAGTTAGCGGAGAATCCCTCCGACGGCTGTTGATCCTACTCCAATCCTCTTTATCCCTGACTTTGAATTGGAAGTGATATCGCCATGATGCTGGTCTGTCAATTTTTCCTTTGGTTTATGTTCTATAATATAGTAGGCTGGGTTTATGAGACCCTGGTCTGCTCCATTCAAGAAAAACGTTTGGTAATTAACCGGGGCTTTTTAGCCGGCCCCTACTGCCCTATTTATGGTTCCGGCGCATTGTTGGATGTTTTGCTCTTAGGCTGGATTCCCAATCCGGTAGTTCTGTTTTTCGCCGGCATGGTTGTTAACTGTATTTTGGAATATATCACCGGCTGGGCTTTAGAAGAAATTTTCCACGCCAAATGGTGGGATTATACCGGCTGGTTTTTGAATATCAAAGGCCGCGTCTGCTTCTGGGGCGCGTTAGCCTTTGGCGCTATGTCTGTGCTGCTGATTAAATGGATCCATCCCTTTGTGACCCATACAACCCGCCTTTTGCCCCCCTTGGCCGTTTATATTATCGCAGGGGTTCTATGTGCCATATTCGTCACCGATTTTGTGGTGACAAACGTACATATCGCTCAGTTTAACGAAAAGCTGCAAAGCTTCCAGCAAAAGGTGTGCGGCCGGGTCTCCGGAAATCGCCCTCAGGACGCGCCCACAGAATCTGGCAGCCAGCCGAAAAGCGAAGAAAATCTTTACGAAATGACGGAAAAGCTAAACCTTCGGGAACGGTTGTTATTAAAAAACACCTTTAGTTTTCAATCCACTAAATATACCGATCTGGTGGATAATTTAAAGAATACCCTGGGCTATAAGCAATAATGATTCCCGGCACAGCCGGGATTTTGCGGGTAAAAGAAAAAAGCCCCATGGAAACATGTTTCCATGGGGCTTTTTCATCAGTTAGATTTCCTTGTAAAAATTCACCACGGCTTCTCCAACGCAGTATTGAGAAAGCTGAGGGCAGATTCTGGTAAAATGCTCGCTGGCATTATGCAGCGCAATGGCCTCATCATCTTTCCATTCCTCAAACATAGCCACCTGGTTTTCGTCATTCTTATCCTGATAAATCTGATAAGAAATACAGCCCTCTTCCTGATTGCTTTTCTCAATCAGTTCCGCGACCGCCTTGAGATAGTCCTGCAAAACGCCGGGCTTTAAGGTATTAACCGCCACAATTTTAATCATTTTTGTTCTACCATCCTTTCTTTATTTTATCACTTTTCAGCTTAATTTTAGTATATCGGTCCCGCTTCTAAATGAACACCGGACAAACTAGAGGTTTTCTAAAAAAATGCCCTTTTTCGCAATCAATTCCTCCCTTGTGCTCTTTGACAAAATAGTATAAAATAAAAACAGAGCAACGCGCAAAAGCACAAAACACCCTCAAAAAAGCGAGGAGATTCATAAAATGCCGGATAAAACAGCATTATTGCGAGAAAAACTTTTGGATTTATTTATGGAAGCCCCCATTGCCGCCGCGGCCAAGAGCCCTCAGGAGCTGGAGCAAAGCCTGAAATCAGACAGCGGCGTGGTGTTTCTTCTGTTTGGGGATATCTGCAGCATTGGCGGCATTGTGGAGCGGGTGAAACAAAAGGGCAAGGTGGCGGTGGTCCATATAGACCTTATCGATGGCCTGGCTCCCCGGGAAGTGGGCGTGGACTTCATCAAAACCCAAACCCGAGCGGACGGCATTATTTCCACCAAAGCCCCTTTGATCCGTTACGCCCACCAGCTGGGCCTGTTGACGATTCAACGCTATTTTCTCCTGGATTCCCGGGTAATGGAAAATATATTAGGGTCTAAGCAGCATTCCTTCGCCGATTTCTTAGAGGTTCTGCCCGGGGTCATGCCGAAAATCATCCGTCAGCTGGCGCAGGAGTGCGATAAACCCATCATCGCCGGCGGCCTGATCCGAGATAAAGAGGATGTGGTGGGGGCGCTGTCCGCCGGGGCGGTAGCGATCTCGTCCACCAACCCTGACGTGTGGTTCCTTTAATAATGAAATCGTGTTTTTGGATTATTTTGCTGTTTTTTTCGAAATGGATTGATTAATCCTATAGGATCTGTTATAATAGCTTTGGAAGCACAGAGAGAATTGAGAGTGCGCTATTCCGTTTTGGAGTAGTGCGCTTTTTTTATTTCTCTTTATCAAACCATAAACATTTAGGAGGAAAAAACATGGCGAAAACAAATATTGTGGATTGGAAAACCATCACCAACTTTGTCATCGACGCTTTTGTCGGCTACGGTATTCCCCGTGCCGACGCCGAAATCTGCGCGGATATCCTGCTGGAATCCGACAAGAGGGGCATTGAGTCCCACGGCGTCAACCGTTTTAAGCCCATCTATCTGGACCGCATCAAGGCGGGTATCCAGAATCCGGTCACTGAATTTGAAGTGGTGAAGGACTTTGCCGCTACCGCGGTGGTGGATGGACATGACGGTATGGGCCAGGTGGTGGGCTACAAAGCCATGACCATGGCCATCGAAAAAGCGAAAAAATACGGCATGGGTATGGTTGTGGCCAGAAACTCCTGCCATTACGGAATCGCCGGCTATTACGCCACCATGGCCACAGACGCCGGTATGATCGGCATCACCGGCACCAACGCCCGTCCCTCCATCGCCCCCACCTTCGGCGTGGAAAACATGCTGGGCACCAACCCCCTTACCTTTGGTATGCCTACTGATGAGGCATTCCCCTTTGTGCTGGACTGCGCCACCTCTATTGTCCAGCGGGGTAAAATCGAATATTACGCCCGCATCGGCAAGGACACCCCCGCGGGACAGGTAATCGGAAGAAATGGCGAGGCCCTCACTGATTCTGTGGAAATTCTTGACGACCTGAATGCCGGCAAGGCCGCTCTGGCGCCTTTGGGCGGCATCGGCGAGGATCTGGCCGGCTATAAGGGCTATGGTTACGCCACGGTGGTGGAAATTCTGTCCGCCGCGTTGCAGCAGGGCAACTTCCTCCGCGCGCTGTCCGGCATCGGCCCCAACAAGGAAAAAATCCCCTTCCATCTGGGCCATTTCTTCATCGCCATCGACACCGAGGCTTTCATGGGCCTGGATGCCTTCAAAAAGACCGCCGGTGATATTCTGAGAGACCTGAGAAATTCCACAAAAGCGCCCGACGCCGAAAGAATCTATACCGCAGGCGAGAAGGAATATCTGGTTTGGCAGAAGAGAAAGGACAGCGGCGTGCCGATTAACGACGCGGTACAGAAAGAATTGATCGCCGTTCGTGACGAACTGGGTCTGACCCAGTACAAATTCCCCTTTGAGGACTGATTGCTATGAATATACGTGAAGAATCCTTAAAAAAACATTACGAGTGGGGCGGGAAAATCGAAGTAATTTCCCGCGCCCCTATCAACACCAGAGAGGACCTGTCTTTGGCTTATACCCCAGGCGTCGCGGAGCCCTGCCTGGAGATTCAAAAGGACTATAACAAATCCTATGACCTGACCCGCCGGCATAACCTGGTGGCCGTCATCACCGACGGCACCGCCGTGTTAGGCCTTGGGGATATCGGCCCGGAGGCCGGCATGCCGGTAATGGAAGGGAAATGCGCCCTGTTTAAGGAATTTGCCGACGTGGACGCCTTCCCGATCTGCATCCGTTCCAAGGATGTGGATGAACTGGTACGGACCATTTATCTGATTTCCGGAAGCTTTGGCGGCATCAACTTGGAGGATATCTCCGCCCCCCGCTGCTTTGAGGTGGAAAGCAAATTAAAAGAAATCTGCGATATCCCGGTTTTCCATGACGACCAGCACGGCACCGCCATTGTGGTAGCCGCCGCGTTTATCAACGCGCTGAAGGTAACCGGAAAGGACCTTTCTTCTGTGAAAGCGGTGCTCAACGGCGCCGGCTCCGCCGGAATCGCTATCAGCAAGCATCTAATGAATCTGGGATTAAAGAATTTGATTATGGTGGACCGGTTCGGCATCCTTGACGAGGGTATGGAGGAGTTGAATCCCGCCCAGGCGGAGATGGCCAAGGTCACCAACCGGGAACACAAAAGAGGCGTTTTAGCCGACGCACTGCAAGGCGCCGACGTGTTCTTCGGCGTTTCCGCGCCCAACGTTTTGACCCCGGAGATGATTAAAACCATGGCTCCCGACCCCATCGTCTTTGCCATGGCGAACCCCACCCCCGAGATCATGCCCGATGTGGCGAAAGCCGCCGGCGCCAAGGTGGTGGGAACCGGCCGCAGCGATTTCCCCAACCAAATTAACAACGTAATGGCGTTTCCAGGTATTTTCCGCGGGGCGCTGGACTGCAGGGCTTCCTGTATCAATGAGGAAATGAAGGTGGCTACCTCTTACGCTTTGGCCTCCTTGGTATCTGAAGACGAGTTGAACGAGGAGTATATCCTTCCCAACGCTCTGGATAAACGGATCGCCAAGGTAGTGGCTGAGGCGGTCATCAAAGCGGCCCACGAAACCGGGGTCGCCAGAATTTAAGCTTATACCTATCTCCTATAAACTGAAATACCTGGAACCGGGCGGAAGCGCATTTGCTTCCGCCCGGTTCCTTTTTCCGCTTTAGAAAACGCATTCGTTCAAACGGCCTCAAAAAAGCCATTCAATCCTTTTGGGTAGCGCGCGCCCTAGGAAACGCAGTCCCGCCAGTTTCTTATAATGTATAAACCGAATGGATTTTCCCTTTGGTTGTGGCCGAACAAGAAAAGGATTTTGGTTTTTACAATTTCTTGACAAATCTTTCGCACAAATTTCCCATTACGTTAAATATGTGTACACATTCTTCCCCTATACTATAATCATTCCAAAACGAAAAACATTTCGTTTGTATACTGTGTGCGTTGGAAAGCCGACTGAGCCTCGGGCACACAGACCAACAACAATCCTTCTACGCAGAAGGTTCACCATATACCTTTTTCAATTTTTTCATAACCCTCCTTTCAACAAAAGAAAGCGCAGCCTTTGGCTGCGCTTTCTTTTTTCTGACGATACTCGTCTTTTTCATTCTACGGTTACACCTAAAAATTCAGAAATCCCATCTACTAAGGTCTGATGGTCCTGCTCGTGAGGCAGGCCAGAAACACAGGCCGTACCAATCAGAGCGCCGCTTTTTAAACGGATCGGAAATCCGCCGCCCCAAAGGGCATAATCCGTTTCCGGCAGCAGTTTCCAATCTGTTAAGGTTTTTCCCTGTTCCTGCGCCTCCAGAAAGGAGCCGTAAGTGCTTCTTCCCCGGGCGTTGACTAAATTTCGCTTTGCCGCCATCCAAAAGCCGTTTTCCTGATTGGTCCCATTGGGAAAATTACGGAATAGAATCAAGCCGTTAATCGTGACCTCCACCGCCGCGGGGCCAAACTTTTTCCCGTGCTTTACCAAAAGACAGCCTAACGCAAAGGCGTCATCGTTGGAAAAGCTCTCAAACCGCAGAAATTCCTCCTGTTTTGCAACAAACCTCAAGCTATCGCTCATGGTTTCCCCTCCTCTTAATAACCGATGGCTTCCAGAACCCGGTCGATAATTTTAGCGTTCTCAATGGAAAACTCATGGCTGACCCAAGGCGTTTCCCCATTAAGGACACAGCGGCCAAGCTGCTCAATTTCCAGCTTATAGTTGTCCTCCACCTCCATGGTTTTCGTGGTGGTGACATCCCCCTTCACCAGAGAGAATTGAAGCTTCCCTTTGGCGTTATAGGGAATCGGCGCTTCCAGCGTGCCCTCAGTGCCATATAGATAGAACCGATCCGCCCTTTGACTGGTGCACATGCCGCAGGAGATATTCAGCTTTTTCCCATCCTCATAGGAAAACAAAAGATCCGCTAAATCATCCACACCCTGATCTGTGAAATGGGCGATTGCTTTCACTTCCTTAGGCGCTTCCTCAAACAGGTTCAAAAACAGGCTGATAGGGTAACAGCCCACATCGTAAACGCCGCCGCCCAGGGTTTCTTTCTTCCATCGGATATCATCCGGCTTTGGCGGCAAAATGAAAAAGGAGGCTTCCGCCATGGTCACCTTGCCGATAGCGCCGCTTTGAATTGTTTTTTTAATCTCCTTGATAATCGGGCTGTGAAGGTACGCAAACGCCTCCATGAACACTACTCCGGCCTGGTCGCAAAAACGGATGATCTCCTCCACATCCTTTGCGCTGCCGGAAAGGGGCTTTTCGCAAAGTACATGCTTCCCTTTTGACGCAGCCTTTTTAACCCATTCGCCGTGAAGATTGTTTGGCAAAGGAATATAAACCGCTTGAATTTTTGGGTCATCCAGCAGCGCCTCATAGCTGTTGTATGCTTTCGCAAACCCGAAACGCCGCTGAAACTCCTCCGCCTTTGCCAGGTTCCGGCTGGCAATCCCATAAAGCTCCGCGTTTTCCGCCTGCATCATCGCGGGAATGGTTTGACTTGCGGCGATGCCGGCACAGCCTAACACGCCCCATTTGATTTTTTCCATAGTATAAAATCCTCCTTTTCTATTTTCCAAAAATATTCAAGAATATTTTTTCCTGCTTTTTGACAGCGCGCTTCAACTTTTACCCTAAAGGGTCCACCTTCACAGGTCCGCTAGGCTTGTTCTCCACACAAAACACCAAGTGAGGCATTTCCATGCCGTAATACTGTTTGATCTGTTTTCCGCATACCCGCATACCGTTTCGCTGGGCAACTTTTTGAGACGGCAGGTTATTGTCCCGAATGATAGAATACACCCGGGACAGCCTCAGCGTCTCAAAGGCATACTTTTTGCAGCCCTTTGCCGCTTCGGCGGCATAGCCCCTGTGCCAATACGCCTTTTGAAACAGATATCCAATCTCCGGCACCCGCCGGCCGTCCCAATCCTGCATGGTAAGGCCGCATTGTCCGATGAATTGACCGGTCTCCTTAAGAATAACAGCCCATAGGCCAAAACCGTCCTCTTCATAGCGCGATAGCTGCCGTTCCAGCCATTCGGTCACTTCCCCATCGCTGAAGGCGTGCTCATAAGCGTACATCACCTCGGGATCCTGCAAAATCCGGCATAAGCCTTGAAAATCTTCCCTGGTCAGTTTTCTGGCAAAGAGCCGTTCTGTCTCAAAAATCATCCTTGCTCCTCTCCCCGGCGCTCCCGCTTCATGGCGCGGAACATTTCTTTTATCTTGGCATCTGTTGTTAAAGACTCAATTATCTTTTGCAGCGCCTTTTCATAAGTGAACCGATCCAAGCGGCAGCGTTTTAAATAATCCAGCGTTTCTTTGGGAAATTCCCGATAGCAGATGGAAACCGCCCAAGCTACCGCCATTTTGACATAATAGGAATCCGAAGTAATTCCATCGAAAAAAACGAAAGCCTGCGGTAAGTAAGGTTTCTGGATAAAATAAAAAATCAGCATCACCACCGCAAAACGGACGTAATACTCCCGTTGATCTTCAAACATCGGCTGTAAAAATCCCCACATCGCTTCTGGGTATTCCCGGGCGATTTTCAGGGAACTGCAAAAGCTGTCGCAAACCGACCAGTTATCAATTTTAGGCAAAAAGCTTTCAATCAGCGGGAAAAGCGTATTCGGTTCCCCTTTCAGGTTGCCGATTACCATCCCCTGAAGCATAATTTCTTCAAAGGAATCACACCTGGCGTTCCTGAGATAGCCCTCAGGATCCTTCCTGGCCATTTCCCGGGCAATCTTTCTCAGCTTCGGCAAGCGCACCCCTAACAGAAATCCTGGAGCCAAGCCGGGAATCAAGGAACTGGAAAACTTCCGGAAATCCGGCTCAGCCAAATCTTCCAGCAATTTTCGGATTTCATCATTTTGGGTCATCGTTTTTTATTTTCCAATTTCAGCAGAAACTGTTTCCTTTCTAAGCCTCCGGCATAACCTGTCAGGCCGCCGTCTTTTCCAACAACCCGGTGACAGGGAATCAAAATCCAAATTGGATTATTGTGGTTTGCCATTCCCACAGCACGGTAAGCCTTGGGTTTTCCCACTTCCTCAGCGATCTGCCGATAGGTTCTGGTTTCGCCATAAGGGATATTCTCCAACGCCTTCCAGACAGAACGCTGGAAGGGAGTTCCCTTCGGCGCCAGAGGAACGGTAAAGTCTTTCCTCCCGCCGGAAAAATATTCCTTCAATTCCGCGGCCGTTTGCCGCAAAACAGGGGTTTCCTCTGATATTGCCGAAAAAGACGGTTCGCCGTCGAGAAAAAACAGATTTGTTACCAGCCCCGCTTCTTCCATAATCACGATCTTTCCGATTTCAAAAGGATAGACAGCATATTTTTTCATGGCATTTCCCTTGTTCCCCAAATTTTCTTTTCGATACCTTAACCACAGGCCGGCACAGCCTGCGTCTTGTATGAAAAATGACTGCCGTTTTTCGTACATAGTCAAATGCTCTCTCAGCCATCGGCGTGAGGTTATTATACCATAACAACAGGCTGGCACAGCCTGCGCCTTACATGAAAAACGCTTGCCGTTTTTCGTACATGGTCAAATGTTCTCTCAGCCATCGGCGGCTCTGCCGCCGCTTATGGCGTGAGGTTATTATACCATAAAACAAGCTCCCCCGCAAAAGAGGCCACAGGGATGATTCATCCTGTGGCCTTTGATTCACCAAGCGCTGTTTACCAGACGCACCTGCGCGTTTTCTAAAATATCCTCGTCAAAGCGAGCCGCAAACTGTCCCTCTTTGCTGTGATGATAAAACAGCTTCGTGCCGGCGCCTTCCCCGTCGTTTAGATACACCTCTACCAGCCTTCTGTCCACAAAGATCTCGATCTCGGTGACCTTTTCCACATCCGACGTAAAGCCGATGGCCTCCGACTTGACGCCTTTCGTTTTCAGTTCCGTTACCCCATTCCTGCACACCAGGTGAATGGACCGATCCTCCTCTTCCCCCAGAAGTATGGAGAAATCTCCAGGCCTGCTCAGAGAAAGTTTGGCCCAATAGCTGTTGCCTGGTACGGTACAGGAAATTTCACGTTTTCCGTTTTCTTCTAAAACTGTCTCCCCCAATAAGGAATACACTTCCTCCACCGGCTTCTGATACAGCCGGCCGCCTTTTACGTGAAGCTCTCTGGGCAAACCCATACTGCCATATGCGCCGTTTTCCGCGAAAACATGCTCCTCATAATTATCGCAGATCCAGCCGATGGCAATCCTGCGGTTCTCATGCTCGAAGGACTGAATGGCATAAAAATTGGTGCCAAAATCGTAAATCCGTTTGCTCTCAACACAAAGTTCGCCGCCGTCTTTACGTTCCCCAATATAATACCATTCTGTCTGCCGTCTGCCGTCAGGCAGCACCAGTTTCCACGCGCAGCCCACCGCCACCGTTTTGCCGTCCAGATAAAATAAATCAGGACATTCGAAACAGCCGCCGATATTGGGGTCCGCCTCCTGAACCACCGGCCCGTCATAAACCCAATTTTTCTGATCCCGGGAGTGGAACAGCAGCATCGCGGCTCCGCCGGAGATTCCAGAACCAACCACCATTTGATACAAGCCGTTTTCCACAAAAACCTTAGGATCCCTGAAGTCCTGTGAAATCTCATAGCTGGGCTTCACCCGCAGCACGGTCTCCTCCGGGGAAAAATGAAGCAGGTCGCCGCTGGTCACCCGGGTCTGGTATTCCATCTTGGTGCGTTCATGGGTTGGGCTGAAATGGCGGGTGATAAACAAAGAGACCTGATCCCCCTCCACCAGAGCCGAGCCGGAAAAGGCCCCGCCTAAAAACTCCGGATAATCGTCTAATTCCGGCTGAGGCGCCAAAACCACCGGAAGATAGGTCCAATGAATTAAATCCCTGCTGACCGCATGGCCCCAGTGCATATTGTCCCATCCCTGAGAGGCAGGATTCATCTGATAAAACATGTGGTAGTACCCCTGGAACCAACAAAGGCCGTTGGGATCGTTCATCCAGTTCTTATAGGTCTGAAAATGATACTGTTCCCGGTAAGGAGTATCAAAAAAGCGGTTCAGGTTTTCTTTGGAATAGGAAACGATGTCCTGATCTTGGAATTCCAAAAACCGGACGCCCTCTTCCAAGATATTTTCATTTCCGCTTAAGTAGCAGTATACCGGCGCGGCGTTTTCCAACACCACTTCATAACGCTGGCCTTTTTCCAAACTAAATTTCAGCCAGGCCGCATGGCATTTGCCGGCCGGCTGGGTAAACAGCGCGCCATCTGGTAATTTTCTCACGCCTACGCTGCCCTTTTCTCCCTCTTTGGTTTTGGCGAAAATTTCAAGGCAAGTATACTGGTCCGCTGAAAAGCATAGCATAGCAAATGTTCCTTTCCTTATGAAATTAATTTAGAAATTACGATTCTTTTTCCCACAGCGCGAGGCGTTTGATCGCCTGCTGGGTCATCTTAGCCTCCAGCTGAGGCGCTCCGCTTTCGCCTAGCGCGGACAAAAACGTCTCCCATTTCAGGTCAAACTCATCTGGATCCGCTAAAATCAAACTCTTTATATTCTCTCGTATCAGCTGCTTGCATGCCTGATAAATTTTTTGGAATTCCCGCTCTATGGGAAGCTGAAGCGTGCTCAGGTCGGAATAACGCAGCGAGTATTCCTCGCTGCCAGCCCAATACAGTTCCTCCCAGCAGGTAAAGCCGTAATGCTCCAAGACCTCTTTCTCCACCCGGGAATAGCTTTCTATGGTTTGCTCCTTGGTATGAGGGGAATAAGGGTTCCCGTCAGAGTCCACCGGGGAACTCCAGTAAGAAGGCCAAACCTCGGAATAAGCGTTGATGCCTACCTGCTGCCGGTAGGTAGGATCCATATAAAATTTCTGCCAGACGGAATTGATTACCGTTCGCGTGCCGTTTTCCATCTGATATTGCTTTCCTTCGATGCCCCAATTTAAAAGGACCTGCCCCTCATCGCTGCACAGATAATCCACAAATTGGATAAACCGTTCCGGATTCCGGCAGGTTTTGGTAACGGCAAAACCCATGTTCCCTCCGGAAAATCCCGTTTCATTCACCTTAGCGTAGGTTTGGTCCTCCGTCAGCGTCAAAGGGTAAAATCCATAGGTCCTGGTATCCATTCCCAAGGAGCGAAGAACCGAATGGGGGTATTGCATCCAATCATAATCCTCCGCCAGCCCTAGAACCTGGCCTGAGCAAATTTTCTGAATATAAAAATTCTGATTTTGTACAAAGCTTTCCGGGTCCAAAAGGCCTTCATGGTACATATGGTTCAGCCAGCGAATGTATTCTTTTTCTTCATCCCGCTGGATGTGAAACCGAACCATATTGTTCTGATCCACGTACCAGTCTCCCTGATAAGGAAGTCCGGTGGAAACTACGGCGGGCTCCATGACCGTACGCTCAAACCCCTGTTCGTCGAACAGTAAAGATAACCCGATGGTTTCCAAGCCATAAATCTTAGGGCTTTGCGCCTTATATAAGCGGATGGCGGCCTCGAAATCCGCCAGTGTGTTCATTTTGGGATACCCCAACTGCCGCGCCGCCGAATTTTGCAGCTGAAAGCCGTGCAGCTTGAACTCATCCGATCCAGTATTCCCCGCGCCTAGGGTGTAAATATGAGGATCCTTTTCGCTCCATTCCAGCCGGTAAAACATATCTCCATACATCTTTTTAATATTAGGCCCGTAGTCTTCAATTAAATCATCCAATTGAAGATATGCCCCCGCCTGATATAAAATATTGTGGTAGATGCCGGCATTGATCACGTCGGGATAATCCCGGCTGGCGGTGAGCAGCTGCAGTTGGTCGCTGATCTCCCCCGCAACATATTCGATTTCCAAGGTAACTCCGGTTTTCTCTTCAAGCACCAGATTGATGTCGCTGTCGGAAATCTGGTTCTGGCTCCAGGGCCCATCAATGCACAGCACCCGAAAGGTCACTGGCTCCCCTCTGCTCTCCGAAGCCGGTACATCAGCCTCAGCTTCCGAACCGCAGCCAGCCGAAAACAGCAGCCCCGCGCATAAAAGCCCCGCAAGGATCTTTCTAACGGCCATAGCCAGCCCTCCTTTCACTTGCCTTATTTATTATTCTCTTTATGAAAATTAGAAGGAAGGGCGTTAAAATACTTTTTGAATTTCATGTTAAAATAATCCAAATCCTGATACCCGACCTGATTTGCCACCCGATAAACCTTCTCCCCTTGATTAAGGAGCTCCTTGGCTTTTTCCATGCGCACCGAGGTAACATAATCATTATAACTCATCCCGGTGCTGGATTTAAAGAGCTTTCCAAAATAAGCCACGTTATAATGGAAAATCTTCGATAGGTTTTTCAAGGTTAAGTCGGAATTATAATTAGCTTCAATATACTCCTTCATTTTCCGAATCACATCCCCCTGCTGGTTGGAATTCAGCTTTTCGGCGATCTGAGTCAGCTTATCTGAAAAGAAGCTATTGATGCTCTGCAGATGGGAAAGCCGGCTGATCTGAAGGATCACTACATCTACCATTCCCTCCTGCTTAAAAATCTCCTCCGACTGAATTTTCAACAGGTACATCACCGACACATAGGTGCTGACATAGCGGATACGGATCTGCTCCAGGTCATATCCGCTTTCCACGCACCGATCACCAAGATTTTCTAACAAAAGGGCGATCCCCGGCAAGTCGTTTCCGCACACCGCCACACACAGGTTCTCGGCGATTTTGCGAAAGTCCATCTGCTCTTTTTGACTGGTGGCGTTGGTTTTCCCCTGCTCATAGGGATTTCCCACCTCGTCGATCAGAACGATTTCCTCATATGGGAAAATAAATTGATGATCGATATAGTAAGCAGCGGCATAATACGCCTGATTGATCTGCTCTATCTCTCTCAAGGGCCGGCTGACCACCAAAGGCTGGACGTAGTTGGGGATTTTCCGAAGCTTTTCATTCAAATCCTCCAAAAGGCGCATTTTCCCCTGTTCAAAAATGACGTCTCTGGTTAAAACCACAAAATGATTGTTCAGCGTAAAGACAAAGCCAATATTATTTTTGGTGAAATCTTTGAGTTTCTCCAAAACCATTTCATCGGCTTCCCCCTTGGTCTGCTCTACCAAAATCAACTGATAATGCTTCCAAGGCAGCTGAAAGCCATAGACCGCGTTTGCCGCGTCGATAAACTCATCATCTACAGCGCCATAAACCAGCTTGGTGATGACCTGCTCCATGGAAATGGAAAAATATTTATTATGGAAATACTCCTTGCGGCGCTGAAGAATTTCTTCCCGCGCCTCTGAAATAATTTTAATCAGTTCTTTTTCGTCAATCGGTTTTAAAATATAGGACTTTGCCCCTAGCTGCAGCGCCTTTTGCGCGTATTCAAACTCGGCGTAACCGGTCAGCAGGACAAACTCGCTTTCAAAATAGTTTTCTTTCAGCCTGGTCATCATTTGCAGGCCGTCTGCGATGGGCATTTTAATATCAGTAATAATCAAGTCCGGCTGATAGGCTAGCGCTTTTTGATAGCCGTCCTCGCCGTCCGCGGCATCACAGCAGACGGTATAGCCGTACTCCTTCCAGTCGATAATCGCTCTCAAGCCCCGACGAATCATTTCCTCGTCATCCACAATCATGACTTTTAACAATTCGCTTTTACTCATGACAACACCCCCGGTAAACATATCTTTACAACAGTGCCCTGATTATATTCACTTTCAATTTTCAAGCCGTATTCCGGGCCGTAATGGAACCGTATTCTTTGATGAACGTTTCTCAGGCCAATATGGGTAGCAGTGGAGCCTAGAGGAACCTCTAAACGCTGCCGCAGCTCTTGAAGCTTTTCCTGTGTCATGCCAACGCCGTCGTCGGCCACCTCTAAAACAAGCTGATTTTCCTGGAAATATGCTTTTAAAGCAATGCTGGTTTTCTGCCGCTGCTCCTCCATTCCGTGAATAATGGAATTTTCCACAATGGGCTGCAGTATATAAGGAATTACCTTATAGCCGTTGCTGACCGCATCCATGTCAATATTATATTGAAGCCGCTTTCCATACCGGAAGCTCTGAATTTTCAAATAGCTTTCCGCGGTGGCGATCTCATCCTTCAGTAAAATCTCCACGCTGTTGATTTCAATGCTGCTGCGCAGCAATTTTCCTAATAGCTTGACCATTTCCGCGCTTTCTCTGGCGCCTTCCACTAAGGCGCTCATGCGGATGCTCTCTAGGGTATTGAATAAAAAGTGCGGATTGATCTGGCTGACCAGCATTTTAAACTGGATATCCTTTTGCTGCAGCTGCATCTCAGATTTTTGCTTTTCCGCGGTTTTTACCGCGGCGATCAGGTCCTGCAGCTTTCCGGCCATGACTTCTAAATCCTGTGACAGCTGGCCGATCTCGTCGTTCCCCTTGATCTCCACCAGATTGTTAAACACACCGGAAGCCACCATATGAACATTTTCACTGATCTGGGAAATTCGATAGCAGAGAAAATAAGTGATGATAAAAATAATAATGCAGGAGATCAAAACGCTGGCAAAGATAATCAGAATCGCGATCTGTTCTACGCTTTGCACATTCTTTAATATGTTTTCCACCGGGAATACGGAAACGATTTTGAACTCTCCCACGTCGTTAACGCTGGAAAATGAGCTGGTGATCAGGCGGTATTCCACCCCATTGTCCGCCACAAACTGGTCCACCGGCGTACGCTTGCCTTCCACTTCTTCCACACTGGCCTTCAAGCTTTGGGAGGCTTTAGTCCCGATGGCCTCTTTGTAATTGGTCATTAAAAAACTGTCAAAATTTTCCTGTTCCAAAATCCGAAGCAGGGCCCGGTTACTGATATAAATCTTCACCACGCCCATAAATTCACCATCATAGTTATAAAGGGAACGAATCAGCGCCAGCCTGGAATCGCCATAGCTTTCATCGCTCATATACCACCACTGAACCTTGCCGTTATTCCGTTTCGCCTGGGAATACCACAGGGAATGCAGGTCTTTGGGCCCCGGACTGATAAAGTGCCCGGAATTCAGCAGGGTATCGTTTTGGACATAAAACTTAATCACGTCAATTTCCGGATAGGTATTTTCATACTCCTGAAAGGTCTGATAATCATTCAGCGCCTTGATACATTCCAAAGGGGATTCAAACTGAGTTGTGGCAATCTGGTAAAGCTCCTCATCCACGCAAAGCTGGTTGGAAACCTCATTGACCGTGGCTAGAAGTTCCTTAATACGCTCTTCCACACGGGCCGAGCTATCCCGAGCCTCTTGAATCGCTTTATCCATGGTCGTTTCCCTAAGCCAGCCGGTCATAATCATGCCGAACACAATGATCGGGATCAGGGTTACACATAAATAAGAGATCAACAGCTTGACCCGGATACTCATATTTTGAAACAACCACTCCACCGCCTTCCGGATAACAGTACTCCACGATTGAAAAGGGCCTCCTGCCTGTAGAAACGAAAAGCAGGCAGGAAGCCCCATCAAAACAAACTGTGATATTATATCAATTAAAGAAATGCATTACAACCCGACAAATTATAGGACTTTTCAACATATTTGCCGCTGGGATTTTTACATCCCATCCAGGAAACGGTCTACTACCAACTGGCGGAAGTCTTCGGAAAGGGTACAGAAATAAGCGGTAAATCCGGTTACCCGCACCACCAGCTCCGGATGAGACTGGGGATCTTTATGGGCTTCCATCAAGACATCCTTATCCAGAACATTGACATTGATCAGGGTGCCGCCCATATCGATATGGGTCTTTAAAAGCTTGGCGACCCGGTCGATGCCGCCCTCCTCCGCGCTGAGCTTGGGATCGAATTCGATCTGCAGCGGCGCGGTATTGCCGTAGCCCGGCTGGCACAGGGCGATTCCCGTGGCCTGGGCCGTGGCCGCTCCATCCTTACGGAAGCCGGGAGTGGGATTGGCTCCGTGGGTCACCGACGCGCCGGCCTTTCTGCCGTTGGGCGTGGCCCCTACCTGGCGGCCGAAGTGGATGGTCTTACTCCAGGAGAACCATCCGGGCACCAGCTGCTTGCCGCCGGCTACCGGCTGCGCCTTGACGATCTCCGCGAAATCGCGGGTCAGTTTTTGCGCCCACTGGTCGCCCAGGCTGTCGCCGCCCTGGCAGTACCGTTCAGACTGGGACAGCATTAAACGGGTGCGCTCTTCCCCTGCGAAATTGTTCCTCAGGATTTCCTCCAGCTCCTCAAAGGTCAGCTTTTTCTCACGGACAATCCTCTGGTCAATGGCCGCAAAGGAATCCGCCAAGGTTCCCAGGCCTACGCCGTCGCAGCACAGGGTGTAAATTTCCGCGCACTGAGAAATATTCTTTCCTTCTTCCAGCGTATGATACATTTGCAGGTTCATCACCAATTCCGGCATAGTGATATGCTGGTACTGATTGTAGAACTCCACGCAGTCCGCAATCACCTTTACAGCTCTCTTCAGATGGGCTTTGAAAATATCGTAAAGCTTCTCCCGAGACGGAGCATACTTTTCCTTATCAGTGGGAGCGGCGTCATGGTACGCCAGCATCATTTCCTGGAACGCCACCTCGAACACCTTCACACAGTTGATCTTGATGACGTCGTTCATGCAGAATTCCTTACCGGGCACCGCGTTCCATCCGCAGCCTACCGCCTGGCGCTCCAAGGCGTCTTTTTCGCTGACTCCCTGGTTCTTCGCGTAATTCATCATGCCCTTATGGCCGGAGAACCGGGGCCAGGCGTTCCGGTCGTTGAACACGTAGCTCACCGCTTTTTTGAAGAACGCGGGATCCATATTGTCGTGAACCCTTACCGTCAGGTTGGCGGAGGTGTTCAGTTCGTGAGCCGCCTCTAAGATCAGCCAGGAAAGCTCGTTGGTCATATCGTTGCCTTCCAGGTCGCAACCGCCTAACTGATAGTAGTGGGGATCGATAATCAGAAGGTCAGCCAGGATAAACCGGGCCTTATCCTTATCGATCAGGCCGCTTTCCATATCCTTCTTGTAGAAGGGATACAAAAGCTGATCCAGCCAGCAACCCGCGCCGTCGCGGTCGTAAATTCTCGACACCGTGGCGAACCAGGCCAGATATTGGCAGGCCTCCAGGAAGGTTTCCGGCTTTTTGGAGATGACGTTTTTGTTGCACGCCAGCATTTCCTCTAAAGTCGCCTTGATTTCCGGACGGTCCTCGGTTTTCAGCAGTTCCTCGATGTGGTCGATGTGTTTTTGAATCCATTTCTGGATCGCTAAAACCACCTTTTCCTCCGCGTCGTAAAACTCCTGCTTTTCTTTATCTCCCTTATGGATTTCACGGTATTTTCTGATTTTCTCCAGGAATCCGCCCCATCCCAGGGCAATACCGATATTGAAATCAGAATTGAAGTGGGAATCCGAGCCGATACCCGAATCGATGCCGTACAGGTCAATTCCCGGCTTCAGGTGATCGTAAGGGAACCGGTCCTCAGGGAAGTTCCGGTAATCCATGTAGTTACCCTGGGTTTTGCGGTATTTGGTCAGCTGGTCGCCCCAGCGGCCGCACAAAATCTCAATGGGATCCACATAGATAGGGTGGTTCTCCAGCATAGCGGCGAAATTCTCCGCCCAGCCGGAATACCCGATAAAATCGCCGTCCGCGGGAATCGGCGTAAAATGGTAATCCTCCGGCAGCGGAACGTTGCCGTAGTCGTCCGCGTTCATAAAGCCGCCTTGCTGGATACGCTTTTCCTCCGTATGGCGGATTTTGACCTCTTTGATATGGCGGTAGCGATCCGCATAGGTCCAAGTCTTATTTTCCATCTACAACATCCTCCTCGAAAATATTAACAGATGCTACTCTGACAGGAATATTTCTTTCTTTTGCCAGTTGCGCAAGTGCGTTCATGGTTGCCTTCGGCGGCTTCTCAAAACGGGGCTTCTGCTCCTTGCCCGCCAGCTTTTTGGATAAGCCAAGGGGATGATACGGAAGAAGCTCGTAATATTTGAGATTTTTCAGCGTAGCCGCTAAGTCCGCAATCGGCCCGATTTGCTCCGCGCTGTCGTTGATACCAGGAATAATAGGCGTTCTAAGAATAATGGGAATCCCGATGGTATCCAGGTTCTTCAGGTTTTCAATGATTCTTTCATTGCCCACCTTCGTATATTTTTGATGCAGCTCAGAATCCCACGCTTTTAAATCGCACATGAAAACGTCGCATAATGAAGCGATTTCCTTGAGTATTTTCCAATCAACCATCAGGTTGGATTCCACCCCGCAGCTGACCCCCGCTTCCTTGCAGGCTTTTAAAAGCTCCCGGACAAAAACAGGCTGGCAGGTAGGCTCACCGCCGCTGATGGTAATGCCGCCGTCTTCCCCATAATAGGGCTGGTCAATCAGAACCTCTTTCAGTGCTTCCTGCACTGTCATCTGCGTGCCTACCCAGCGTTTCGCGCCGGAATAGCAGCCTTCGTCGCATTTTCCACAGCCGATGCATTTGCTCTCGTCTATGATCATTTCGGGTTCAAAGGAGATGGTCTCAGGATTATGGCACCAGGCGCAGTCCATATTGCAGCCTTTTAAAAAGACCGTGGTCCGGATTCCCGGGCCGTCATGGACGGAAAACCGCTGGATATCCGTTACCATCCCCAGCACTTCATTGGTATGATTCATTTGGGTCATTCAAAGTACCTCCGCTAGAATAGCAGGCACATCTACATCTTCTGTCAAGGGAAGCTTCACGGCAGTGCCTGTCTTTAAGGATAAATAAGATGCCAGGCAGATTTCTAAGCCGATTCTGGCATTTTCCGGCGTGTTCAGGGAAACCGCGCCGTTGTCGATCACGTCGATCAGCTCCCTGATCATAGCGGTGCCCGCATCCGCCTGGGTATTGAAGGGATTGGCATAATCATCCAGGGTCATATACACCGGATTCCTCGGCAGAGTCCTGGTGATCTGGGGCACCTTATAGGGTTCCTTGTTCCCGGTGATCTTCAGGGTATCGTCATCCACTTGGATTTCCCCATCCGTACCGGTGAGCAGGAAATTGTTAACGGTATATTCGGTGGCGCCAAAGGTGGATTCAATGGTAGCGATAGCGCCGTTTTCATAGGTAAGAATAGCGATGCCGTAGTCCTCCAGGTCCCAGTCCTTATGCACCATCTTTCCCATTCGGGCATATACGCTTTCCACCTTGCTGTCAAAAATCATCTGAAGCCTGGTAGCGGCATAAATGGCGTGGTCCACAAAGGCGCCGCCAGACGCTTTCGCCGCGTCCTTAAACCAGCCCACATCAGTGCAGCCCGGCGCTTTCAGAGGCGTCCTCGCCCGGCAGGAACTGGTAGCGGCGTAGGGCCTGCCGATCACGCCTTTATTCACCAGCTGCATTACGGGATCCGTGGGATTGGGGCCCGCGCCGATCCCGGTCATGTGGACGCCGTTTTCCCGCACCGCTTTGATGATACGGTCCGCGCCCGCCAGGGTTCTGGCCAAGGGCTTGCTGATCAGGATGTGTTTTTTCGCATTAGCCGCGGCGATTGCCAGCTCCTCGTGGCGGTTGGTGGTGGGCATAATTACCACAATATCTACCTGAGGATCCTCTAAAGCGATCCGGTAATCGGTACCCCAGTGCTTCGCCCGCATCAGCTCGGCGGTCTTTTTGGTTTGTTCCTCATCCTCGCCGATCACATAGGTCAGTTCCGCATCCTGCATGGCGCTGACAGCGCCTGCAATGGGATAGGCCCAATACCAATGCTCCAGCCCAAGCATGGCTATTTTATGTTGCTTTGCCATTAAGAACGCTCCTTTCAAACTTTGGTTGGTTATAAACCCTTTTCAAAAACTTTTACAATGCCCAATCAAAATAAACCGGTCTCCGGAAGACTCCCTTCCGGGGGGATCCGCCAGCAATCGGTTTTTGCTGATTTTAACCTATTTGCCAGGCCCAATTATTCACAAGCTCCAGCTTTCCGCTGTTGCAGGAGCGAACGCCCGCATCTAAAATCGCCATGCCGCCGATATTGATCTCAGGCGTTAAGGTGGCATGAACCGCTTCACCGGTATCCATGTTGTGGACAAACGCGCACGCGATATCCCGGTACTTGTATTCCGGCTCCGGCGGATAATAATACGCTTCATCACCGTCGGGCAGAATGACCTTGACGCAGTCCTTTCCATCAACCTGAGCCGCCATCATGGCTCCCTTGGTGCCATAGACCATGGGACAGTTTACCGGCACCAGGTCATGGTAGGTGGTCCAGCTCGTCTCGATGGTGGCCATAGCGTCGTCATAGCGCACCAGCATACTGGCGTTGTCCTCCGCATTCCCCCACTGTGTGTTCAGGTTGGCCCGCATTCCCAAAGCGGCAACAGCCGGTTTCCCGATCAGCCACCGGCTCATCATGGCTCCGTAGCAGCAGAAATCAAGCATAGCACCGCCACCGCATTTACTTTGGTACCACCAGGTCCTGGCCTTCTCTTCATTGGTCATAGGGGCCGCCGTGATTTTTACGCCGGGATGCTTCGCGCCTTCTCCTAAAGGACCGGTATGGGAAACTCGGATTTTAAACTCTAAAATCCGGCCGATCTTTCCCTGATCCAGCAGGTCCTTCATTAGATGCAGCTCCGGCCGCCAGGTCACAGGCCAGTTGACGAACAGCTTAACGCCATATGTATTAGAAATCCGGATCATCTCCATAGCCGTGGATAAATCGGTAGCCATCGGCTTTTCAATGCTTACATTGACGCCCCGGACAGCACATTCATACATTACTTCCAGATGCTGGGCATTTTCACAGGTAATCACCGCTAAATCAGGCTTTTCCTGATCCAGCATTTCCCGGTAATCCTGATATATCTTAGGTATTTTAAAGTTCTCCCGGCAAAACGCGAGGTTCCATTTCCGGGTAAAGGTTCCTTCTTTTAGCTCCGGCACCAAGGGGACCGTGTCCGCTCCGGCAGCCAAATCCGTACGGGGATTTTCATAGAAATGAGCAGCTACATCGTTAATATGCATATGAGAAAAACCGATAATTACTACCTTATACTGTTTTTCCATGTTATAAATCCTTCTTCTGCCTGTATTTGCGGCCGCCGAAAAGTCTTTAATCCTACACTACTCTCCGGCGGCCCCACATTCCATCTAATTTTTTCGGGATATTACTCCTATTGTTTTTAACTTCGGCGGATTGCCGCTTTGACCGCGGCGCAGCCAAATTTTAAAACAACAAATTTGCCGTAAAGTGAATTATTTCTTCAGCTCGGCAAAGGTAACCTCGCGGCCCAGCTTATCGGACTGGTAGAAAGCCTCGATGATGGACACCACGTTGATAACCTCTTCTTTCTTGATGGGATACTCTTCCATAGACATTTCGCCATCCAGAACCTTCAGAGCCTTCTCGAACACATGGATGTGCCCGTAGAAGTTGGAAAGCTTCTCATACTTATCCTCAAAGATTCTGGGCATCAGGTCGGCTTGGTATCTGCCCTGGGTGGTGACCAGCTTCATGCTGTCGTCGGTAAGCAGCAAGCCGCCCTTGTCGCCGCACAGGCTTACGGTCTGCTGGTTGGGCTGGTTCAATGCCCAGGAAATTTTGAAGGTAACCGTCATGCCGTTTTCAAAACGGATATAACCGTTGGAGAATTCCTCAACATCGAATTCCTTCCAGTCAAACTTTCTGGGGGTGAAAATATCGCCGCTGAGAGCGCCGCTTTCCACGTTGGAATAATAGGTATCCTTCATGGTGTTCACCAGGGTAGCCACCGCTTTACCAGTGGTAGAAACCATTTGCGGGTTGCCGGTAATAGACATTAAGTAGTCGCACATATGAACGCCGATGTCGCAGAAAGCGCCGCCGATGTTTTCCTTCGCCATGTGGAACATGCCCCACTTGGGAATTCCCAGGCGGCGTACCAGGTGCAGATCGGCAAAATACATATTGCCCAGGGCGCCGGACTTCACGATATCGGCGGCGGCAACATAATCCTTGAAGAAACGCAGGGACTGAGTCACAAACAGATGCTTGCCAAGCTTTTCAGCCTCGGCAAATACCATTTCAGCGTCGGCATACTTCACCGCCACAGGCTTCTCGCAGAACACATCGCAGCCGGCTCTTAAGCCCGCCAGAGTGTATTCCACATGATAGGCGTTCGGGGTGCACACAGAGATGATGTCCGGCTTTTCCTTTTCCAGCATCTCATAAGCGTCCACATAATATTTGGGAATATTGTGGCGCTCAGCGGTTTCCTTGGCCGCCTCTTCCCGGATATCCGCTACCGCGACGATTTTCACCTTATCGCCCATGGCCTTATAGGCCGGGATATGAGCGGCGTTGCAGATCATGCCGGTTCCGATAATTGCTACTCTGTAGACTTTAGACATACTATTTTCCTCCAATAACTTAAAATTTTTATGATAACCGAAAAGGCTTTTAGCCTTTCCACCCATCGCTAAAATTGGAATCAGCTGGTTTTATAGCCGATTCAACGCACCTGAAAGATTGCCAAGCTTTTTATACTCGCTGCCGCTGGCTTTACAGCTTTATCTGCTCCGCCT
Organism: uncultured Ruminiclostridium sp.; assembly: GCA_902490005.1. Taxonomy (GTDB): domain Bacteria; phylum Bacillota; class Clostridia; order Oscillospirales; family Acutalibacteraceae; genus Clostridium_A. The sequence goes on from CABUCM010000003.1 coordinate 23,763, forward strand.
GCTGTTTTTATGTCATCCGGCCCAAAGCTTTTCCCACGCCGGTCGTATTCTCGGTAAAATGGACTTTGACGGCAGGCCGCCCGCTGGAATCCGCCGCATGGATTCCAGCGGGAAACCGCAGTTTCATCAAATTTTTGTAATCGTTTACTTTTTTAACGATAACAACCGCTTGATAGCCGCCAACTGGTACTCTGCGCAGGCGTAGGAGTCTTCTCCCTCGCCGGTGTACTCAACGCCCCAGTAGCCGTCAAAGCCGGCGTCTAAATAGGGCTGCCCGTGTTCGAAAACGCCTTCCTGGGCCATTCCCAGATCCACATGTACATAACGGGTATACGGAGCGATTAATTTCTCCGCCTCTAATGTATCTCCCTTGAGCCAGCGCCCCAGGTGAGCTAACACACCTAAATTCGGGTGGGCACAGGCATCCATAACCTTTTTCAGTTCTGACGCAACGCACATGGTTGCCCAGTGGTTTTCAATATAAATATCGTAACCCATATTTGCCGCACGGTCACAATATTCCTTTAAGACCTTCTGGAAATACTCGATCATCTCGTCGGTATAGATCATCTCGTTCCAGTATTCGTCGTCCTCCACAGGATTTGCCGCAAAGGTGCTATAGTTTCTCTCTTTGATAGCAGGGTCCATATCCCAGGCCCAACGGAAATGCCTTAAATAGTGAGAGCCGGTATCTACCTTAACGGATTTCGCGCCCAAAATTTCAGCCGCCCTGGCGTTCTGCCGGTAAAACTCAACATTTCTTTGGCGGATTTCCGGGTCTGGGTCCCACATATTGGCGCCATCCATCGCATAGTTATTGAGAACCAGGTCGTTGGCGTCCAGCGCCGCTTTTACTCGCTTTAAATAAGCTTCATCAGTGATGCTGTCCAACTGAGGATTCCACATATCGATAGCGTTTAAATGGTACCGATATCTGACCGTCTCAATCAGATGGAAAACATCCATTTCCCCCCGGTAAAACTCCTGATGAAAGGTATAAGGCGTAATGGAAAGTTTCATATTCACTTACCTCTTTGCGTTTTCAGTTCCGCGGGGCGGGCCTCCGCCCCGCGGACAACAAACCATTTTTATTGATAACTAAAACTTATTCCTCTTCCTGAGAATCGATAGCGTCTTGGAGCAGGCCATCCGCATAGGCGGCGATCTCATCCACGTTATCGGAAGAACCGGTCATAGCCATCTGGGTAACCTTTCCCAGCAGAGCTTCGCCATCGATAACGCCCCAGGCGGGATAAACCTCTTCGATGGGATAGATAGCGGGAGTACAGAACTCGATGTTCTTAGCGCCCTTCTGATAGAAACCGTTAGAGCTTTCAGCAACGGCTTTTTCAGTAGTTTCCTTGTCGGCAGGCCAAGCCTCCCACATGCCCTCTACAAAGTACTGTTCGCTGTGATTCGCAATATATGCGATTACATCTTCACACAGTTCCGGGCACTCAGATTGAGCAAAGACACCCATACCGTTGTAGAAAGTCAACGCTCTCTTCTCGTTGGTATCAGGGCCGGTAAGTACATCCAGAACACCGGTCTTGTCTTCCAGGTCGGTTCCGATAACATCCAGGGCTAAGTCGCCGATGAATACAGCCGCCTGGCCATCCAAATAAATCTTAGAAAGGTCGGAACGCTTGTAAGTAGACAAGCTCTGAGGCACCAGGCCTTCCTGGTACATATCGACCATATACTGGAGCATACGCTTGTTTTCCGGATCGGACATAGCGGGTACTACGTTGCCGTCAGCATCGTACTTGCAGGCGCCTACGCCGTTATTGATCATAGACAACAGGAATAAGTGGCTGGACTGGTTGCCCGCCAGGTCGAAGATAAAGGGATCGATGTTGTATTCCGCTTTGACCTTCCGTAAGGCGTCCATGAATTCATCCCAAGTCTTCGGGGACTCGGCATAGCCTACCTGCTCAAACATATCGGTGCGATAGAACAGGAAGGATACGCCTCTCATCCAAGGCAGCTGTACCATCTTGCCATCATAACGACGGGCGTTCCAGGTCGCTTCGTCATATTTTGCTTTTAGTTCTTCATTACTGTCAATCTTGTCCAGATAATGGACCGCGCCCATTCTGGCGAATACTTCGCCGGTTCCAAAGCCCGCGGTAAAGATATCGGGCGCCGTGCCGGAGTTGATCGCGGTCAGGTGAACCTGCAGGAAGTTATCCCAGGTTAAGGATACGTACTCAACATTGCCTACCTCAGGGAGCTCTTCCTTCATGGCTTCCAGGTCGCTCTGCATCCGCTGCACGTACACATCAGTACCCCAGGCCATATCCCAGAATACAATGTCTTGTTTCTCGCCGCTGCCCTGAGAAGCCTCAGAAGCCGCAGAGGAATCCCCTGCCGCGGAAGAACCCTGAGAAGAGGTATCGCCTCCGGATTGGGAACATGCGGTGGTCGCCAGCATAGCCGCTGCCATTAAAAATGCCACAACTGATCTTGCCTTTTTCATTTCTTTCCTCCTAGTATAATATTTTATCAACCTGGCCGGCCCCTCAATTGGCCGGCCACGTTACCCGGAAATTAACCCAGCGCCGCTATAAAGCCTCTTTGTAACCTCGCTGGGGCGAAAGACAGTGATCGTGCCGAATGTAAACTCTCTAAATTATGGCTCTTAAAAATTATCCCTTTGTCGCGCCGGCGGACAAGCCCTGGATCAGATACTTCTGAGCCACCACCAGGAAAATAACCGTGGGCAGCACAGACACAGTGGACGCCGACATCAGGTTGGACCATTGGAAGGAATGCTGGTTGATAAAGGAGTGCAAGCCAACCGTCAGGGTGTAAATATCGTCGGACCGCAGGAACAGGCTGGCCATCAGGTAATCGTTCCAGCTGTTAACAAAGGTGAAGATAGCCACCGTTGCCAAGCCCGGCAGAGCCAGAGGCAAAATGATCTTGTAAAAGGTTTTGAACTGGGAACATCCGTCGATTCTGGCCGCTTCCTCCAGGTCTGTGGGGATGGTCGCGAAGAACGACCTCACCAGCCAAATGGAAAACGGCAGGTTCATGGCGGTGTAAGTAATGATCAAAGAGTAAATCGTATTGACCAGGCCCAGGTTTTTAAAGATCAAAAACAAGGGCAGAAGGAGCAGAATCGTCGGGAACATTTGAAGAAGCAGCAAGGTAACGCCATAGCTTCTGAAAAAGAAGGTGCTCTTTCTGGCGATTACATAACCCGCTGTGGCCGCAAACACCGTGCACAGGATCATAGCGACAATGGCTACAATAAAGCTGTTGAGCAGATATCTTGGAAAATTCGTGTTGGTAAAAATATTTACGAAGTTTTCCATCGTGGGGTTGGACGGAAACAGTTCTACTGTCATCGCATCCTTAGAAGGCTTCAGCGCCGTTCCCAGCATGCTTAAAAAGGGAAGATTTAAAACCAAAATAATAATAATCAGCGTAATATAAGTAGCCGTTTTTCCTACGGCTCTTCTCGCTTTTCCGTTCATTTCACAGGCCTCCTTAAGCTTTTTGGTTAAGCGCTTTCAAATAGATCATACTGAGAATCGTCAAGAATACCAGCATCACCATATTAATCGCGGAGGCATATCCCATCTGACCTCGGAAAAACGCTGAGTTATAAGTGAGGATCGATAGTATCATCGTAGAATCCAACGGCCCGCCCTGGGTCATCAGATAGATATTTTCAAAGTTATTGATGGTCCAGATAAACATCAAAATTGTGCAGACAAAGCTGATGTTTTTCATCATCGGCATGGTAATATGGAAAAACGATTTGAATTTGTTGGCGCCGTCAATTTTCGCCGCTTCGTAAAGGGTGCCGTCAATAGACTGCATACCGGCCAGCAGGGTAATCATCATAAACGGGTAGGATTTCCAAACGCCGAAAGCGACGACTGTCCCCTTCACCAAAGTGAGGTCGGAAAGAAAATAAATCGGTTCCTGGATTAACCCGATATTCTGAAGCACGGTGTTGATTAAACCCACCTTGTCGTTCAGCAGCCAGGACCAAGTAATAGTGGCTACCACCGGAGGCACCACCCAAGGAGCCAAAATAATCGCTCTGAAAACGCCTCTGAACCGAATATCCTGATTCAGCAGCAGGGCGATCAGCATGCCCAGTATGTAAGAAAATAGCACAACCGCAAACGCATAAAAAATAGTAAATCCAAAAACCTGATAGAATTTGGAATCCTGGAATACCTCAACAAAATTTCGGATACCTACCCAGGCGTCAGCACCCGTGTTCAAATTCGTATTAGTGAAAGCAAGATAAACACCGTCAAGCAGCGGTATTACGGAAACCACCAGCAGAAGAATCGTCGCCGGCACAACCATCAAGTAGCCAAACACACGGCTTCCTTCACGGCTTTCCATCCGTTTTCTATTCACATCTACATCCCCTCTCTCATTGCTTCAACGTGATTTTTAGCTTATTGTTATAATTCACATTTTTACCGCCCTCCACGTCTATATTATGGTTGAATTATCTCATGGAAAACGCAAAGAGACTACCCCATAAATTTCATGTGAATCTCCCGACAAATTTGATGTTTTGTGCTAATTGCATACTAAATTTGCCTTTTAAATATTTTTTATAATCATATTAAACATCACTCAAATCTCTCATGCTAGGAAAATGGCTATTTTATGGGCTTTTTTAGGATTTCTCTCTATGCTTCCACAACCATTTTCTTTGTACAAATTCATGAACCGTCAGTTTAATCCTCCCGGCTGATTATAGAATTTCTCCTGATAAATTACAGAAAGCGCAAAAAATTTTGCCGCAAAGCCGAAAGCGCAAAAACTTGTATATTTTACATTGGTTTCAATAAGCCCAATTTAATTTTCTAGTCTATTTTAATAATAAAAATGTTTTTCCCGTTCTTCTATACGTAAATTTGTCAAATCTTTTCACATTTCTGCTATTTCGTTTGACGGAGATACCTCCGGCTGTTATAATAAGCTTGAAAGAAAACGCCAGGGTTCGACACAGTATCAGCTAAATAGGGGCTGATACTTTTTTTGTCACCCACGTCTTTGCAAGGAGGACTTTCAACATGGCAGCCACACAGGATGCTCAGGAACTTTTTAACTCACACGCCGGCGTAGTAGCCCCCTTAGGTTTGGTCGTAACCGAAGGAGCGCGGGAATTAGGAGAAAAAATCAACGCCCATTTGGTTAGCTGGGCTACGCCCGATACAAATCCCAGAGGCACGTTTCTTGTGGAAAACGAGTGCCCCCGTTTTTCTTCTGGGGACAGCAAGGCACTGATTCGCAGCACCATTCGCGGGGACGACTTGTTTTTCCTAGTGGATGTCGGAAATTACAGCTGTACCTATAAGCTGTTTGACAAACAGAACGCCATGTCTCCCGACGACCATTTTCAGGATCTGAAGCGTTTGATCCAGGCCGCCAGCGGAAAGGCCCACCGGATCAGCGTGATTATGCCTTTGCTTTACGGCGGGCGCCAGCACCGCCGCAGCTACCGGGAATCTCTGGACTGCGCCTGTGCCCTGCAGGAGCTCCAGGCCATGGGGGTATCTAATATTGTCACCTTTGACGCCCACGACGCCCGGGTACAAAACGCTGTGCCGCTGATGGGCTTTGACAATGTCATGCCCTATTACCAGGTGCTAAAGGCTCTGACCAGAAAAATTCCCGATTTAAAGCTGAACCGGGAGCATTTTATGGTGGTAAGCCCAGATGAGGGCGCCATGAACCGAAATATGTATTACGCTTCTGTTTTGGGCGTTGATCTGGGCATGTTCTATAAGAGAAGAGACTATTCCCGGGTGGTCAACGGCCGCAACCCCATTGTGGCTCACGAATATCTAGGCGCCTCCGTAGAGGGTAAGGATATCTTTATCACCGACGATATTATTTCCTCAGGCGAATCTATGCTGGATATTGCCTATGAACTGAAAAAGCAGAAGGCATCCCGGATTTTCTGTTATGCTACTTATTCTATTTTCACCAATGGGCTGGACGAGTTCGACAAAGCCTATAATGACGGCATTATCAACGGCGTGCTGGGCAGCAACCTGACCTACCGCACAGAGGCTTTAAAGCAGCGGGAATGGTTCTTCGAGGTGGACGTTTCCAAATATATCGCCTACTTTATCGCCGCGGTCAACCATGACATTTCTGTCAGCGCCATCATTGACCCCCATGAAAAAATCCAAGCTCTTTTAAAAAGATATCAGGGCTGATTGCAGCAATCTAAAAGCCGCCCATTTTTATGGGCGGCTTTTTTGCGGACTGGCAGGATCGTATTTTGTAGAAAAAGACGATTTTTCTAAAATAGGCTTTACTTTAGCTTGCTAATCAGGTAAAATACTACATGTTGATCCTTGGGCTTTGCCCAGAAAATCACGGTTTTAGGAAAGGCGGAGTAAAATTATGAAAAAAGTATTTGCGGCATTGATGGCCCTGGCTCTAGCAGCCACCTGCGCGGCCTGCGGGGATAACGGCGGTTCTTCTTCCACGGCAGACAGCAGCGGAGACAACGGTTCTTCCACGGCTTCTGCCAGTGAGGACAAATCCTGGGAAAAGGTAGAATCTGCCGGTACCCTGGTGCTGGGTTTGGACGACGCGTTCCCCCCAATGGGCTATAAGGATACCGAAACCGGGGATATTATCGGCTTCGATATCGATATCGCCAAAGAGGTTTGCAGCCGGCTGGGTATTGAATTGAAGCTTCAGCCCATTGATTGGAACAATAAACAGTCCGAACTGGAAAACGGCAATGTGGACTGCCTGTGGAACGGCTTCAGCAAGACCCCGGAGCGCGACGAGCAGTTTAACTTAAGCATTCCCTATATGAAGAACGAGCAGATCATTCTGGTGAAAACCGATTCTGACTACCAGACCTTAGAGGACCTGTCGGGCAAGATCATCGGCGTTCAGGCCGACTCTTCCGCGGAATCCGCCCTGGAGGCTGAGGAAAACAAGGACTTCAAGGATTCTTTGAAGGAAATCGTAAAAATTGACGACTACGCTTTGGCTGTACTGGAGATTCAGAACGGCACCATCGACGCCATCTCTATCGACGAGGTCGTGGCCCGTTTCTATCTGAAAAATGATCCCGACGCTTACCGTATTTTATCCGGCAGCGACGGCGAGGCTCTTTCTCTTTCTACCGAGGATTATGTTATCGGCTTCCGCAAGGGCGACGACGCTTTGAAGGCAAAGGTTGAGGAAGCTTTGAAGGAAATGTCTAAAGACGGCACCATGAAAACCATTTCTGAAAAGTGGTTCGACGAGGATGTCACCACGGTAGAATAAAATCTCGGCAACATCCGTACAAATTGGAGGCTGTAGCGTATGAATTACCAGGTACTGCTGACAGAAATGCTGGAAGGCACTCTGATGACCCTGCGTATTTTCTTTTCCACCCTGCTGTTCGCGCTGCCTTTGGGGCTTTTGGTCTCCTTAGGCCGTATGTCTAAAATTAAAATTATCAACTGGCCGGTAAGGCTTTTTATCCTAATCATGCGGGGCACCCCCTTGATGCTGCAGCTTCTATTTGTCTTTTACGGGTTAAAGCCCTTATTTGGAATTCAATTGGACCGGGTACTGGCGGCCCAAACAGCGTTTGCCTTAAACTATGCCGCCTATTTCGCGGAAATTTACCGCGGCGGCATCGAATCCATTCCCGACGGCCAGTATGAAGCCGCAAAGGTATTAGGCTTTACAAAAAAGCAAACCTTTTTCCGCATTGTTCTGCCCCAGGTGGTCAAACGGATTATCCCGCCCATGGGCAATGAGTTCATCACCTTGGTAAAGGATACCTCTCTGGCCCAGGTAATCGCGGTGGTGGAGCTGCTGAAGGTCACCAACAACTGGGTATCCTCCGCGGTGAGCATGGTCCCCTTTGTCATAGCGGCCTTGTTCTACTTGGTGATGAACGGCGTGGTAACCCGCTGCTTTACCGTAGCGGAAAAACGCCTGGCCTATTACCGGTAAGGAGGAATTTCAAATGGAGATGCTCACAGTAAAGGACGTCAAAAAAAGCTTTGACGGCGTTGAGATTCTCAAAGGAATCTCCTTAACGGTTGAAAAGGGCGGCGTATTGGCGATCATCGGCCCCTCCGGTTCCGGGAAAAGCACCCTGCTTCGGTGTATTACCCAGCTGGAAACCGTTGACGCGGGTGAAATTTCTATCTGCGGCGAGAATTTGGTCCATAATTCGCCGGAAGGAAACGCGGTTTACGCCGAAAAGCACGTTTGCGCGAAAATCGGTTTACATATCGGCTTGGTGTTCCAGAACTTTAACCTCTTCCCTCACTTTTCCGTGCTGCAAAACATCACGGAGGCTCCGGTGCGGGTTTTAGGAAAAACAAAAGCGGAAGCGAATGAAATTGCCCAGGAACTTCTGGTGAAAATGGGGCTTCAGGACAAAGCCGGCGCTTATCCCTATCAGCTTTCCGGCGGCCAGCAGCAGCGGGTTTCCATTGCCCGGGCCCTGGCGATGAATCCAGATATTCTGTTTTTTGACGAGCCTACTTCGGCTCTGGATCCGGAATTAACGGGAGAAATTTTAAAGGTAATCCGGGAACTGGCCTCCGAGCATATGACCATGGTGGTGGTTACCCATGAAATGAAATTTGCCAAAGACGTGGCGGATAAGGTTATTTTCATGGATGACGGCGTCATCGTGGAATCTGGAACGCCGGAGGAGGTCTTTGGAAACACTCAGAACCAGCGAACCAAGGCTTTCCTCGCCCGGTATAACGAAAATTAAAATTGGTTTTCGCCCCGATAAAAAAGCGCCGCCCCTTGAAATCATTCAAGGGGCGGCGCTTTTTTAGATTTTCTAATATTGGATTTTTAAAAGGACCTGGTAAACAGTTCCCGGTCGGACAAAAGCTCTTCTACCGTTTCAAAGCCCAGCCGTTTCAGCAGTTCCAAAACGTAAGGGTTTTCCACAGGGGTTTCAAACCGCGCCTCTTCTCCGTAGGCGTTGACTTTTTCTTTCCCTTGCTCCGGAGCGGCCACCGCTTTAGGACCCCCGACACAGCCGCCTACACAGCCCATCCCCTCAAAAAAGTTAGCCTTGGTTTCCCCCTTCAGCAATGCGTCGATCATTGCCTTGCAGGCCGGAACGCCATCCGCCTGCTGCGTTCTGATTTTCGTGCTTTTTTCCGGGGCGAGCCGCTCCAGCGTTTCCTGCACCGCCTGGCTCACGCCGCCGGTCCTGGCATAAATTCTGCCTCCCTTGGAGGAATGCTCCCGCCTGCGCTCTTTTAGTTTTTCCGGACGCACCTTTAATGCGTCGAAAATATCCTGCATTTCCTGAAAGGTGAGCACATAATCCACCGCTCCCTGCAAATCCTTTTCCCTGGCTTCCGCTTTTTTGGCGATGCAGGGGCCGATAAAAACCGTCACCGCATCGGGATGCAGCTTTTTGATGGTTCTGCCGCAGGCGATCATCGGGGAAACCGAGCCAGGCACATGGGGCATCAGCTGATGGTAAATTTTTCGGATCATGCCGATCCACATGGGGCAGCAGCAGCTTGTCAGCTGGAAATCCGTCTCCGTCTGGATGTTCCGGTCAAATTCCAGGGCCTCCTTCAGGGTCAAGATATCGGCGAAAACAGCTACCTCCACCATGCCGTCGAAACCGATCTGGCGGAAAGCGCTGCGGAGCATTCCCGGGGTCACCTCCGCGCTGAACTGACCGATAAAGGCCGGGGCCACTATGGCGTAAACCATCCGGCCGCTTTCAAATACCGCTTTCAGCGCCGGCAGGATATCCTTGCTGGCCACCAGCTTTTTCGCCTGGCAGGCGTCGATACAAGCGGAGCAGCCCACGCAATCCTCATTGATGGCCAGCTTTCCGTCTTTGTCGATTTGAATGGCGTTAAACAGGCAGCTAACTTGGCAGGCGGGCGTTTCCTCCGGATTGCATCCGCATTCCCCCAGCTTCCACACCACCGGATATTTTTTTGGATGCAACAGACAGTCCAGTTCCGACTGGGACGCGTCCTTCGTCTTCTGCTTTACAAATTCTTCATATAGTTCTTTCAGCGGCGTCATGGAAATTCCCCCTTTTTCTCTTGTTATTCCAAAAGGCGGTTTTTCTTATTCATCAGTGATAGATAAAGAAGGATCGTCATCTTTTCAAAAAACGGACAAAGGAAATCCCCTTGTCCGCTTTCTGATACCGCCGATTCACTCGCTTAGATCATAAAAGTAGCTGTAAATATCCTCATAGCTTCCGTCTTTCAAGCGGTAGCCGCCTTTGATTTTCCCAATTTTTTCAAAGCCCAGGCTTTCATAAAGATGCATCGCCGCCTGATTGGTGGCTACCACCGCGTTAAACTGAAGCCCGCGAAAACCCTTCGCCTTGGCGTTTTCCAGGCAGTGCTTCACCATTTGCCGGCCGATTCCTTTCCCCCGACAGCCCTGCCGCACCGCATAGGAGGCGTTGGCGATGTGGCCGCACCGGCCAAAGTTATTGGGGTGCAATATATAAACCCCAACCACCGTTCCATTCAGCACGGCGCAAACGGTAGAGGTTTGCTCCCGGAACATCTCCAGGGCTTCCGATTCGGACAACACCTGGTCTCCCGGAAAGCTGACGCCCCCCTGGATGATATCATTCCAAATTTCTACCATTTGAGGCAGCTGGGACTCCTCAAACTCCTTCATTTCCACTTCCATCAGCCATTCCTCTTTTCTATTTTTCTCTCATTATGCTAACAGCTTAGGGCCTATTTGTCCAGCAGATTTTGAAAATTTTGTACATAGATTCTTTACAATTTTTAGCAGCGGAAATATTATAATGATAGTATCAAAACCCGGGAAAGCAGGTGCATTATGGAGCATTTTGTATCCTTTGACCAAGTCTCAAAAATTTATCATATGGGAGAGGTCACCATCAAGGCTGTCAATCAGATCACCTTTGACATCGACCAGGGGGAGTTCTGCGTCATCGTAGGCCCCAGCGGTGCCGGGAAAACCACCGTTTTAAATATGCTGGGAGGCATGGACACCTGTGACGAAGGCACCATCCTTTTAAACGGCAGCCGGGTCAGCGATTATAATCAAAAGGAGCTCACCCGCTACCGCCGTTACGATGTGGGCTTTGTTTTTCAGTTCTACAATTTGGTTCAGAACCTGACCGCCCTGGAAAACGTGGAGCTTGCCTCTGAAATCTGTGAAAATCCGCTGGACGCCAGGGAGACCCTGGCCCATGTCGGCCTCAGCGACCGTATGGATAATTTTCCCGCCCAGCTTTCCGGCGGCGAACAGCAGCGGGTTTCCATCGCCCGGGCTTTGGCGAAAAACCCAAAGATCCTTCTCTGCGACGAGCCTACCGGCGCTTTGGATTACAACACCGGGAAAACCATTTTGAAGCTATTGCAGGACACCTGCCGTTCCATGGGAAAAACCGTGATCGTCATCACCCATAATCAGGCCATCACCGCCATGGCGGACCGTGTGATCCACATCAAAAGCGGCACCGTCACCAATATGGCTTTGAATCCCGACCCGACGCCGGTAGAAAGGATTGAATGGTAGTGAAACACGCCTATTCAAAAATGATCCTCCGGGAATTTCGCCACAGCATCAGCCGGTTTCTGGCCATCTTCGCGATTATTGCTTTAGGCGTAGGGTTTTTGGCCGGCCTTTTGGCAACCACGCCGGATATGCGGTATTCGATGGATCAATATTATCATCAAACCAATATGATGAACCTTCGCATCGTTTCCACCATGGGGCTGACAGAGGAGGATGTTAGGGAGATTCAGAATTTGGACGGCGTGGAAGAAGGCATGCCGTCTTATGCCAGCGACGCTCTCGTCACTCTTCCCAGCGAGGATACTAAGGTGGCCCGCATCCGCAGCCTTCCTGTCAGTAACGATGGAAACGGGCCTCTTTCTCATGACACGCCGGGCTATTTGAATCAGCTGACCCTGTCGGAAGGGCGTTTGCCCGAGAAGTCCGGGGAATGCGTCGTCAAGCCGGAGCACCTCACCTCTGAGACGATCCCTATCGGCTCCACCATCACCCTTTCTGATGAAAACGCCAATTTAGACGAAACCTTCCACACCACGGAATATACCGTGGTAGGCTATGTATACAGTTCCTACGATATCTCTATTGAAAAAGAAACCAGCTCTATCGGAAATGGCACCGTAGGGATGATCATGTTTATCCCCCAGCAGGATTTTGCCCTGGATGTTTACACCGATATGTTCGTTACCCTGTCCGACGCTAAAGCCTTGGATTCGTTATCCGATCAAAAGGGCTATGACGCCGTTGTGGACCCGGTGGTTTCCAGTCTAGAGGAACTGGGCGACCGGCGCGCTCCTATCCGGGATGAGGAAATTCACCAGGAGGCCCAAGATAAAATCGACGACGCGCAAAAGGAATTTGACGACCAAAAGGCCGACGTCCAGAAGCAGTTGGATGACGCCAGGGCGGAACTGGATTCCGGCTGGCAGGAACTTAATGACGCCAAGCAGGAATTAAGCGACGGCAAGCTGGCTCTGGAGGACGCGCAGCGGCAGTTGGATGAGGCTCCCGGCCAAATCGCCGCCGGAGAAGGGGAAATCCAGGCGAATGAAGAGAAGCTGAACCAAGGCCAAAAAGAATATGACGCCGGGTATCAGGAATATCTATCCCAAAAGCAGCAGGCGGACGACGCCTTAGCCCAGCAGGAGCAAGCTTTGGTTCAGCAGGAAAACGACTATGGCATCAAAAAATCGGCTTTGGATCAGGAAAAGGGCAAGCTAGACGACGCCAAAGCCCAAATTGACGCCGCCAAGCTGATGATTGAGCAGCTGCGCCAGCAAGGGCTTAACGATCAGGCCCAGCAACTGGAGGACCAGCTCAAGCCAAAGGAAGCCGCCTATACCGCCGGCTATCAAAAATACCAGGAATCTAAAGCCCAGCTGGACGGCTATAAGCTTTTATTAGATCAAGGCCGTTCCAAATTAGAAGCCGCCAAGAAAGAGGCCCAGATAAAGTTTCAGGAGGCTGAACAAAAGCTTGCCGACAGCAAAAAAGAGCTGGACGACGGCTGGCTGCAGCTGGGCAGCGCGAAAGCGCAGCTGGCCCAATCCAAGCTTGATTTGGAAAGTGGCTGGCAGGAGCTGGAGGAAAACCGGAAAAAGCTGGACGACGCCCAGCTCCAGATTGATGACAGCCAAAAACAGCTGGAAGACGGCGAGGCTGAATATCAGAAAAGCAAGACCGAAGCGGATGAAAAGCTTCAGGAGGCCCAGGATAAAATCGACGACGCCCAGAACGAACTGGATCAATTGGAGGCCTCCCAGTGGATGGTGCTAGGCAGGGACACTAACGTGGGCTATGTCAGCTTCAATTCCAACGCGGAAAAGGTAGACGCCATCGCCAAGGTGTTCCCCATCTTTTTCTTCCTGGTGGCCGCATTGGTGGTGCTCACCACCGCCACCCGTATGGTAGACGAGGAGCGTACGCAAATCGGCGTAATGAAGGCCCTAGGCTACGGCAAGGGGAAAATTGCCGCCCAATACCTAATCTATGTAGCCGTGGCCACCATCACCGGCAGCCTGTTCGGCCTGCTGGTGGGCTTCCACGTGTTCCCCACCGTCATTTGGAACGCTTACACCATTATGTACGATTTGCCCGCGCTGGTCATTCAGTTCAACTGGAAATACGCCCTGCTGTCCTCCGGCGCCGCCATCTTGACCACACTCCTCACCACCTTCTGGGCCTGCTACAGTTCCCTGAAGGAAACTCCTTCCCGGTTGATTCTTCCCAAGGCGCCTAAAAACGGAAAGCGGATTTTGCTGGAACGGGTTACCCCCCTATGGTCCCGTTTGTCCTTTATTCACAAGGTAACCGCACGGAACCTGTTCCGGTATAAAAAACGGTTCCTGATGACGGTAGTAGGCATCGCGGGCTGTACGGCGCTGCTTCTTACCGGCTTCGGCCTTCAGAATTCCATCTCTGACATTGTCAATTTACAGTTTGGAGAGGTTCTCCAATATAATCTGACCATCACCGCCAAGGATGCGGAAAAAATGAAAGAGGACCCAACGGTACGTGAACTACTGGATGACCCCGGTTCCGTGGACCGTTCGCTGCGGATTCTCCAGGAAGGCGGCGATGTTTCAGCAAACGGGCAAAGCTTAGACGCGTATCTCTTTGTTCCCGAGGAACCGGAACGGCTTTCCCAGTTCATCACGCTGCAGGAACGTAAAACCAAAGCCCCGGTAGACTTTCACGAAGATACGGTGCTCCTGACCGAAAAGCTGGCGGAGCGGCTGGGGGTAAAAACAGGGGATACCATCACGGTACAGCGCAACGACAACAACGCCAAGGCCCAATTTACCGTAGGCGGTGTGATCGAGAATTATGTTCAAAATTATGTTTATCTCTTCCCCGCGCTGTATCAGGAAAGCTACCACATAGCGCCGGATTTCAAACAAACCATCGCGGTGGCGCCAGACGGCTCCCAGGAAAACCGGGACCGTATTACCTCGGCGTTTCTGAAATCCGATGAGGTGCAGGCGGTAAGCTTTACCGACGATATCAAGGATTCTTTCCAGAACACCATCAAGAGCATCGATTTTATCGTTATCGTACTGATTATCTCCGCCGGCCTGCTGGCCTTCGTGGTACTTTATAATCTAACAAACATCAACATCACCGAGCGCGAAAAGGAAATCGCCACCATTAAGGTGCTGGGCTTCTATGACAAGGAGGTTTCCGCTTATATTTACCGGGAAACCGGCATTCTTACCCTTATCGGCACGGCGGTCGGCCTGGTATTTGGGATTTTCCTCCACGCGTTTGTGGTACGGACCGCGGAAGTGGATATGGTTATGTTCGGCCGGACCATTGAATGGACCAGTTATATTTTCGCCGCCCTCCTGACCATCGTCTTCTCCGCCCTGGTAAACCTGGTGATGTACCGCAAGCTGAAACGGGTCAGCATGGTGGAATCTATGAAATCCACTGAATAAGCTCTTTTCTGTTTGAATGATAAAATTCACTTTATGGCTGGGAAAGGATAATAAGGAAATTATTTACCGCAATAAAAAATATGACTTTAATCCAGTGAAAGAAATACCGCGGCCTTTGGCGGAATTTCTAATTGATTAAGGAACAAAGAGCTTCTGAGCATAGGAAGGTCAGGCCAAGAAAAGGAAAGCCCCTGGTACCATGGTACCAGGGGCTTTCTGTGATTGTACGCTTAAGCAAAATAAAACCCCCGGTTCTACCCGGGGGTCGAGAAAAATCTGTAGCAAATGGCTTCCCATAGGGAAGCTATCGCCGGGAATTTTAACTAAGTAATTTTATTCGCCTAAAATTTCCACATCGATGTCCATCATCTGGCAGATCATTTTCAGGCTTTCCACATGGTCGCCATAAACGGCGTGGCAGTGGTTGGCGTCAAAACGGTCTAAGAAAATCTGATGGTCAAAGGGCAGCTTGGCAAACACGTGGGGCCACTCCTTGGTGGTCTCCGCCATTTTCTCCTCCGGCAGCTCTACGAACTCGGTGGGAATAATGGTCATGCGGTATTTCCCCTCTGTTCTGTTCAGACGGGCGATGGTGGCCTTGCCGGGTTTGGTCATTAGGTTTACATGGCAGCCGCCGCCGGCATAAATATCCAGGCAGGGATACAATGTGACCTTCTTCAGGTTCTCCTTGGGATCATCGGAAGCCGCCGCGTAATAGGTAGACTGGGAGCCACAGTTACAGAACACCATCACGTCGTAATCCTTGTCATAGTGGCGCACATCCATGAACACAACCGGGTCGTTGGTCAGCAGATGCAGAATCTGCATGGTCAGCGCGGCGTCGCTGTCCGCTTCACAAGCGCAGACAACCGGCTTTTTCGGCCCGTTCCAGTCATAGGGATCGTTGCAGAACGCGGCGCTTAAGCACTGGGTGCAGTAATGCCGGCTCATCTCATAGTGGCATTTTACGCCGATAAAGTCCAGCTTGTGATCCTCGATAATCTTCTTAGTGGCCTCATAATGACGGATCTGCTGCTTCAGCTTTTCCGGAGTCAGCTTTTTGTCGTCGTACTCAATGCGGCCCACGTTTTCCGTCAGCCAGGCAAACGCCTTATCCACCTGCTCCTGGGGAATGGTATCCGCCAGACGGACAATTTCAGACTGGTCGATATGCTCGATATCGATGCCGAATTTATCCTGCCAATCCTGCATGCTTACCGTGGCGCTGTACATGCCCAGGCTTCTGCCGCCGATCAGGCCGTAGGTAGAACCCTTCAGGGAATTGACCACATGCGCGCATCTGGCAAACTGGATCACCTTATCCAGGACTTCCTTATCATTGATGTCTCCGGCAGCTCTGAAATGCTCGATGCCCAAGTGGTGCAGGGCGCCGCCGGCAGCCAGCATGGCAACCATACCGGGCCAATCGGGATTCAGGTTAGCGGCCAGCAGGAACGGGCCTTTGCCAAACTTCGCGGCAATGGCGGAAAAGTTTGGAAAGCTGAAAACACCGTAAGAGAAAATAGTGCCATCCACATCCTCAGCGATCATTTTCTGGCCCTGAAGCTTTGCTTCCTCGGGGGAATGCACCAGATAATCAGCCTCTACCACATCTACCTCGCCGGAGGCCCTCAGAGCCTTGACAATGGCATCCATCTGCTCCTGTACAATACCTTTTAAGTCCTCGTGGACTTCTGGCTCACCATCGGAAAATCCGATTACGCCAATTTTCGGTTTTTTGTTCATTTCTTGCCACGCTCCTAACTTATAATAACTCTCTGACCGCCTGAGACATCGCCTTAATAATCAAGCAGCAGGAGGTCGCGCCCGCGTCCAGAACGCCTCTGGAGCGCTCTCCTAAGCGGCTGGCTCTTCCCAGCTTCGCCACCAGGTCCTTGGTGGATTCCTTGCCCGCTTCCGCGGCCTCATCCATTTTGCTCAGGGCCTCTTTAAAGCTTTCGCCCGCTTCCACGGACTTTTTCAAGCTTTCCACAGCGGGAGTCAGCGTGTCTACCAAGGTCTTATCGCCAACTTTGGCGCCGCCGATGCTCTGAATCCCCTCCAGGGCCGCCGCCATCATATCGGCAAACAAGGGCAGGTCCAGGGTATCCTTGCCCTTGAGAGTTCTGGCCATGCGGCCGAAAAAGGTACCGTACAGCGGCCCCATAGAACCGCCGATTTCGTTCATCAGCACCCGGGACAGCATCTTCAGGTTCTCCTGAAGGCCCTCTCCGGCTTCGCTCTGCCGGGAAAGATAGATGCCGGCGCCTTTATCCATATTAATGCCGTGGTCGCCGTCGCCGATTAAGCCGTCAATGGTGCTTAAGTATTCCTTATTGTCGCGGATGCACTGGGCCACCTTGACAACAATCACGCCAGAATTGGCGGTAGAAATCGAATTCATCCCAATCAATCTCCTTCATTTTCCTGACACAATAAGCTGAAAGCTTATTTCTGGAACTGCTTCCAGGCAACGGTGTCGATCTCCATATTCAAATACTCTTTCATCTCATCATCCACTTGGCAAAGGGTCACGGTTGCGCCCTTCATATCCAGGGAGGTAAAATAGTTGCCTACCAAAGGGAACACCACTTTATAGCCGTTGGCCTCCAGAATTTTTTCCACCTCGTTATAAAGCACATAAAGCTCCATCACAGGAGTGGAACCCAGGCCGGAAACCAAAACCGCCAGCTCGCCGTTGCCCTTATCGGAAATATCGTTCATCACCAATTGAGTCATTCTCTCAGCGATTTCTTTAGCGGTGCCTAATTTGCAGACTTCCACGCCGGGCTCGCCGTGATGGCCGATGCCGAATTCCGCGGTGCCCTCTTCAATCTGGAAGTTAGGCTTTCCCGCGGCGGGCAGAGAGCAGGGGCTCAGGCCCACGCCAACGCTGTGGCAGCGGTCGATGGCCTTTTGGGCTACCGCGATAACCTCATCTAGGGTCCCGCCCATAGCGGCCTTAGCGCCGGCACATTTCCACATAAAGATTTCCCCGGCAACGCCGCGGCGTTTTTCCCGGTTCTCTTTGGGAGCGGAGGCTACGTCGTCATTGGCTACTACGATCTTTACCTCGATGTCGTCATCCTCCGCCATTTCCATGGCCATTTTTACATTCATGTTGTCCCCGGCATAGTTGCCATACAGGCAGGCAACGCCGTTGCCCTGGTCTGCCGCGCGGATAGCGTCATAAAAGGCTACCGCTGTGGGAGAGGAGAATATCTCGCCTACGGCAACCGCGTCGCACATATTGCGGCCTACATAGCCGATAAAGGCGGGCTTATGGCCGGAACCGCCGCCGGTAACGATACCCACTTTACCTTCTCTGACAGGCTGGGCGGTTTTATATACTCTTGGGTTATCGGTAGGCTCGATAATGTCGCTGTGGGCCTTGGCATAGCCCTTGAGCATATCCTCCACGATATATTGGGGATCGTTGGCAAACATCTGCATAGATACAACCTCCATTTTTTCTTTATTTGTAATATTTTTCTTCCATCTGCTTGATGGCTTCTACCTTAGGAGCGGAACCGCCGCCGGCAAAATCACAGGTCAGCCAAAGCTTTACCAGCATTTTCGCCAGTTCAGGGCCGATAACCCGGGCCCCCATACACATAATCTGGGCGTCGTTGCTTTTCCGGGAACGCTCTGTAGAGAAAGGATCATGACAGACAGCGGCGCGGATTCCCTTTACCTTATTGGCGGCCATCGCCATGCCAATACCGGTTCCGCAGATCAAAATGCCGCGGTCCGCTTTTCCATCCGCTACAATATTGGATACCTTCTCCGCGATGTTCGGATACAATACCACTTCGTCGTCGCGGCACCCCTCATCCATCACTTCGATCCCCTCGCCTTGAAGCAAATCAATGATGATATGCTTCAAAGCACATCCTGCTTCGTCACAACCAATGGCAATTTTCACAAAGAATCCTCCTTTTCAAATATGAAATAACGTTATTGTATATGAAAATTATATCCCATATTCTTAAATGTGTCAAGAATTATTGCGCAAATTTAAATTTATTGCTACAATAAATTTAAAGGAGGAGTTCCATTGAACAATCAACCACAGCCATCTGCCGCTCCGGCGCTGGACAGAGGGCTTTCCATTATCGAATATTTGCTGGAAATTAACCAACCCGCATCCTTAAAAAAAATATCAGACGACTTATCCATTCCCGTGGCCTCTACCTTTCGGCTGATTAAAACCATGGTGGCCCGGGGCTATGTGAATGAAATCAGCTCCAACCAGCAGCTTTACATCCCAGGGAACAAGCTGTTCCAGGTGGTGCAGCGCTACCAGCTGAACAACCCCCTTCAGTCCATGGCGCAAGCGCCTTTAAAGGAACTGGCCTCGTCTACCGGGCAGACCGCTCAGCTCGCCCTGTTTCAGAATAATTCGGTGGTCTATATCGATCAGGAAATCCCGGCGAATCCGGTGTCTATCGTAGCGCCCATGCATACCCCTATTCCCATTAATATCACCGCGGCAGGTAAAATCATCTATGCCCAATTATCCCAAGCTGAGCAGCAGGACCTGCTTTCTCATGAAACCCTGGTGCAGAGAACGCCTTATTCCATCAGCAGCATCAGCGCCCTGCTGCAGGAAATCAAAAGCGCCAAGCTGCGGGGCTACGCTACGGACATTGAGGAATATTCCCGCGGTATTGGCTGCATCGCCGCCGCTATTTTAGACGGTTTAAACCGCTGTATCGGCGCTATCGGCATTACCGGACATATCGAGCAATACCGGAAAAAGAATATTTTTGATGAAAATGTTCAGGCGGTATTGGCCGCCGCTGAAAAAATTTCCCGTTCTATGGGATACAGCGGCCAATATCCGGCAGTTTAACGAAAGAATCCCCCAGCCTGAAATGGTTGGAGGATTCTTTTGCTTGCCAGCGACTTGAAAACGGCCGCGGGGTTGTTTTCAAGCGATAACCACAACACAGTTTCTTTTCTGAAAGACGGATTTTCTGCTGATTCCAAATTACCGAAATTACCGAGAAAATTTCCCTATTGTGTTCTTTCCGCTTCTATTGTAAAATAGGATTAATATCAATAAAGGAGGCCGAAAAGTATGTTTTGTCCTCGCTGCGGCCAAAATAATCAGCCGGAAAGTACATTCTGTACCTATTGCGGCGCGCCATTAACCCCTGAAAACGAACCTTTGCAGCTAAACTATCCCCCGAATCCTTATGTGCCGCCTCAAGCGCCTTATCAACCCTATCAGCCCTACCAATATCCTCCCTATCCGCCTATGGAGCCGGTCCGGATAAGACAAAACAATCCCTGCGCTATCGCCGGGTTTGTGCTCTCTTTGATTTCTATCTTTTTCCCGTATCTTGGAATGATCTGCGCTCTGGTGGGCGTGATCTTATCGGGCGTTGGAATTTCTCAAATCAACCGGCAGGATCAGGACGGCAAAGGGCTTGCCATTGCCGGCGTTATTATCAGTTCGGTGATTCTTTTCTTCTATGTTTTGATTATCATTTTTGCGGTCACCGCAATAGCTACCATTCCTTGGTATTATTAAGCATTGCCATCGATATGCTTTATCCCAGCCTTTCAGGCTGGGATTTTTCTTTCTTTGCTTGCTTGGACAGAAGGAAAAGTGTTATGATAAAAACAACGATGGATCTAACAAAAAGCCGTATCGGAGGGGTTTCATGTATATTGCAGACCTGCATATTCATTCCAAATATTCCAGAGCTACCAGCAAAGAATGTATTCCAGAGTTTTTGGAGCTTTGGGCCAGAAAAAAAGGGATCACGCTGCTGGGCACCGGCGACTTTACCCATCCCGCCTGGCGCCAGGAGCTTCATGAAAAGCTACAGCCCGCGGAACCAGGCCTGTATACCCTGAAGGAGGCCTTCCGCCTGCCAGACGGGCCCCAGGAGGCAGGTCTTTCCACGCGGTTCGTTGTCACTGGGGAAATCAGTTCCATTTATAAGAAAAACGGAAAGGTGCGAAAGGTGCACAACCTGATCCTCCTTCCCAGTTTAGACGCGGCAGAAGAGCTTTCCCGGCGGCTGGAGCTGGTGGGAAACATCCGCTCTGACGGCAGGCCTATTTTGGGCCTGGACAGCCGGGATCTATTGGAAATGACCTTAGAGGCCTGCCCTGAAGCCGTCTTCATTCCCGCCCATATCTGGACCCCACATTTTTCCCTGTTCGGGGCTTTTTCCGGGTTCGACACCATCGAGGAATGCTTTGAGGACCTGACTCCCTTCATTCACGCCCTGGAAACCGGCCTTTCCTCCGACCCGGCGATGAACTGGAGAGTCTCCGCCTTAGATTCCTACACATTAATTTCCAACTCGGACGCACACTCTCCCGCCAAGCTGGGCCGGGAAGCTAACCTTCTTACTACTGAGCTTTCCTATTCGGCACTTTCTGACGCGATCCAGGGAAGAAACCCCAACGGATTTCAAGGCACGATTGAATTCTTCCCGGAAGAAGGAAAATATCATTACGACGGGCACCGGAACTGCCGCTTATGCTTAAAGCCCTCTGAGACGGAACAATACGGCGGCAAATGCCCTGTCTGTGGAAAAAAGATCACTATCGGCGTACAGCACCGGGTGGAACAGCTGGCCGACCGGCCGGAGGGCTTTCTTCTGCCTGGCGGCAAGCCCTATGAAAGCCTGGTTCCTTTGCCTGAGGTCATCGCGGCCTCTACCAACCATTCCCCGTCCAGCGTAAAGGTTCTGGCCCAATACGAGGCCATGCTGAAACGGCTGGGTTCTGAGTTTTCCATTCTTCGGGAACTGCCCCTGGAGGAGATTGGAAAGGTGGCTGGCTCCTGCATTCAAGAGGGTATCCGCCGCCTGCGGGAAGGGCGGGTGGACCGGGAACCCGGCTATGACGGCGCCTATGGGGTCATCCATCTGCTGGAGCCGGCGGAGATCGAGGCCATCAGCGGCCAAACCAGCTTATTCGGCAGCGATGTTACCGTCAAGCGCCGCTCGAAAAAAGCCGCGGCGCCTCTTTCCAAAAAAGAAGCGCCGCCGCCCCAGGAAGAAAAAGAAACGCTGACCAAGGATTTTATGGAACAGCTGAACCCGGAGCAGCTTCAAGTCGTTACCAGCCCAGAACCGATCATTGAAGTGATCGCCGGGCCCGGCACCGGGAAAACAAAAACCCTGGTTTCCCGGATCCTTTATTCTGTTCTCCAGCTTCAGCAGAACCCCCATGAGATCACCGCCGTTACCTTTACCAACAAGGCCGCAGGGGAGCTGCGCCAGCGGCTGAAGGCTTCCCTTCCCGCCAAGGCGGCCAACGCCGTCCATATCGGCACCTTTCACGCCCTGTGCCTTCAGCTTCTCACCGGCCTGCGGGGAAAGGTAGCTCTGGCGGACGAAGCCGAATCCCTGGATATCGCGGCCCAAGCCCTCCGTTTTTTAGGAATCAAATGGGCACCCAGGCGGCTTTTACAAGAGGTTTCCCGGCTGAAGAACGGCTTTTCCCCGGAAAACCTGGAGCATCCGGACGCCTGCCGGGAGTACTGCCGGCGGCTGAAGGAAGCAAACCTTTTGGATTTTGACGACCTTCTGCTGGAGGTCTTAGCAGAATATGAGAAAAACCCGGAAGCTTTTCCCGTCGGCCAATTTTCGGCGCTCTTGGTGGACGAGTTTCAGGATTGTAACCCTGTGCAGTTCCGGCTTTTGCAGCATTGGAGCCAAAAAAGCGGTAAGCTTATGGTGATCGGCGACCCGGATCAATCTATTTATGGCTTTCGCGGTTCCGATCCCGCCTGTTTTTCTCAGCTGCGGGGGAAATATCCAGGCTTACAGGTAATCACGCTGAAAACAAACTATCGCTCCGCGCCGGAAATTCTTTCCTGCGCCCTTTCCGTCATTTCCCACAACCCAGGCGGAAAGCGGGAGTTAACCGCATTCCGTCCAAACGGCGACAAGGTTCGCCTGCTCCGCTGTGAAAGCAAGCTTTCCCAGGGGATCGCTGTGGCCAAGGAGATCAACGCCATGGTGGGTGGCATCGATATGCTGGACGCACAATTCCAGACCGCCGCCCCGCGGGATACCGCCCGTGATTTTTCAGAAATCGCCATTTTATACCGCACTCATCACGAGGCCGACCTTTTGGAAAAATGCCTGCAAAAGGAAAGCATTCCCTATGTGGTGGCCGGGCGGGAAGATTTTCTCCGGCAGGAAAAAGTGCGGGGCTTGATCTGCTTTTTCCGTTTCTTGTCTGATCCGGACGACCTCCCCGCATTATCCGTCTGCCTGAAGCTTTTATTTTCCTGTCCCGAGGACTTAGCCCAGGCCTTTCTAGCCTTTTTGACATTTTATCAGGGACGCTCCGCTGAAGAAAAGCTTGCGCTTTTGGAACGGGAATACGGTGAAACAGGGCTCCTATCCGTTTCACTGCCTCTCTTCCGCCAGCTTCTTCCCCTTACAGCCAAAGGAAAGCCGGCAAAGCTGCTGAAAACCCTAGCCCAGAAGCTGGATTTGGAGCAGGATCCCGCCGTCCAAAAGCTGCTCAACACCGGAGCCTTCTATTCTAAAATGTCTGATTTTCTGACCCAGCTAACATTGGGCCAGGAGAGCGATTTGGTCCGGTGCTGTAACAAAGGCCGTACCTCCGGCGCGGTCACTCTTACCACGCTGCACGGCGCTAAGGGTTTGGAATTTCCTGTGGTTTTCCTCTGCGGCGTCAATCAGGGGAATCTTCCTCTTGAGGCCGGAGGACAGCTCCAGAACCTGGATGAGGAACGCCGGCTTTTCTATGTGGGAATGACCCGGGCAAAAGAGGAACTGATTCTGCTTTGCTCCGAGCAGCCCTCTCCTTTCCTGGCGGAAATTCCAGAAGCCCATCTGCAAGAAGAAAAGCCTTTTTCCCGCAAGCCCTTGGCGCAGGGACGGCAACTCAGCTTCTTTTAACACCAGCTTTCCTTTCCATCTGGAAAGAAAAAATCCCCAGGCCGCCTGTCAATGGCAGCCTGGGGATTTTTGATTTTATTATGGCAGGTCGCTATAAAACGAAAACTGATTTTTCCCGCTGTTCTTAGCCTGGTACAGCGCCTTATCCGCCCGGGCCAGCAGGACGTCAAAGGAGAGCCCATCCTCCGGGCTGCGGGCGATGCCCACGCTGCCGGTAATCTTCTGCCGGCAGTCCAGTTCCTCCTGGACCTGACCGAACAAATCGCAGACCTCCTGGGCCTTTCTGGTAATGGCCTCCCTGGAATTGATCTCTTCCAGGAATACAATAAACTCATCACCGCCGATTCTTCCTACAACATCAGTCCCACGGAAAGTACCCTTCAGCTTTTCCCCGATCTTTTGCAGGATGCCATCGCCATATTGATGGCCGAAATCATCGTTAAAGGACTTGAAATCATCGATATCTACAAAAAACAGGGCGCCGGATGGCATCGATTCAGAGAGCAAATAGTCAGAGATGATTTCCACCGCCGCTTTTCGGTTATAAGTACCGGTAAGAGAATCTGTATTCGCTTGCTTTTTCAGCCGGGATGTTTCCAACTTTATATCGTTGATATTGGTCATTTTCCCAATCAGCGACACGCATTCCGGCGCACTTTCATTGCGCCAAAGAGCGTTAATCAGAACCTCAAACCATTCAAAATTACCGGAAACGGTTTCCATCTGTATTTCCATTTTGGCAACCGGATGGTCGGGAGCCAGTTTTCTCAATTCCTTCCAAATAACCTTCTTGCTCTCTTTGAGAATTTTATCCGTTTTCTGAATCGTATGCAGCGCGTCGGAGAGCTGAAAGCTTCCGCCAAACATCTCGGCATATTTTTCAGAAAAGGTCAGCACATCGGTTTGTGCGTCATAATCAAAGGTAATATCTCCGGATAAATCTGACAGCACGCGGTATTTTTGCCGCTCCAGTTCCAAAAGCCGCAGAGTCCTCTCTGAAATGTTTTCCGGCTGGCCGCCGGCTTTCCCCTGAGCGTCATTCAGCGCCGGAGGCCGGACAATCCGCATTTCCGGTTGCTTCAATTCCCTTAATAGGCCGTCTATTTCTTCCAAGAAGCAGCTTAAAAGGCTGGGATTAAACTGTCCGCACTCACCATTGACAATCATGGAAACCGCTTTCTCATGGCTGTAGACAGGCTTGTAAATCCGCTCGCCAGTCAGCGCCTCGTAAACATCCGCCAAGGATACCACCTGAGCCCAAATCGGAATTTCATTCCCCTTTAGCCCATCCGGATAGCCTTTGCCATCCCAGCGTTCATGGTGATGGCGGCAAATTTCATAACTGTAGTGGAAGTATTCCTCATCCTGGGCGTAATTCAGGCTTTCCAGTATTTCACACCCTTTAGTGGTGTGGGTTTTCATAACCTCGAATTCTTCCGGCGTCAAACGCCCCGGTTTTAACAAAACCGCATCTGGAATGGCGATTTTGCCGATATCATGCAGGGCGGCGGCGTCCGAAATGATATTGATTTGCTCCTGGGAAAACCGGTACCGTTCATGCCGCGCCGACAAAGCCCGCAGCAGATATTCGGTGATCTTGCGCATCCGCGCAATGTGGAATCCGGATTCGCTGTTTCGAAATTCCACCGCGGTGCTTAGCGTATCGATTACAAAGCTATTAACCTTTTTCAGCTTCTCCGCCTGCTGCTCCAGAAGTTGATATTGTTCTTGAAGCTTCGTTTCCAAATCCCTTTTGTGGTCATACAATTCGATGATATTCGTTACCCGGCGGTGTACGATCTCGGGATTGAAGGGCTTATTGATAATATCCGTAACTCCGATGGCATACCCCTTCAGAGCGGTGCTTTCATTGTTTTCAGCGGTAATCAAAATAATGGGAATCTGACGGAACCACCGGCTTTTTTTCAACCGTTCCAGCACCTCAAAGCCATTCATTACCGGCATGACCAGGTCTAAGAGCACAACCTTGATGTTTTCACCGTATTTTTCGATGAGGTCCAGAGCGTCCAGACCGTTTTCCGCCTCCAGGATTCCATATTCCTTTCGAAAAAGTTCGCTGAGAATGGCTCTATTCAGTTCCACATCATCCACGATTAGGATGACTTTTTCACAATTCAACGAATCCAACACCACCCTCTTACCACATTTTTCAGCATTGCTGAAAGAATCCCGATTTCACAAAAATCAACGCTTCATTCTCATGAAACTGGGAATGCTTCTATTATAGCCGTTTTAGGCTCTCTTTTCAAGAACATCATACGGGCCCGTCCTCTTTTTTTAAAAACCCATTGAAAATGACTTTCAGAAAGCCGTACAGCGCCCTCTAAGAAACACAGGCGCCGCATATCGTTTTTTCAGCAACAGAACGGCCGCTAAAACAAGCAAAAAACTGATATCAAAATTGAATCGGATCACTTCTCCGGTTAGCATTGCCCGATTATGACGCCGCAATTTTTTCAGCGGTAAGTCTTTCGCAGAAGATTGAAGGAGTTTTCAAAATCCAATTTTCTACGCGGCACTAAAAAAGCCCGGATTGAAATTTTTCAATCCGGGCTAAAAAGGGAGGTTGGTATTACTTAATATTCGCCTGCCAGGCAAAGCTTCAGATGATCCAAAGCCTGCTTGTTGTAACGGCGGGGATTATCGGTGAATTCCAGTTCCACCGCCAGGTTACCCTGGTAACCCACATTCTTCAAAGCCTGAATAACGGCGGTGTAATCGCAAATGCCGCATCCGGCAGGAATATTGCCTCTGGAGATAGAGTCGTTATCTTTGCAATGCACGTTGAAAATATGCTTGCCGCCCAGCACATAAATGGTCCATTCCGGATCGATATGCTGGTCGATCAGATGATTGGTGTCCAACTGGATGCCAAAATCGTCGTCGCCTACATCCTCCAGCACCTTCAGCATAGCGTGAGGGGTGGAAATCATGGAATGAGGGAAGCACTCAATGGACATCCGCAGGCCGTACTTTTTGGCGATAGCCAGGGCCTTTTTGTAGCTGTCAACCAGCAAATCCCAATCCTTCTGGAAACAGTAATCCGCGGGCAGGCGATAGCTCTGCTTCAAAGACGGCGCCATGGGGTTAAAGGTCCAGGGAGTCGCGCCGAAAGGCATGGGCACCAACGCGGAAACAATCTTACAGCCGATCCATTTGGCGGTCTGGGCCGCTTTCTCGAAATGCTTCAGGCTGTCTTCCCGTACGGCGCAGTCAGGGTTATTCCAAACCGCATCCTGGAATACGAAAACATTGGGCTCCAGGCCGATTTTTCTGGAATGCTCGCCCAGCTCGGTGCTGCTCTTTTCATTGAAGAACACATCCAAAGCTTCGGGAGTTCCCAAATAGTCCACTGCGTCAAAGCCCAGCTCGCGGATCTGGTCCGCAATTTTAATCAAGGAATCTCCGTGAGGGGTATCCTCAGGAATCGGGGTCCAGCCCCAAGAGACGTTGGCAATTTTCATGGTTCTTTTCCTCCTGTAATTGGTAATTTTCTAAATTCAACAGGCCAGGCTTAAATCGGTTTGATTCCGCCGGGCCTATTTTGCCGCCGAAAGTCAAAAATCGAATTTAAAGGTGCCGTAGGGAGTCTCCTGCACCCGGATGGCGTTGCTCTCAGACATGGCCTCAATTTCATCCACGGCCACTTCCCTGCCCAGCTGGCCGGAGAGGAAGATGCCTTCGCTGACCAGCATGGTCTGCAGCGCCAGCCACGCGGTATCGATTCTCTCAGGAATCTGGCCGCTTAGATAAGCGATCCAGTGGGCCTGGTCGTTGACGTTATGGAACAGGACGGGATCCATGGTGCGGTTGATTTCCTCATTTTCATCGAAACGGATTTCCGCTTCCGCAGTCTGGCCGTTGACCAGATTCATATATTTCAGCACTTGATCCTGATACTCCAGCTGATAGGGAAGCCGCAGGCCGCCCTTGGTACCTACCACAAAGCTGTCACCGATATTGTCCATATGGATAGCCCAGGATTCCAGGATATCCAAGGTCAGGCCGTTTTCATACTTGGCAAAGCCCAACCCCAGTTCCTCTACCTCGAATTTTTTGCCCGCCAAAGCTCTGGGATCCGCACCGATTTCCTGATAAGTCATACCGGAAACCCTCTCCAGCTTCGGGATGCCTAGAATATAAAGGATCTGGGAAATATGGTAAACACCCATATCGTACAAAGCGCCGTGGCCCGCATACTCCGCTGTTAAAAACTCCGGCTGGAACAGGGCGGGGCCGGTGATATCCAGGCCGGGGCGCATTCTGCGGCGGTAGCCCACGGAACGGGCATGGTATACCTTGCCCAAAGTGCCGTCATCCACCATTTGCTTCGCCACGCGGCTCTGGGGGAAAAACAACGCCTCCAAATGGATTGACAGTTCTTTTCCGCAGGTCTTGGCAAAATCATAAAGAAGCTTGGCGTCGGCATAAGAACCCGCCATGGGTTTTTCGCAATAGCAATGCTTCCCGGCTTTGAGGACCTCCAGCGCCATGGGAACGTGCAGATTGTTATGTAAGCATACATCCACCGCGTCGATATCATCCCGCTTTAAAAGCTCTCTATAATCCGTATAGCCGCATTCCACACCGTATTGTGCTCTCCAAGCGTCTAATTTTTCCTGATTCAGGTCGCAGGCCGCCACCACCTTTGCATTGGGGATGTTGGCGTATCTCTGCATATGGGTATGGGATATCATACCGGTACCGATAATACCAATTCTAATCTCTTTCAAAAGAAATTCCTCCTCATTTTTCATAATCAGCCGCCTGCCCCGCCGTTCCTCCTCCGCAAATTCCGCCCCCTTTCTCCCTATTTAGAAGCCGGCATTTGGCATTCAAAGCTAATGATTTCCGATCTTGCTAATTTCACAAAAATGTTTATCTCAAATTTGTTTTATTATATCATTTATCCAGGAGGCAAAACACCGTACGGATTTGACATTTTTTTGTACAAACCTGCAATTTGTAGGGGGTTTTTCATAAACCGGCCGGGAATATAAATTCTGTCAGAAAACATTTGATTTATTTTCCAATTATTCATATAATAAAGAAGAATAAGGAAGTGATGAAAGTGAGACTAGAGGAATTCTTTAGCAATAAAAAGCTGCTTCGGAAAATTATCAAAAAAATTCTGTTGATAATCACCTTCACCGTTGGTTTGGTTTTTGTCCTTTTCAATTTTGACAGGGTCTGGGGATTTTTCACCAGCGCCATCGCGGTTGTGGCTCCCTTTTTTATCGGTATCGCCATTGCGTTCGTGGTAAACGTACTGCTGAAATTTTATGAAGAAAAGGTATTCTCGTTTCTGAATAAACGCAACGGGAAGATTTGGAAAAGGATCCGCCGCGGCGTGTGTATCTTTTTATCCTTTCTCACCTTTATCATCGTCATCGGCGGCATCATCCTATTCGTGGTGCCGGAACTGGTGAATTCCGTTAAGGTTCTCACCGACAACGCCCCTGCCTATATTAACCGTTTGATGCAGGAAGCCACCAAGCTTTTGGAGAAATGGAATGTCACACAGGAGCAAATCAACGCCCTGAAGCTGGATTGGTCCTCGATTCTGACCCAGGCCACCCAGGTGACCACCAATTTTATGGGCTCGGTGTTTAATATTACCATCAACGTAGCCAACGGCATTTTCATTATGGCAATGAGTTTTATTTTCTGCATGTATATGCTGGTGAACAAGGAAAAGCTCACCACCAATTTAAAGCGGGTGATGTACGCCTATCTTCCCAACCGCGCGGCGAAGAAAACCATCGATATCGCCATCCTGTCCAATAGGATTTTTTCCAACTTTGTCAGGGGCCAGCTGACGGAAGCCTGTATCTGGTTCTTTCTGATTTATCTCGGCATGACCATTCTCCAGCTCCCCTACGCCCTGCTCATCAGCGCTATCGTGGCTCTTTGCAGCCTGATCCCTATTATTGGGCCTTACATTTCCATGTTTACCGCGGGATTTATCCTTTTGCTGGTAAACCCCTGGCACACCCTCACCTATTTGATTTTCTTCCTGATTTTACAGCAGATTGAGGGCAACCTGATCTATCCCAGGGTGGTGGGAACCTCCATCGGCCTGCCGGGAATCTGGGTGCTGCTGGCTATCATCCTCTGTGGAAACCTGTTCGGCATGGTTGGAATCCTGCTGGGGATCCCCACCTTTTCCGTCATTTACACCCTGCTGCGCGGCGATACCTCGGTAAGGCTGAAGAAAAAGAAGCTGACCACCGAGCAAATCCTCCGCAACTCTCCCTACGAGACACACTCTCCCGACGACCCGGAACAGACTGTTTTGAAGGAATTTGAGAAAAAGTAAAAAAGGCTCAGCGCCGCGGCGCTGAGCCTTTTTATTTTTACGCTATAATTCCTCTATCACATCGCGGAACGCCGCCCGGATAATATCGCCGCAGTTTTTCTCGTTATGGGCGGTTATGGTCACCACCGCGTTTTTGTCCGGGACAACAATAGAATACTGGCCGTACTTTCCATCCAAACGGTAAGCGCCGGGATAGGCGCACCGCCAAACCTGATAGCCGTATCCCTGGGCGTTTTCCGGCTCTTCAAAGCGTTCCTTAGTAGAGATACAGTCAAACTGCAGCTGTTCCACATACGCCTCGCTGACGATCTGCCTGCCCTCCCAATTTCCCTTTTGCAGCAAAAGCCGGCCCATTTTTGCCAGCTCGCCGGTGGTAAGCTGTAAACCGGTGGCGCATAAGGGGTGTCCCATGGGGCAGCAGTTCCACTGAGGATTGAATATCTCCAGCGGCCCAAACAGCAGCGGCATCAAAAAATCCCTGACATTTTTCCCGGTCACCTTTTCTACTATCCGTCCCAGCAGGTAGGTGCAGGCATTGGAATAGTAAAACTTGGTTCCGGGCTCGCTTTTCATGGGGTCCTTCCAAAAAAGCCCGGCCCAGTCGGCGTATTGCTTCTCTGTGACGGAAAACCAAAAATTTTCCTTGCCGGAGGACATGTGCAGCAAATCCCGCAGGGTGATTTTCTCACTGCCGGCAGAGGCGCATTCTTGGAACTCCGGGAAATAGGATAAGGCACTGTCCGATAAGGAAAGCTTTTTTTCATCAACACAGATTCCTACCGCCACAGACAAAAAGGTCTTGCTGGCGGAATGAAGGTTCAGCCTCTCTTCGCTTTGAAACTGAAACCAAGCCTCTTCCCCGTCGTGGTACAAATGGATCCCATAAAGCCCTAAATGCCGCTCCAAATTGCTCAAACGAATTCTATCGAAAACAGATTGCTTCAGCATGGATATTTTCCCCTTCCGTCGTTGCTCCGTTTTCTTTTATCATAAGCCATGAAAGGAAAAATTTCAATTCTTTTCCGTTTTTTCAGTTAATCCCATTGGCTTTATTTTCCAGCGGGGAACGCGCTTGCCGTTTTTTCAAAAGCAGGAAATAGCCCACGCACAGGAGAATCTGCACCACAGAGGAAGCAGGCGTGGCAAGTCCAATATGGAACAGGGATACATCGGCGGCAAGGCTCATCAGATAGGAAACCGGGATTCTTACTCCAAAAGCGCCGACGATCCCCTGCAGCATGACGAACAGGGTTTTTCCGCGGCCGTTAAAGTAGCCGATAAAGCAGAACAGAAACGAGGTCAAAATACAATCGATGGCATATGCCCGCAAATAATCAGCAGACGCGGAAATCACCGCCGTCTCGCTTTTGTTGATAAACAGGGTGGACAGCGCCTCGCCTTGGAAAAACGAAAGATACGCCATCAGCAAGCCCACTACCAAGGAGGATAGTATCCCATACAGCAGCGCTTTTCCCGCGCGGTCCAGCTTTTGCGCGCCTACGTTCTGGGCGACAAACGCCGCCATCGACTGCATATAGGCGGAGGGCACCAGCATAATGAACATGCAGAGCTTTTCCGCTACCCCTACCCCGGCGGAGGCCACCAGCCCCAGGGAATTTACGATGGCCATAATCACCAGGAAAGAGATATTCACCAACAAATCCTGAAATGCCACCGGCGCGCCCACGGTGATAATCCGTTTGATATGTGTTTTTTGGAACCGGAGGTCCTTTTTGCCGAATGAAAACGGAAGAACCCGGCGCCGAATAATGAAAATAGACAGCACCACGCTGACAGCCTGGGCCAACACGGTAGCCAGGGCGGCGCCCTGCGTCCCCATATGGAACACCGCTACAAAGAGTAAATCTCCGATAATATTAAAAACGCAGGCGATTCCTACGGTGATCAGCGGCATCTTAGAATCCCCGATTCCCCGAAACACACTGCCAAGGACATTATAAGCCACAATAAACAGGGTTCCGGAAGAGCAAATCCTGATATAATCCACTGTCCGGGAAAAAGCGTCCTCAGGCGCCTGCATTAGATGGGCCAAGGGCTCCGCGGCAAAAAGCATCACCACCGTCAGAACCAGAGATATTACGAAAAACAGGCAGACTCCGCTGCCGATGACCTGGCCTGCCTCCTCCTGGCGCTCCTCTCCTATTTTTTGCCCCACCAATACCGTAATCCCCATGGAAAGCCCTACAATAACCACGGTGACGGTCTGCATTACCTGTCCGCCGGTGGAAACCGCGGAAACATCCGCGGCAAAGCCAAATTTTCCAACCACCCATAGATCTACAGCGCCATACATAGCCTGAAGAAACAGCGCCGCCAGCACAGGAAATGCAAAACAGATCAGCGGAGAAAAAATCTTCCCCTCTGTAAAGCTTCGGTTTCTTTGCACGAATGACACCCCTCCTTCTAAAATAATAAAAAGCCGGATAAAACATCAGGCGCACCCGACATCTTATCCAGCCCCAACCTTCCGATTTTAAGCCCTCCGATGACAAAAAACAGTATAACAAGTTTCAAAAAATATGTCAAGAAAGGTCCGTGAAAATCATCGAAAATCGGGAGGATCCATACCGTCAAGATTTTTTCTAAGAACAACGTTTAAAATGTTCCCGCCGAAAATTAAAAAAAGCAGGAAAGCGATAATCGCTTTCCTGCTTTTGCCTTATGCCTTCATTATACGGGGCAAACGTTGACAGCTCTCAGCTTGCTGCTGTTTTTCGGGTCGGTCTCAGTATCAAAAGTGACTTTTTGACCTTCCGTCAGGCTTTTAAAGCCCTCGCCGACAATCGCGGAAAAATGCACGAATACATCCTCGCCGCCGTCATCATTAGAAAGGAAACCAAAACCTTTCTCAGAATTAAACCATTTTACTGTACCGTTATTCATAATAGGTACCTCCAAAAAATAAAATTTGTACCCATATAAAACAAAAACTCACAAACTTACAGAATCATAAAACTAACTATGATCTGCAAACTTGTGAGAACAAAGCAATTATCATGAATACTAGTTTAGTATATCAGGTGCTGTTTCATTTGTCAATAGATTTTACAAAATCGCGGAGATGAAAAAACTGGGATTGACAATGAAGCTTCACAGAAAAACGGCGGCTTTTTACAAAAAAACTACCGTTCTTCCCGTTTGTCCTTAACGGCCA
Organism: uncultured Ruminiclostridium sp.; assembly: GCA_902490005.1. GTDB lineage: Bacteria > Bacillota > Clostridia > Oscillospirales > Acutalibacteraceae > Clostridium_A. The sequence goes on from CABUCM010000003.1 coordinate 57,141, forward strand.
GCCCGCTGATACGCTTAGAACAGATACAAATCCGGTATTCCGGTAAAAAGGGGATCAATTCAAGCTCCGCGCCGTTGACGCAACGCAAAAGCCCCTGAGAATCCACCACGCTGAAAGAGGAAAAATCATCGGTAATGCCTTCCCCGGTAAATTTCACATAGCTTTCCTTTGCCGTCCAAAGGGCAAAAAATTCAGAAAACCCGGTTTCCTGCAAATAACGGTATTCGTCCGGATGGAAAAAACGCTTTGCCACCGAACGGATCCCTTTTTCCCGGATCAGCTGGATATCCAATCCCACCGGTTCCTTTGATAACGCGCAGCCCCATAGGTCTCCGCTGTGTGAAATGGAAATTTCCACCGCTCTCCCTTCCAGATAAGGCTTGCCGCCTTCGGCGTATAAAACCTTTCCCTGAGAAAACTCCACCCGATGTTCCCGGCTGAAATCATCCACCGCCTCTTTCAAACGACTCTGAGCCGTTCTTCCATCCCTGGCGTCAAACAAGGAAACTACGATCTCGCTCATACCACACCGCCAATCACTTTTTTGGTAGCTTGATTCCTTTTTTCTCCATGTATTTAATCACGTCTTTTACCTGATGCATTTTCCACACATCCCGGGTGGGGATAGTCACATCAAAATACTCCTCAAACGCGCACACGATATTCATAATATCAAACGAATTCAATTCCAAATCCTTTACAAAATCCGTATCGTAGGTAATATTTTTCTTACCGGTAACGTTATATATGATTTCTTGAATCAGCTTCAACATGGATAATCACTTCCTTTTGTGAGAGCGGTTGGTCAAAACTCCTGCCGCTTTATTTTCTGGGAGGAGGTTTTTAAAAACTCGTTTTCTCTTAAATTTACCAGCTGGATCTGCTTATAAGACGGGTATTCGTCGTTAATCCTGTCGATTTCCTTTTGCAGGGTATCCAAGATTTCATAGGATGTCATTCCCGCCGTTTCCTTCGGGGAGGGATACACCGTTACCGCGATCTTCATGTCATCCGCGGACTGCCCGCTGGAGACGCCATAAGCCATTACTTCCTTAACCAGCGGAAGCTGGGAAACCCTGGCCTCGATTTCCTCGGGAGAAACCTTTTTCCCATTTTTTAAAACGATGAGGTTTTTCTTCCTGCCGGTGATATAAAGAAAGCCGCGTTTATCCAGGTATCCCAAATCGCCGGTATGAAACCAGCCGTCCATCACAGCCTCCCTGGTCATAGCCTCATCTTTATAATACCCCATCATCACATTTTCACCCCGCACCAGGATCTCTCCATCCTGGAACTGAAGCTCCACGCTGGGCAGCACCAGGCCCACGCTTTCAGGCTGGTTGCATTGGTTCCGGTTCACGCTAATCAGCGGAGAACACTCCGTGATGCCATAGCCCTGTAGGGTTTGGATTCCGAATTTGTTTAAATCACGGGAAATTGCCGGCAGCAGATGGGCGCCGCCGCTGATAATAATCTCCAATCCTGGAAAAATTTTCTCCTTCAAGCCCACCAGCTTTTCTGAAACAAAATTCTCTGTCTCCCGCCGCCAGAACTTGCGCTTGGATTTGCGGTTAAGCTCCTCCTTCATTCCTTGGTACAGCCCATCAGAAACCAATCTGCGGTGGACCATCTCCACCATCAAAGGCACCGTCATCATGACGGTGGGCCGGAAAAGCTGCAAATCCCGCATCATAGTTTTTAGGCTGCCATTGACGCACAGATGAGTTCCCTCCACCAAAGGGCCTAAAACAGAACAGGTCAGGCCGTAGGTATGGTAAAAGGGCAGGGCGGTAAACAGCCTTTCCCCTGGGACTACCATCGCCACAGAATCGCTGGCGTTATGCAGGATACCCTTGCGGGAAAGCATAACAGGTTTCGCCGAGCTGGTGGTTCCGGATGTAAACGCGATCACCGCCAGCTCCTCTTCAGCGGGCAGCGTCTCTAAAAACCGTTCCCGTTCATCAAGCAGGCGGCGTCCCTGTTCTAAAAGCTTCTCAAAGGAAATTCCAAAATCCCCCCCGGATGCCACCAGGGGAAGTTTAGGCATTGGGGCTTCCGCCGCGATGAGCTGGGCTACTGCCGCCGACGCAAAAACCACCTGGGAATCGGCATCTTTCAGCATTTTGGCAATGGTCTCCACGTTTTGTTCAATATCCACCAAAACCACAGGGCAGTTCAAAACCGCAGCCGCAAAGAACGCAACGATCCATTCGTAGGTGTTTTCCCCCGCCAGGGCCACATGCAGACCCTGCCAGCCCCTTTCTTTCATAGACGCCGCCAGGGAAAACGTATCCTCCACAAGCTGCCGGTAGCTTTTCGTCACCGCTTGTTTGTCTTTTGTATAAATTGTGATCGCCGGCTTGTCCTGAAATTTGCTGATTCCCCGTAAAAAGCACAGGAAACTGTCATAATAGTCCACCTGATTCAGCGGGTACTGGTTCATGCTTATTTCTCCCTTTTATCTCTGTTCGTGGCCGAGAGCCGTCTCTTCATAGGTCCATGCAATCTTTTTCCGGATATCCTCATATTCCCTTAAAATATCCATAAAGACATCCACTATCTTTGCGTCAAACTGCTTTTCCTTTCCCTGCTCCAATTGATCAAGCGCCTGTTCCAAGGTCAAATTTTCCCGGTAACGGCGGTGAGAGGTCATAGCGTCAAACGCATCGGCCACTGAAATCATTTTGGATTCCTCCGGAATCTGCTCCCCGGTGATACCTTTGGGATACCCCTTGCCATCGATTCGCTCATGGTGGCAGAGTACGATAGGAGCGATCTCCTGGTAAGAGGAAATCGCGGATAATATCTGGTATCCATATGCGGGATGGCGCTTGATTACCGCAAACTCCTCTTCTGTCAGAGAAGTGCTTTTTAAAAGCACAGAATCAGGCACCGCGATTTTGCCGATATCATGGAACAGTCCCGCCACCCGGATCCGGTTAAGGAACTTCTCGTCCTTTCCCATTTTTTCAGCGATCAGGCAGGCGTAGTAAGAAACCCGGTCGGAATGGCCTCTGGTGTAAAGGTCTCTGGCATCCACCATCGTCCTTACGGTTACGGTCATTTCCTCATAGCTGTTTTGCAGCATGCCGTATGCCTTTTGAAGCTGGACATGAAGCATCAGGTTGCTGATGGTAGAGGTTACCTGCCGCAGATAAATTTCCAAAAGCCGGACGGTATCAAAATAATTCCGATGAAGAATCCGCACGCCGAAAATGCCAAACGGCTTTTGATTTTCATCCATTAGGCCAAACACCCTGCAGGGCTCGTCTTCACTTTCTTCAAAAACCGGATATTGCCGCTGCGGTGATTTTTCTTCAAAATATCTGCGGACCTGGTCCTCCGACTCGTGATAAGCGCCGATTCCCAGATAGTAATCCTCTGGCATTTGAATCGCCGCGGTATCCACAGCCTCGCCTTTGAAAAAGTGCGGCTGCACATATAAAAACGCGTTTTCAACCCCGAAAATCCGGTTCATCTGGTTCATAATGCCTTCCAAGAGGGCGTCAATAGTGGTGAGCTGATAAATCTGAGGGCTTTCCTCCACGATCTGGCTCAGCTTATCCCGATAGCCCCGGATGGTTCTCATCTGGCGGATGGATTTGACGCAGGATTCCACCAGCAGCTCCAACTGATCGAACCGGTCGCTTTTCTCATAATAGCCCTGGATGTCCAATTCCCGTATGGTCTTAATTGGGGGAGCCAGGCTTTTATGGCCGGTCAATAAAATGATATACAAATCCGTATTAAATTCCCGAATCGCCTTAACCACCTCGTCACCGCAAATCGGGCTCATTAAAAAGTCTAACAGCAAGATGTCATAATTGTTTTCCCGGATTCTTTCCACTGCCTTATTGGGATCATTTTCAACATCAATATGATATCCCGACGACTGAAAATAAGATTGCAGGGTTAAAGTCATCATCCGATCGTCATCCAACGCCAAAATAGAGATTTCCGTTTGCTTCGGCGCCACTCTATTTTTCCTCATTCAGCTTCCCCTCCTTTCTGCAACGCTGTAAAGCTAACATATTGCAGCGGAATCGCGATTCCAAAAACCGCGCCCCCCTCTGGATTATCTTCCGTCCACATTCTTCCGTTGAACTTGGCCTTAATGACGGAATTGGAAATATAGATTCCCAACCCATTGCCCATGGCCCCTTTACTGGTAATCATTTGATTGAACAGCTTTCCCTTCACTTCCTCTGGAACACCGGTGCCGGTATCCTTCACCTTGATAATAAAATCGCCGTCGCTTTTTTCCAGAAATATGGAAATTACGCCGCCGCCATTACTTTTCTCCGCATCCACAGCGTTGCTTACAAGATTGTTGACCACTTGAACCATGCTGTTGATATCACCTTGCAGGATCACGTCCTCGGCAATGGAATTTTTGATTTCCAGCCTACATCCGCTGCCTACCAACTCATGGCGCAAAAGCAGGGACACCCGCTTCATAGCGTCGCTGATGGTAAACGCCTCGGTTTCCGACCGGCTCATATTCACCGCCTGTCCCTTCACCGCCGTGATGATCTCCGACATATAGGAGCAGGCATCTCTTACCTTGTTGACCCATTCTTCAATTTCCTGGTAAATTTCCTGGTAATCCGCCGGCGTCACCTCAGGATCCCCCAAGCTTTGCTGGCACTCATCCACCAGGTTTTCCACCGCGATCATACTGCCGGATACGCTCATAATGGGCGTTTTCAAATTGTGGGCGATTCCGCCTACCATCTGGCCCAGGGAAGCCAGCCGCTCCTGCTCCATCAGCTTTGCCTGGCTGTCCTGGAGGCGCTGCATGCTTTCCTTCACCTTGGTGACATCTTTGAAAAACGCCAAAAAGCCGCCCAGCTTATTTTCCTCCACCATTAAAGGAGTAATTTCCACCATATAATACTTTTTAACCAGTTCCCCCTCCTGCCGCAAAAAGACCGCCTGCTCATAGGAAATATTGGCCATGGTTTCCCGGCAGGTTTCGATAGAAGAGGTCAAATTATAAAAGGTTGATTTCGTATCCGCATCCTCAACCTGTACGCTGTCCTGCAAAAACACGTTTTCCTGAATCCCATACTTTTTCCCGAATACCTCTTGAAATTGGCGGTTGAAATTCACCACCAGGCCGGTATCGCTGAGGACCAGATAGCAGTCGGACAGCCGGTCCAGCACACGCTGCATCGCCAAGGGTTTAATATCCAGCATATGGAAGTAAAAAATCGCGAAGCCATGAAGGATAATGGTTGCCATAAACGCCAGAGGCGTGGCCTCAATTCCCAGGCTGCCGATCTTAAAGGTGGCCAGCATATTCACCACCAAGGGAATAAACGCCCCTACGGCGAATAAAAATCCTTGGCGCATGTAGAGCTTGCTGCTGCTCCGGATGGCAAACCGGATCATAACCACCACAGCGGAAACCAAATAGCAATAGGATACCGCGCCGGATACAAACATGAGAGGGCCAAAGACAATTTTAGAACTGTCGATATCGAACACCTGATAAATCAAGTGATGGAACGGATTGGTCCAAACCAAGATATTCACAATGGCCGGCGGGATCAGGAAGAAAAGATACCTCCTTGGAAGATGGTCCAAACCCTTGACGAATACCAGGGCGATCAAAACCATCCAGGCAGTGCCAAAGGGTCCGCCTAAATAAGTGATGGAATCCCAAATGAACATCATGTCCATGTTGTCAGGATCCGTACAGCGGATTCCCACCAACGCAAGCAGCCAGATAATCAGCCCTGTCGCAAGGGTAAAATAAAGCCTGTGGATTATCCGGACGTTCCCTTTGCGGGAGCTGACAATAATAAAGGAGAGGATAGCGCCTATCGCAATAATAAATATCGTTAAGGCTACATCAGATATCATGGCATTTCTCTCCTTTCCTTATTGCAACGGGCGGTCCATTAAAACGACCGAAGCAGCACGGCCGCGTTGGGATAGCTCCAATTTACACCCAGCCGGGATAATTCCTCCGCGGTAAGGTCTGCGGTAGGATAAATTTTCTGTCCATGGCTTTTTTTCTGATTCCAGGTCTCAATAGAAGACGCAAGCTCCTGTTCCGCGCTGGCCGAGGACTGTTTTAAAAGCTGTTCAAACTGTAAATCCCCTACAGGCCGCACCGGATGGTTTAGATCCCGCAGCACCTCCTGCAAAGGAATGGTGTTGGGGTTAAACAGGTGGTAGACGGTTCTCTGTCCGTTCCGCAGGGCAACGGCGCCCCGGGCGCACAAATCCACCGCCGTAAGCTCTACCGGCTCATTGACCACAGATACCGGTATGGCGTCCATTTTCATCAGGCCTTTCAGCAGCCGGTAAAAAGCGTTGCTTTCCGGGTTTTTCTGAAAGACCCCGTCGGTGCTTCTGCCCACCAGACGGCCCACCCGGAAAATTTTGGCGTCCAGGCCGTCAGACATTGCCTCCCGGACCTTTTGCTCTGATAAAAATTTTCCCCTGACATAAATATTTTCCCGCCAGTTCTGGCCAATATCAAAATCGTCCTCGCTGAACACCGCGCACCGGTCGGGATGGTCCACTAAGTACTCCCCGCTGACGCTGGCGGTGGAAATATGGAACAGCTTCGCGTTTGCCGCCTTGGCAAAGGCGATCACATTTTCCGTCCCCCGGACATTGGTCAGCAGGGAATCATCCCCATCGGCATAATGGCGCACATCCGCCGCCGCGTGAATCACCTGCTTGCAGCAGGCAGCCAGCCCGTTGTAAGCCTCCGGCTCCATACCAAGTTTCTCTTTAATGATGTCACCGTTGACCGCCTGAACGCGGCCTTCCCAATCCTGGGCCCAGCCGGCTCCAAAGTAGCCGGAAAGAGTTTCATCCAGCCTCTTTTGAGCATCCCCTCTCACCAGGCACAAGACGCTTTGCTCTCCGGCCTCTAACAGCTCTTTCACCAGATGCGCGCCTAAAAAGCCGGTAGCGCCGGTCACCAGGACGCTGTCCTTGGTTTCGGGAAAAACCCTATCAGGGGCGTCACCTGCCGGAGAAGCCTCCGGCATATCCTTGCCCGCCGCGTCAGGAACCGTTTTTACCGGTTCTAAAAAAATCTGTTCAAACTCTTCTTCCCTGTCAGCCTCGGGCTGCTCTAAAGAAGATCCCTTTAACAGCGCCACCTGCTCCTGAACAGTGGCGTGCTCATAAAACTGGGCCAGGGTTAAACTCCAGTTTAACTGGAAATACCGGCTCAGCACTGTCAGGGCCGCCAAAGACGTGCCGCCCTGGTCGAAGAAAGAGATATCCGGATCGATCTGTGTCCGGTTTAAAACCTCCCGCCAGATTTTCAGCACCTGCTGCTCCACCGTCAACCTCTCCGGCTTGGGTTCCTCCGGCTTCTTCTGCTGGGGAGCGCCTGCCTCCAGCTGCGCCAAAGTCCGGCGGTCGTTTTTGCCGGTGGCGGTTTTGGGGATTTCCTTTACCACGGTAAAGGTGGAAGGAACCATATAAGAGGGAAGCTGGGTCTTTAAATACTTTTTCACCTGGTCCAAATCCACAGAGGTTTGTCCAGATTTCCCAGTAACAAAGGCTCTAAGCTCCATAGAAAAATCAGGCTTTCTTACGGCGATCACCGCCGCCTCGCCCACCTGGCCGGACTGGATAATTTGGCCAGTGATTTCATCCAGCTCGATACGCTGGCCGTTCAGCTTCACCTGCAGATCCTTGCGGCCTACAAATTCCACGCCCCGGTCCGGCATCATACGGACGATATCTCCGGATTTATACATAATTTCTCCTGGGAAAAAGGGATCCGGCAGATAGGATTCCTTCGTGAGATCCGGCCGGTTGACATATCCTCTGGAAAGGCATTCGCCGCCGATATACAGCTCGCCTCTGGCCATGGGCATTACCGGCTTGAGGTTCTCATCCAGCACATACAGCCTGCAGTTGGTAAAGGCCTTGCCCACCACGATCTTATCCCGGTGGGTCATATCGATGCCAGTAATATAAACCGCTGTTTCCGTGGGGCCGTACAGATTGAAAATTTTCTGGGCTCCCGCTTCCTTTAAGGAATCCAACAGCTGGCGGGTCAGCACCTCGCCGCAGGAAAACAGCACCTTGATTCTGGGCAGTACTTTCACAAACGCCTCTGTCCCCAGGCACATTTGAAGCCTGGAAGGCGTGAGCTGCAAAATCTCCACCCCGTTGTTTTCGATGAGCCCGGCGATCTTCCAGGGAAGCATCATTTCCTCTTCATCCGCCATGACCGCGCATTTCCCCATACAGAAGGCCAGCAGGGTTTCCGTAATAAAGGTGTCAAAAATTACGCCGGAAGCGCATAAAATATCCCCTTGGGCCCCTTCAAACATACGCTCCACGTTGGTGAGCAGGTTCATAATCGCCCGGTGGGGCAGAATCGTGCCCTTGGGCTGGCCCGTGGTGCCGGAAGTAAAGAGGATATGGATGTCATCCTGAACGCTTCTGCCCTCTACCGGCGTAAACGGGGTATCCTCCCCCTTCATGACCACCTTGGGACAAGAAAGGTTCTCTGGAAGCTCAGGATAGGTGCAGGGGTCGCACAGCAGCAGCTTTGCCCCGGAAATTTCCAGCATATAGCGCAGACGGGCCTCTGGAAAGGAAGACAGCACCGGCACATAAGCGCAGCCCGCCTTTAAAATTCCCAGCATGCCGGCCACCAGGTCCGCATCCCTGCGGCCGGACAAGGCGATAAAATCGCCCTTTTTCGCGCCAGCCCGCTGAAGCTGGCCCGCCAAAGCATCCGACCTCTTCTTTAATTCCCCGTAAGTGGTCACCTTGCCGTGGGAACGCACCGCCGGCGCCTCTGGAATCAGCTCCGCCATTTGGTCCACCGCCTGGTCTACGCACAGCTTCAGATAAGGGGTATGCATCCGGTTGGGCCGCTCCGTCAGTTCCAGCCGGTCCCGGAGGGCTACCGCCGGAAGTTCGTAAAGCGTGGTTTCTCCCGCTTTCACCAATCCTTCTACCAAAGCGCAGAAACAGCGGCTGAACAGCTCCATACTGTCGCGGTAGTACAGGGAAGCGGCGTACTCCAGCCGGAAGGAAAACCCGTTCTGGGTTTTATATGCCTCCATATTCAAATCCATTTTCGCCGTGCCGGTCTCCAGGGGAGTGCAGGAAATGGCCTCACCATCCAGGAAGAAAGCCTCTTCTTCCATGGGACGGTAGGAAAGCATCACGTTATAAAGAGCGGTCTGCCCCGCGGACCGTTTCACATTGGCCAGAGACAGGATCTCCTCGAGAGAAACGTCTTGGTTGTCCAGCATGTCCAAAACCGACGTTTTGACCTGCCGTAAAAAATTCTGGACGGATAAATCCTTTTTAGGCGCCAAACGCAGGGGCAAAGTGTTTAAAAACGGGCCCAGCACGTTCCACAATTCCGGTTCCCGTCTGCCGGAAACCGGGGTGCCAATGATAACGTCCTCGCTTCCCGTATACTTAGAAAGCAAAATAGCAAAGGCCGCCGTAAACAGCATGTAAGGGGAATAATCGTTTTTCTGGCAGAAATCGGCGCACAAAGCCGCGGTTTTTTCATCCAGGGAAAAGAAGATGTTCTCTCCCCGGTAATCAAAGGTTTTCGGCCGCTGCTTGTCCGCGGGAAGGTCTAAAAGCTCACCGGTTCCTTCCATCTGCCGTTTCCAATAGTCCTCCTGGGCGGAAACCGTTTTTTGATCCCGGTTTTCCAGCCAATAGGCATAATCCCGGAAGGAAATCTCCGGCAGCTCCGGCTTCTGCCCCCTATAAAGGGCGTCCAGGTGCCTCATTAAAATCGGCGTGCTGATGCCGTCGCTGACCAAATGGTGCATATCGATAAACAAAAGGGGTTCGCCGTTTTCCTCCCGCCATAGGGCCGCCCGGAACAGAGGGGCCGCAGCCAGGTTGAAGGGCTTTAAAAATACCTGCTTAGCCTCTTCAAGATTACTGGCCTGGATCTGCTCCACCTCAAACAGCACGTTCTCCATCACCTTTTGGCCGATCCTTCCATCCTCCATCACAAAGGCGGTGCGGAATAGTTCTTCCTCCTGCACCAGCTCCCGCAAGGCGGCTTTCAGACGGCTTAAATCAGGCTGCTTTCCAAACCGGAACACCCCCGGCATATTATATGCCAGGCTGGTGGGATCCAATTGTGATTGAAAATACAGGCTTTGCTGGGAAGGCGTCAGAGGGTACAGGGAAAGCTTTGGCGCTTTGGGTATGATCGCGGCTTTCGCGGCGGGCGCCTTGGCTCCCGTTTCTCCGCTTTCTATTTTCTGTTCCAGCCGCGCAACGCTGCGGAAAGCGTACAAATCAACAATTTTCAGTGAAACGCCAAATTCCTGTTCAATTTGGCACAGGGTTTCCATCGCGTTCAGGGAATCCCCGCCTGAAAGGAAATAATCGCTTTGCACGCCTATTTTATCGTTATTGAGCACCCGCTTGAAAATAGCCAAAAGCCGCCGCTGGGTGTCGGTTTCCGCCTGCTCCGCGCCGGATTGGATCACCGGGTCCGGCAGGCGGCTGTAATCAATTTTGCCGCTAGGGCTTAAGGGCATCTCATCGATCCTGGTCAAATAGGCCGGGATCATATAATCCGGCAGGCAGGTCACCGCAAAGGAAATCAGGTCCACCTCGGATACCTGCGTATTAGAGGTATAATAAGCCGCCAGATACCGGCGCTCCCCCTTCCCAATAACGCGGACCGCCGCCGTTTCCACCTGGGGATGGGCCATCAGGCACATGGCGATTTCCTGGGGCTCAATCCGCAGGCCCCGCAGCTTGATCTGGCTGTCCTTGCGGCCTCCCAGCAAAAGCTGGCCCTGCTGGTTCCAGCAGGCGATATCACCGGTTTTATAAATTCGCTCGCCCGCTTCAAAGGGGCTTTCAAAAAAGCTTTTCTCCGTCAGCTCGGGCGCGTTATGATAACCCCGGCCGACGCACATGCCGCCCACGTACAAATCGCCGTAAACCCCAATGGGCATGGGCTGCAAGTGGGAATCCAGCACATAAAGGCGGCAATTGGGCATGGGAGAACCAATCGTGATCACCGGGGAATCGTTCATCAGCTGGTAGCTGACGCCAATGGTGGCCTCTGACGGGCCGTATTGGTTATAGATATTTCCCCGGGAATGAAGCTTTAACAGCTGGATCAATTCACCGGATAAATGCTCGCCGCCGCAGATAAAGCTTTCGATCTGCTTCAGCGCCTGCAAAAATCCCGGATGGTTCATGTAAGCTTTCAGCCGGGACGGGGTGATGGCGATCACCCCCACGGCGTAATTGCGGATCAAGGCCGCCAGGGCGGCGGGGCTTTCCTGTTCCTCCTTGCCCGCGAGAACCACGGTGCGCCCGTTCAGCAGGGACACCACGCTTTCCAGTACAAACACGTCAAACCCGACGCTGCATAAGGAAAGAACGCCCCCATACCCGTAAAGGGGCTCCATACCCATGGCAAAGTTCAGCAGGCTCTTCTGTTCGATTTCCACACCCTTGGGTTTTCCCGTACTGCCTGAGGTATAGACCAAATAAGCCAGGTCATCCTCCCCGGCTTCCCTTTCCTGATAAGTTTCCGGGCACTGGGCCGGAACGCCCCCAGGCGCCAGCAGCGGCACGGAGGAATCCAGGGATTTTTCCGAAACCAGCAGGGAGGCGGCGCTATTCGCCAGGATTTCCTTTTTCCGCTCCTTGGGCTGGCCTGGCGGAATAATCACCCAGGCGTTACCGGAAAGGGCGGACCCCAGCATTGCCTGAACCAGGGAAAAGCTCTTCTCCAGGGATACGGCGATGATTTTATTCCCTCCAGGACAAGCGTTTTCGATAGCGTAAGCGTATCGTTTCGCACCTTCATACAGCTCCTGGTAGCTCATACGCCGGCCGTTGGAAATCAACGCTACCCGGTTCGGATGCTCTTTGACGCAGGAAGCGAGTTTCTTCCCAATGGTTTTTTCGGAAAGGGGCCTTGCCGTCTGGTTAAAGCTGAACAGCACCTTTTCCTCTTCCCTTCCACTGAGAATGGAAAGCTGCCAAATGGGTTTTTTCGGATGATCTAGGGCTTCTTTTAAAATCTTGGTCAAATAATAATGAAAGCAGTCAATTTCCGCCGCAGAAAAAATCTGGGTGAGATAGTCATAATCCACCGAGTATTTGTTCTCCGTATCCCAGCTGCTTAAATGGATTACCAAATGCTCGGACTGATAGCCGCTGTAATGCCACCGGCCCGTAAAAAACGCGGAAGCATCCTTGGTTTGGAACAGGCGACTGTTCTGATAGGACAGCACCAAGTGAAATAAATGGTCCAAATCCGGATGCTTTTTCTTGGCCAGTGACATGATCTCCCCAAAGGGATATTTTTGATGGCGTAAAAGATCAAACCATTCGTCGTTAAGGTGCTCGGTAAATTCCTCCAGGCACCAATTTTCATCCAAGTGGTTTAAAAATGGCAAAGTGCTGACAAACATGCCGGTGATTTTCTTTTCTTTAAAGTTGACGCGGTTAAAAATGGGCACACCAATGCCAAGCTGCTCCAAGCCGCTGATCCTTCTTAAATAAATCGCCAGCGCCATATAAAACACGGCGAAGGGCGCCACCCGGTTGGCCGCGCAGAAGTTGCCGATGGCATGGTTCAGCACCTCAGAAAGCTGATAGGTTTTGCGCTGTCCCACCGGGCTGACAATCGCGCTTTTACACTCTTTCAGGGAGCAGGGCTCCTGAAACTGTTCCATTTTCTCCTGCCAATAGTCCCCGTCTTTCCGGCAGGCTTTGGAGGACAGGTACTCCTGCTCCTTATTCACATGGACCAAATAGCTGTCCAACTGCTCCAGTTCTGGCTTCTTGCCCTGGAGCAGCGTCAGATAGGTTTCGCTAATCCGGTTGCCCAGCAACGCCTGGGACCAGCCATCGGTGATAATATGATGGGTTTTCATCAAAATGCCGCCCTCGGATTCCCCCGACTTAAAAATAGCGAAATAGTAAAGGGGATGGCGGTAAAGAGGGATGACCTCCCGGGTAACCGCGTTTTCCCAATGGGAGATTCCTTCCTGATTGGTAAGAGAAAAATCAAAAACCGGAAATTGCTCCGGCTCATAGGGTACGTGATACTGAACCGGGGTGCCGTCGACCAAATCGATTTGGGTGCGCAGGGACTGATCCGCTTCAATGACCAGGTTCAGGGTCTTTTGAATCGCGGCCGTGTCGATTCTGCCTTTGATATAAATGGTAGAACAAATATTATTAATAGAGGTGCCTTTGTGCACCTGCTCCACATTCCAAATATTTCTTTGACTGATCGATAGCGGAAAGGGGTTCCCCCCGCCATTGATTTGCGGCATGCTCTTATCACCTCAACCTACAGAAATCCCGCCAAAATAATGACATAATTCGACTACTTATACCTAATCAGTATAAAATAATCCTAGCTGTAATTCAATAGATTTCTTCGATTTTATTTCATTTACCATAAATATCCAGATACCGCTCTTTTATGGAAAAAGCCCTCCGCCAGGAAAAGTCCTGCGGAGGGCCCTTTTTTCCAGTCAAGAAGCAACCATGGAAAGAAAATACCGGTGGACCGTATCCTCCCGGGTCAGCTCCGGATGAAACGCGGTCACCAATTGATTCCGCCAGCGGGCCGCGGTGATTTTGCCGCCGGTAACTGACAGAACTTCCACTTCTTCTCCTATGCTTTTTACGTAAGGGGCGCGAATAAACGTCATGGTGACCTCCTGATCGTTAAACCGCCCCTTGGTTTCAAAGCTGCCAAGCTGGCGGCCATATGCGTTTCGCACCGCCGTGACGGGCATGGTGCCAAAGCAAGGGACGCCACCGTTTTCTATATTTTCAGCTAAGAGAAGCAGTCCGGCGCAGGTGCCGAACACCGGCATCCCCGCCTGGATTTTTTCCCTCAGCGGCTGGAACAGTTCCAATTCCTTCAGCAGCTTTCCCATCACCGTGCTTTCCCCACCGGGAAGAACCAGCCCATCCATCCGGTGGCTAAGATCCCGTTTTTGCCGGATTTCTACACAGCTTGCGCCCAGCCTGGCTAAAGCCTCCTCGTGCTCTAAAAAGGCCCCCTGCAGGGCCAACATCCCGATGTTCATGTCATTCGCCCCGTTGTGCCATCAGAAGCTGGATTTCCTGCTCGTTAATGCCCACCATGGCCTCTCCCAGGTCCTCCGATAGGGCCGCCAGCATCTGGGGGTCGTTGTAGTTGGTCACAGCCTTCACGATTGCGGCGGCCCGTTTGGCAGGATTTCCAGATTTGAAAATACCGGAACCTACGAACACCCCTTCGGCCCCTAACTGCATCATCAGTGCCGCATCCGCCGGGGTGGCTACGCCTCCCGCCGCGAAATTAACCACCGGCAGCCGTCCGTTTTCATGGACATAAAGGATCAAATCATAGGGGACGCTCAGTTCCTTTGCCGCCTCATACAGCTCATCCTGCCGCAGCCCTCTCACCCGGCTGATTTCACGATTAATCAGCCGCATGTGCCGCACCGCCTGCACCACATCTCCGGTGCCCGGCTCGCCCTTGGTGCGAATCATCGAGGCCCCCTCCGCGATTCTTCTCAGTGCTTCCCCCAGGTTTTTCGCGCCGCAGACAAAGGGCACCTGAAACTGGGTTTTGTCAATATGGTAGAGATCGTCGGCGGGAGAAAGCACTTCGCTTTCATCGATATAATCGATCTCGATGGCTTCCAGGATTTTCGCCTCCATAATATGCCCGATTCTCACCTTAGCCATCACCGGAATGGAAACCGCCTGCTGGATCCCCTTGATCATCTTGGGGTCGCTCATTCTGGCCACGCCCCCCGCGGCGCGGATATCCGCCGGAATTTTCTCCAGGGCCATCACGGCGCAGGCTCCCGCTTCTTCCGCGATTTTTGCCTGTTCCGGAGTGGTGACATCCATAATGACGCCGCCCTTCAGCATTTGCGCAAGCTCCTTATTCAGTTCATAGCGATTTTCTTTCATGAGAAATACCCCCTTTGTTTTTTCTCATTTTAGAGAAAAAACTGTCATTTGTAAATATACAATTTTTATGATAATTAAGTGTACAGTTATCTTTCCCAAGGGGTATTGTCATTGCTAAATTCCACCAAATAGGGTATAATAACCTCACGCCATAAGCGGCGGCAAAGCCGCCGATGGCTGAGAGAGCATTTGACCATGTACGAAAAACGGCAAGCGTTTTTCATCTAAGGCCCAGGCTGTGCCAGCCTGTGGTTATGGTCTCACAGGGATCATTCGCCATCTTATTTTGCCATTTGATTTTGATTGGAGGGGGATCTATCCATGAAGCTTACCTTTCTCGGAGCCGCCCATGAGGTAACCGGCAGCTGTTACCTGCTGGAGGCCTGCGGCAAAACCATACTCATCGACTGCGGCCTGGAACAGGGCCCGGACGAGTATGAAAACCAAGAAATCCCCGTGGCCCCCGGTTCCATTGACTGGGTCCTGCTGACGCACGCCCACATTGACCATTCGGGCAAGCTGCCCCTGCTTTACGCCCACGGTTTCCGGGGAAAAATTTTCGCTACCGGCGCTACCTGTGACCTGTGCGACATTATGCTTCGCGACAGTGCCCATATTCAGCAGTTCGAGGCTGAGTGGCGGAACAGGAAAGCCAAACGCGCGGGCCAAGAGCCCTATGTTCCCCTTTACAATATGGATGACGCTATAGGCGCCATTAACTGTTTTGTGCCCTGTAAATACGGAGAGGACTTATCCCTTTCCGAAGAAATTCAGGCGCGCTATATCGACGCCGGGCATCTGCTTGGCTCCGCCAGCATTGAAATCCGGCTGACGGAAAATAACGTTGCCAAAACGCTGGTTTTCTCTGGGGATATCGGCAACAAAAACCAACCTCTGCTCCGAAATCCCCAATACCTGCAAAAGGCGGATTATGTGGTTATGGAAAGCACCTACGGAGACCGCAGCCATGGCCAGCGTCCCGATTATGTAAAAGAGCTTTCTGAAATCATCCAAGCTACCTTTGACCGGGGCGGCAACGTGGTTATTCCATCCTTTGCGGTGGGCCGCACCCAGGAGCTTCTGTATTTTCTCCGTCAGATCAAGGCGGAGAACCGGATTGAAGGCCACGACGGATTTGAGGTCTATGTGGACAGCCCGCTGGCCATAGAATCCACGGAAATTTTCCATGATAACCGCCGTGATTACTTCGACCAGGAGGCGTTGGCCCTGCTTAACCTGGGGATCAATCCCATTCAATTTCCGGGGCTGCGGGTTTCTCTCACCAGCGAGGAATCTAAGGCCATTAACGACAATCAAAACTGCAAGGTGATTATCTCCGCCAGCGGCATGTGCGAGGCCGGCCGGATCAAGCATCACCTGAAACATAATTTATGGCGTCCCGAATCCACTATCCTCTTCGTAGGTTACCAGGGAATCGGCACCTTAGGCCGCGCTCTGGCGGAGGGTGCTTCCAAGGTGAAGCTGTTCGGCGAGGAAATCGAGGTGCGGGCGGAAATCCGAAAACTGGCGGGCATCAGCGGACACGCGGATAACAACGGCCTGATGGAATGGATTTCCCATTTCGACCCCAAACCCCAAAGGGTCTTTGTCACCCACGGAGACGACAGCGTGTGCGACCTGTTTGCCGGCAGGCTGAAGGATGAGTTCCATCTAGACGCCTTCGCGCCCTATCCCGGCGCCCAATTTGACCTTATGCAAAACCAAATTCTTTACGAGGGCAGCCGCCAGAAAATACAAAAGGACAAAACTTCCAAACCCAAGGGCAGCCCGGTTTATCTGCGGCTTTTGTCCGCCGGGCGCCGCTTAATGGATTTGATCCAGCGCAGCCAAGGCCGCGCCAACAAGGATATGGCGAAGCTTACCGACCAAATCAACTCCATGTGCGATAAATGGGAATAGCGCAAAATGAACTTCCGCGTATGGGCGGCAGCAAACGCGGGCAAAATAAAATTTCAGCTTGCCGTAAGGAGGAACCCCAATGTTTACCATCGGCTGCCATATGTCCGTTGCCCAAGGCTTTGAGAAAATGGGAAAAGCCGCCGTGGCAATCGGCGCCAATACGCTTCAATTTTTTACCCGGAATCCCCGGGGCAGCAAGGCGAAGGAATTGGACGAAAAGGATATCGCCGCGTTTCGGTCACTGATGGAGGAGCATTCCTTTGGAAAAATCCTAGCCCACGCCCCTTATACCTTAAACCCGGCCTCCTCCAACGAACGCACCCGGGAATTTGCCTTGGAAACGCTCAAGGATGACCTGGCGCGGATGGAATCGCTGCCTGGAAACTATTATAATTTCCATCCGGGCAGCCATGTGGGCAGCGGCGCCCAGGCCGGAATCGCTTTGATTTCCCAGGCGCTCAATGAAATCCTTTTCCCCCGGCAGAGAACGATAGTCCTGCTGGAAACCATGGCCGGCAAGGGCAGTGAAATCGGCGGGAGCTTTCAGGAGCTCCGGCAGATTATCGACGGCGTGAGCCTGCAGGAGAAGCTGGGGGTCTGCCTGGACACCTGCCATGTCAACGACGCCGGTTACGATATTGCCGGCCGTCTGGAAGACGTCCTCGGCGAGTTCGACCGGGTGATCGGCCTGGAACGGCTGCGCGCCATCCATCTAAACGACAGCTTACATCCTCTGGCAAGCCATAAGGACCGCCACACCAATGTCGGGCAAGGCTTTCTGGGCTTGGATGCCTTTGAGCGTATTATAAACCATCCTCTCCTTCGGGATCTGCCGTTCTTCTTGGAGACGCCTAACGACGACGTCGGACACGGGGAGGAAATCGCCCTGCTCAAATCCCTTTATCGCGGCGAATAAAAGAAAACGCTTTCGGGAACTGATTTTGATTTTCTTTTCCTGGGAATTTCCGTTATTTTCTTATCTTTTTTGAAATAGGACTGTTCTTTTCCAGGAAATTCCGGTATAATGGGTATGATCGCCACATATGTTTGCTTTCTTTACACTATAATCACGCTGAGGTGCTTTTCATGAAATCAAGCATGAAATTTAATAAAAAGGAAATCTTCAGTATTCCCAATATCCTGTGCTATTTTCGGATATTATTGATCCCGGTTTTTATGATCGCTTATATCAACGCGAAAAATTCTTGGGATTACTATTTTGCCGCCGCCGTTGTGCTGCTCTCCGGCTTGACCGATTTTGCCGACGGCTTCATCGCCCGGCATTTTAATATGGTCACGGAGCTTGGCAAGGCCATCGACCCGGTAGCGGACAAGCTTTCTCAGGCCGCTATCGTCATCAGCCTGATGATCCGCATCGAGCCTATGCGCTGGCTGTTCCTTCTTTTCGCCGTCAAGGAGCTTTTTATGGGCATCACTTCTATTGTGCTGCTGAAAAAGCACAACACCAAAATGGATGGGGCGAAATGGTTCGGCAAGGTTTCCACCTTTGTGTTTTACACCGTTATGTTCATCATTATTGTTTTCCCTTCTCTCGATATTGGCGTGCGGGATATTTTGATTCTCGTTTCCGGTATCTTTCTATTGCTGGCTTTTCTTCTTTACGCCCAGGTGTTTCTGCGGATGTATCAGGAAACCCAAAGAAAAAAATAAAACACGGCGAAAAAGGTACTGTAAATCTTTTACGGTACCTTTCCATATATCCGCCCCAATACGGCGATCAATCTGCCTTCGCGCAGCAAACCAGGAGGCCCCTCTATGATTTCCTATGAACGGCAAAATGAAATATTGGAACTGTTAAAGGAGCACCATACCGTTACCGTGGAATTCTTATGCCGCCGCCTTTTTGCCAGCGGCGCCACGGTGCGCAGGGATCTGGCCGAAATGGCCCAAAAGGGCCTGCTGGAGCGGGTTCGGGGCGGGGCAACCTTAATCAGCGGCACCAGCCAGGACGCTCCTTTGCTGGTGCGCACCCAAAAGGACCGTGAAAAGAAAAAAGCGGTTGCCGGCCTGGCGCTGGGTTTTCTGGACGACAACATGACTGTTATGCTGGATTCCAGCTCCACCGTCACCTGCCTGGCCGTACGCTTGGCAAGGTTCAAAAATTTATCTGTGGTCACCAACGGGATGGAAACCGCTAATGTGCTCAATGAAAACACCAGCTTTAAAATTTATCTTTGCGGCGGGCTGATCCAAAACAACTCGTCCATGGTGGGTAGCCTGGCCCAGGAAATCCTGGAGCATTTCCGCGCCGACGTATTGTTCTTTTCCTGCTGCGGGGTTTCCGCCACGGGCCTGGTCACCGAAGCCAACGAAGAAACCGCCGCCATGAAAAAAATGATGCTCCGCAACGCCAAAAAAAGAATTTTGCTTTGTGACAGCACTAAAATGAACCAGGAGTATTTTTGTAAATCTTGTAACGTGGAAGAGATCGACGCTATCGTCACAGACCGTACGCCGGAACCGGCGCTGCTGGCCGCGCTGGAACAAAAAACCCGGGTGGTGTATCCTCAGCCGGATTAAATGAGGTTCCGGCTTTTATTTTCCGGCTGGACCACAGCTTTCCATTTCAGCCCGTTTCCTGTATTATCTTCAAAGGAGGACTCTCTTATGATTCGTTTAGCCGTCGTCGGCACCAATTTTATTACAGACCGGCTGCTTGCCGCTCTCCCCTTATGCGGCAAGTTCACCCTGACCGCCGTCTATTCCCGCAGCCTATCGCGGGCGGAGGAATATGGAAAAGCCCACGGCGCCTCTTATTTTTATGAATCCCTGGACCAACTGGCGGAAAGCCCCCAGGTAGACGCCGTTTATGTGGCCAGCCCCAACGCGTTCCACGCCGCTCAGGCCCAGCGGCTTTTAAACGGCGGGAAGCATGTACTCTGCGAAAAGCCGGCGGCCTCCAACGCCTGGGAATGGGAGGCAATGGCCGAAGCCGCTCAAAAAAACCATGTGGTGGTGCTGGAGGCTATGCGCCCTGTTTTCCATCCCGGATTTCAGGCAATTCGGGAAAACCTAGGCCGGCTAGGTACTATCCGGCGCGCCACCTTTACCTACTGCCAATATTCTTCCCGGTATGACAAATTTAAAAATGGGATCATTGAAAACGCCTTTGACCCCAGCCTCTCCAACAGCGCGCTGATGGATATCGGCTGTTATTGCATCCATCCCCTGATGGCGTTATTCGGCAAGCCGGATTCCATTCTCGCCAGCAGCATCAAGCTTTCCAACGGCTTTGAAGGGGCGGGGACCATTTTGGCTTCTTACCCCCAAATGCAGGCGGAGCTGCTTTATTCTAAAATTACCGCTTCCAGTCTTCCCAGTGAAATCCAGGGGGAAAAAGGCTCTATGCTCATCGAGGGGATCAATATTCCCAAAAAAGTGACTCTATGCTGGAATCAGGGCGGCCAGGAGCAAATCTCCTTTACCTTTGAAGAAAAGGATATGTGCTATGAGCTGGAGGCCTTTGCCCAAATGATTGAAAAAAGGCGGGATCCAAAACAATGGAACGATTGCACCGCCCTGGAATTGGAGCTGATGGACGAAGCCAGACGACAGACCGGAGTACGGTTTCCATCAGACCGCCCTTGACGATAGGTATTCCAAAAATAAACTAAAAAAGATCGTTAAGCAGCAAAATTGTGATTGATTTTCCATGAGGTAATCCCTATAATGAGATTGTCAGAATATCCACCTAATTTCCTAGATAAACGGAGGTTATTAAATTGGAGAAAAGAATTATCATTGGTGCGGACGACAGTGGTTTTACCTTAAAAGAGGCTGTAAAGGAATACTTAATCAAAAACGGTTACGAAGTGGCCGACGTGGGCACCCTGTCTTTAGACGAGCCTGTTGTCTATTATGAGGTTGGCCGCCGCGTTGCCAAGGAAGTCGCGGATAAAAAGTTTGAGCGCGGCCTGCTGTTCTGCGGAACCGGCATGGGCGTCAGCCTGGTGGCAAATAAATTCCCGGGAGTCTATTGCGGACTGTGCGAAAGCGTATTCGCCGCGAAAAAGTGCCGGATTATCAACAACTGCAACATTCTGGCTATGGGCGGATTTATCATTGGGCCGAAGATGGGCATTGAGATGGCCGAGGCTTTCTTAAACACCGACTTTTCGTACGGCTTCGATCTGGCCACGCCGGAATTCCTTCAGGATGGCGTTAAGGCTATCGATGAGATCGCGGCGGATATTTTAAAGGAATACAGCAAATAAGCCATAGAAGGCCCCCGGGATCGCCGGGGGCCTTCTGATTTTATAAAACACCGGTTGCCTCTAAAGCCCTTGGATTTAAAGCGCAGGGGGTTCCAGAAAAGCCCTTTTCACGCGGTAACCAGCGTCATAAAAATGACACGCTTATTTCTAAGCGTGTCCGGAAGGCTGGCCCAGCAGCCAGCCTTCACTGGCCGCTGAACCTATGCGGAGGAGAACATGATTATCCTTTTACGGCGCCAGAGGTCAAACCCTTAATCAGGGACTTCAAAGAAAACCAGCCGCATACAATCGGCGGCAGCGACGCCAGCGTGGTAGAAGCGCACAGCTTGGCGATGAACTGCCCCTGCTGTTCCTTGAACTTTTGCAGATAAACCGGCACCGTGGCAGTCATCGGCGAGGATAAATTAAATCCCAAGAAAAACTCGTTCCAAATAAACACCGCCACCAGCAGCGCCGCGGTGATGATGCCTACCCGGGCCATAGGAACCACAATGCGAAACATGAGCCTAAGCCCGTCGCAGCCATCCACCCGGGCCGCTTCCACCACTTCAGTGGGAATGTCGCAGAAGAAGGAGTAAACAAGCCAAACCCCAATGGGGATATGGAAGCCGACATACAGAAACAAAAGGCTCCAGGCGTTCTGATTCAGATGGAATGTGCTGAAAATAATATACAGCGGTAAAAGCACCGCCACCGGAGGCAGCAGTATCGTGGTGATAAACCAATAGTACATACTGCCGCCCCGGCCCTTTTTCTTAAACCGGGCAAACAGGATAGCAAATGCCGCGAAAACGGATAAAATCGTGGTGATGATGGTTCCAAGCACCACTTGGAACACGGAATTACCCAGATAACGCATCATATCGGAATTCAGAACTTCCTTATAGGTATCAAGCGTAGGGGTAAATGTCAACGCGGGATAAGCCGCTTGGTTTTCTGTTTTAAAGCCGGTGATGAACATATAAAAAACTGGGAAAAAGTAAAACGCTGCAAACAGAAGGGTTCCGCAGAAGATGACCCATTTCATCAGCTGCTTTTTGAAGTGCAGGCTGTTTTTCATAAAACTCACTCCTGATTCAAACCTTTCTCTTCTGCATGGAAGAGAAAAGGAATTTTATACATACCAGAATAATCGCCACTACAATCACAGAAACCGCCGCCGTACGGCCCACGTTGTGCGAGCTTGTCAGCTGCTTATAAATTTCATAGGTAAACGTGTAGGTCGAAGTTCCCGGACCGCCTAGGGTGGTGGTTACAATCAGCCCCAGTTCTTTAATAATGAAAACAAAGCCCAGCATCATCGCCACCTGCAGATAATTGAATATCATCGGCAGCTTGATTTTAAAAGTCAATACCCACCAGTTGCATCCGTCGATTTTCGCGCTTTCCACTACCTCTTCCGATATTCCCTGAAGCCCGCCTAAATAGATCATAATGAAAAAAGGCATCCACTGCCAAATAAAAATCACAATCAAGGAAAGCATTGGATATCTGGACAATGGATCGCTGGGCACGCCGCCAAACGCCCTGACAACTTTTCCATACCAGCCAAAGGAAATATTGAAAATCGTGTATTTCCAAATAACGCCGCTGGCGGTGGTCATCAGGAAAAAGGGTGTGATGACCATCGTGCGGAACAGCCGCTTGCCGGGGATGTCATGATCCAGCAGCAGGGCGATTAAATAGCCGAGAAATGTGCATACAACCAAAGACACAACCACTAAAACAGCCGTCTGTAAGGCGATTTTCCAGAATTCTAAATCTGTGAGAAAATAAATATAATTTTTCAGCCCGGCAAAGGTAATCCCTCTATCCGGCCTGGTTAGATTCCAGTTTGTAAATGAATAAACGATACAAAAAATAAAAGGGATTTGGGTACAGATAGCCACAATCACCACGGCGGGGACTAAATAAAACCTTTCACCTGAGAATTTACTTTTTTTCCCTAACATCGCACGCCTTCCTTTCGTGAGTTCATTGGGGCCTGAGAAGCCTTTCTCAGGCCCCAATGGTTATTCCTGCATCCGTTTACTCTTTGTAGCCTGCTTCCACCGCTTCATCCGCGAAGTATTGATCGCAATTGTCAAGCGCGGTATCAAGATCAATATCACCAATGACATAAGAGGCCAGCTGCTGGGTCATATAGTCGCCCAGGTCGCTCCACTCGGGAATGGCTAGGAACTGGTTGCCCTTTACCGGGCTGCCTTCGATTTCAAATTTCGCGGAACCGATGGCTTCCAAGGTCTTAGAGGCGTAAGAAAGTCCCTTATAATCGTCGCGCTCATAGGTAGAGGCTCTGACACCGGAAGGCGTGGCGGCGCCGGTGGGATCCAGTCCCATGGTCAAATCCACATAATCCTTGGAAGAGGCCCACAGCATATAGTCCACTACCGCTTGGCCGTTGGGAGACTGGGGATTTAAGGCGAAAGCCCATTCCCAAATCCATCCGCAGCTATTGGGAGCGATCATATAGCCAATGTTATCCTTCATTTCAGAGCCTTCCGTATCCAGGTTGGAGGCGTTGGAAGTGGCGTCGTACCACATTGCGCCCTTACCGGATGTCATGTAGCTGATACAGTCGTTATAGGTACAGTTGGTAACGTCGTTGGGGCCGCAGTCCACCGCCAGGTTATAATAGGTCTCCCAGGCTTTTTTCATTTCATCGGTTTTAAAGCCGGTATTCCAATCCGCGTCATAGCATTTGGCTCCATAAGAATTGATGATGGTTTTCAGCACGCTGCCGCTGGCTCCCCAGCCCACATTGCCACGAACCACAAACCCATACTGCTCGTTCTGCTTATCGGTCAGCGTCTTGGCCCAGCTGTAAATATCATCCCAAGAAGGCGTGGCGGTGGGTGTGATGCCGGCGTCCTCAAACATTTTGGCATTGTACATAATAAACGTGCTCTCACCGAAGAAAGGAACCGCATACTGGTTTCCGTCGGCGCCGATCGGAACGGCGGCCATGCTCTCAAAGAAATCATCCGCGTCATAGGCTTCCAGATCTTCCGCGGATTTGGACTCGATGAACGGGGTGACATTGGCGACCCAGCCGTTGTCGATCCAGGTGGAAAGCTCATACGCGCCGAGCATATACAAGTCATAGGTGTTATCCCCTGTGGCAACCATGTTTGTCAGCTTTGTACGAAGGTTTTCTTCTTCCAAAACATCGATTACAATATTAACGCCTTCCGCCTTATAATATTCCGGGGTTAATTCCGCCAGCTTCTGAACCACAGGGCAGTTTACCATTGCCATGGTAATCGTGGCGCCGCCTTCCTTTCCTCCCTGGCTTTCCTGGGAAGCGGCGCTTTCCGCCCCAGAGGAACCGCTATCTGCTGGAGCGGAGCTTTCCCCTCCAGAGGCACAACCAGAAAAAACACTTGCCGTCAGCAAGCCTGCTGTCAATAACGCAATTAACTTTTTCATAATTTCTCTCCTTTGCCTACATTTTTTGTAATCATAAAGCTACCGTATTTAACCCGCTTGAGCCTGTCGGCCCGTTACGCAAGGCCGCCTAAACCGTGCCAAACTTTACCGATTCACAAAGGCTACCTTGATGCTGTTGACGCCCTTTTTGCTTGTTTCCAAAGCCTCCAGATAATCATCCAGCGCAAACTGATGGGTAACGACCCCTTCCGCTTTGATTTTTCCCGAATAAATTCCCTCGATTACCTTGGGAAAGCATCTGGGGCTCAGGCTGGAGCCGTATACATTCAGCTCCTTATCGTCGCCGATGACGCTCCAGTTCACGGTAGTGGAATCCATAAACAGGCTGAACTCTACAAAATTTCCTCCTTTCTTAATCAGTTTTAAGCCTTGCACAACACTTGAAGGATAGCCGGTGGCTTCTATATATACGTCGCAGCCATAGCCATCCGTCAGCTCATCAATCCGCCGATATACATCCTCCTTATTGGGGTTGATGGTGATATCCGCGCCAAACTCCTTTGCCTGCTCCAGCCGCTGGTCGTTAAGATCCAGGGAAATCAGGTGCTTTACCTTCATGGTGCTTGCAATGGCCATCATGCCAAGGCCTAAGCAGCCAGCGCCGGAGATTACCACCACATCGTTGGGCTGAATCCGCGCCCGGTTCATCGCATTCATCGAGCAGGAGTAAGGCTCGATCACCAAGGCAAGCTCCAAAGGCATATCCTGGGGTATTTTATAAACCAGGGACTTCTTGGTCAGCTTGGCATATTCCGCAAAGCCGCCCCGAAGATGCCTTTTAAATCCATAGACATTGTGGGGTACGCACAGGGAATACCGCCCTTCTTTGCAGTACCGGCATTCGCCGCAGGGCTCTACCTGCTCTACCGCGACCCGGTCGCCGATCTTGAAATCGTTATCCGAAACGCCGTAGGTTTCTTTTTTCTCTATCCCCGGCCCCATCTTGACAATGGTCCCGATAATTTCATGCCCGCCGATGGTGGGTGCCTCCAGGCTGGGGGGAGTTTCTCCATCGCCCCAGAAATTCACGCCGCCGTTATAGGCTTTCACATCGCCGGCACAGATTCCACAGCCTTCCACTTTGATTAGAATTTCCCCTTCTCCCACTTCCGGCACATCCACGATTTCCAGGCGGGAATCCCTCGGGCCATAGGATACAACTGCTTTCATTTTTTTTGGTATTTCCATTTTTCTCCCTCCGGTAAATTAAATTTATGATAAATGAAAAATCGTCAAATAAGCTGGTATCCTCGAAACCATAGAATTTAAGAAGCTGATTTTGGACAAAAAAAATACAATATCTTGTGTTTTCAACAAGATATTGTACATTAACCGCTTATTTTTAAATGTATACATTTGCAGACGATGATTTTCACCTTTTAACATAATTAAAAAAACAATGATTCTAAAAATCAAAGTTATTTTACTAGAATCTGGAAATCTTTTTCATTTGACTTCATAGTATCAGAAAAAATATTTTATCGCAACGATTAATTTAAACGATTATTGTTATAAATATTTGTTATAATTGACAAATATATCGAAATACGAAAATTAATCTTGACATTTTTTATTTCTTGTGGTTTTTATTAATTGAAAATAATTTCCAGACAAGATGATAATTGTTTGTTATTGATCCCCGATTTATTTTTCCGGCCGCTAACGTCACACGAAGAAAGGGCAAAAAAATGAGTCATTCACATTATCCAGAAGAAATTGCGTCTAAACGAAAAGGGGAATCGCGTAACGCCCAGCCTTTTAAAGCTAAAATCACTTCTTTTTCAGGAAAAATGAATGAGAGTCAAACGAAAATCACCAAATTCTTTTTGAATTGCAGTGATCTGCACCAGCTCAGCCTAATGACCATTCAAGAGCTGTCAAAGGCCTGTAATGTCAGCAATTCTTCTGTGACCAGGTTTATTCAGGCCTTGGGCTACCGCACCTTTAAGGAGTTTCAAATCGCTGTAGCCAGTTCCATATCGTCTGTTTCGCCGGTTGAACTGGCTTATGGGATCAGTGTAGAAGGAAACGACGACGAGACTTTAGTGAAAAACGTATTTCAAATGAACCTTTTGTCCATTCAAAACACCATGAAGCTGGTTCATTCTGAAACCATCAGCCAGGTGGTAGACGCTATTTTAAACGCCAATAATGTATTTATCGTCGCTTCCGGCCGTTCCCACATTGTTGGAAGCTATTTTGAACAGCGCCTACTGAGAATCGGCGTGTTCAGCCACGCAATCTGTGACCCCCATCAGCAGTTAAATATCGCGGTGCTGTCCTCTCCTGGCGACCTGGTGATCGGCATCAGCGAATCCGGCCGTTCACGCTCCGTCGTGAACAGCTTATCTTTGGCCCGGGAGCGGGGAATCCAGTGCGTCTCTCTAACTAATACAGTGGATTCTCCTCTTTCTAAGGCGTCTGATCTGGTGGTCTATTCCGCCCCAGTTCAAAACCACTCGATTCCCTCATTTTCTTTAGAGCCTTCCACCAGTACTATCCCCCTTTTTGTCATCGTGGACTCGATTTACGTTCTGCTTTACTTGCGCAACGCAGGGCATTCGGCCAAGTTAATCACCGAGTCCTCCGCCCTATTGGATGAACTGGAAAAGCTGGAAGAATAAACTTGTTGACGTATCTTTTACGGCATTGGATAAAAACAAATTATACCACCTTCATCAAAAAGAGCGGAAACTAAAGATTCCGCTCTTTTTTCAGGCCATGTCAATTTAACGAAGCCGCTTTGTTGATATTTTTCCAAATTTTGTTTTCAACGTTTTGATTTTTGTGTCCAGTTTCAGGACAAAGAAAAAACGGCTAAAATCCGCATAAATAAGGCTTTACAGCAATAACACCTATTAAAATCCGAACCCTATGGTTCGGATTTTAATAGGTGTTTCATATGGTGCGGGTAACAGGACTTGAACCTGCACGGGGGTTCCCACTAGAACCTAAATCTAGCGCGTCTGCCAATTCCGCCATACCCGCATGTGATGGCCCGAAGGCCATTTTTTAACAGCTTATTTATTATACACAAAGAAAAAGAAAAAAGCAAGCGCTCAGTTTAGAAATACAGCGTCCCGTTTTCCAGCATGGATTGGGCGGCCAGCATCACACCTAATTTCCCACTATGAAAATTTAGCCCTCCCTGCATCCAAGCGGCGTAAGGCGCCCGCAAAGGAGCGTCCGCGGAAAGCTCGATAGAAGCGCCTAAGGTAAACGCTCCCGCGGCCATGATCACTTTACTGTCATAACCGGGCATATCCCATGGCTCCGGGGTAACAAAGGAGTCCACCGGCGCGCCTTTTTGGATTCCCTGGCAGAACGCAATTAAAGACTTTTCGTTTTCCAGCTTCATTACCTGAATAATGTCCGCCCGCGGGTCACAGTATCGCGGCGTTACCGCAAAGCCCAAAAGTTCATACAGCGCAGAGGCAAACACCGCCGTTTTTAATGCCTCCCCTGTTACATGAGGTGCGTGGAACGCTCCCATGAACAGTTCCCGGTTCTGACCTAAGGTCGCCCCGATTTCCTTTCCCGTGCCAGGTGTGGTCAACCGGTAGGAGCATTGTTCCACCAGGTCTGCCCGTCCTGCGATATAACCTCCGGTAGGAGCGACGCCGCCGCCGGGATTTTTAATCAGGGAACCCGCCATCAGATCCGCGCCGTGGCCCGTAGGCTCTGTTTTCTCCACAAATTCGCCGTAACAGTTATCTACCATAACGATACAGCCGGGCGCCTGTTCCTTCACAAGCTTCGCGACCCGCTCGATTTCTTTCACAAATAACGATGGGCGCAGGCTATACCCTCGGGAACGCTGAAGATAAACCATTTTTAATCCGGGTGTTACCCGCTGGGCAATGGCGTCATAATCCAGCGTGCCATTGTCTTTCAGTTCCACCTGGTCGTAATG
The DNA here is from genome assembly GCA_902490005.1 of uncultured Ruminiclostridium sp. GTDB lineage: Bacteria > Bacillota > Clostridia > Oscillospirales > Acutalibacteraceae > Clostridium_A. The sequence continues at coordinate 85,596 of CABUCM010000003.1, forward strand.
AATCCCAAATTCTTTTAATGAACCGCTGGATTCCCCCTCTATGCCGATGACACCCCGCAGGGTATCGTAAGGAATTCCGGTAACGCTTAGCATGGTATCCCCGGGCCGCAGCACCCCAAATAAAGCCACCGTCAGCGCGTGGGTGCCGCTGACAAAATTATGGCGCACCAAAGCGTCCTCCGCTCCAAAAGCACTGGCGTAAACCTGGTCCAGCGCATCCCGCCCCCGGTCCCCGTAACCGTACCCGGTGGAGGCTACAAAATGGCTTTCGCTGACCCCTGCCTTGCCAAAGGCAGCCAGCATTTTCTGTTGATTGTACTCTGTGGTTTCCTCGATCTTCCCAAAAGCCTCCCGGCAAAGTGCCAAAGCCTTTTGGGCCGCTTCCTCAATCTTGGGATCTATGTGAAAAAATTCCGACATCTGTTTTGATTCCTTCCATGAAATATGTTTTGGGAACAAACCCCAAGCGCTGGTAAAACGCCCGATTTTTCCCTTTCACTCGAAACACAAAAATTCTCTTTTCCGGCTGCTGCTCCAGCAACCGGAGCACTACCGCCGAACCCAAGCCCTTCCCCCGGGCTTCCGGCGCTACCGCCACCGCTCCCAGCACCGCGGAATCCGCCGTTTCCCACAGGGATAAGCCGCAGGCCAAGAGACGCCCGTTTTGTTCCAGGGCGGCAAGCCTGGCGGCATGGTGCCGCAGACGGTGAGACACATCTACATAAAAGCTCTCAAACGCCGGCACCTGAAAGCCCTCATCCCAGCACCGTTCCAGCAAGGTGTAAATTTGGGACAGTGAGGGGGTATCCGCAAAATGAAGTCCAGTTTGTTTGGGAGGAGATACCGCCGCTCCGGTCCATTCCATTACCGTACCGGTCCTGTCCTCCCGATCCCACTCCAGCACCAGGGACCCATAGCCGATATGGGACAAAAAGGCCTCTAATTCCACCTTATCAGCTTTCGGGGACATCTGTACCGTCACGGCGCCGTTTAACCGTGAAACCGCCGCACAAACCTCTCCAAGTTCTGTATATTGAAGCCAAAACTCCGCAAACCCGGCGTTTAGGCCATAAGCCAAAGCCAACGAGGCGATCCGGCAGCCAAACGGGTCGCCGGCGCAAAAACGATAGAGCCGCGGAAGCTGGGTTTCTTCTAAAAAACAGATCATAGCGCGGGAGAAGCCGCGATGGCTTCCGCCAAGGACCGCACCGTGGTTTTCGCGCTTTCATAGTCTTCTTGGGAGATCAGCCCAACAGCGGAATGGAGATACCGGCACGGCAGCGAGACCGCGATCGTCCTAACTCCGCTGCCGCTGACATGAATGGCCCCTGCGTCATTACCGCCAGCCACCGCCTGCTTAACCTGCACTTTGGCGCCGGCCCTTTTCCCGGCTTCCTGGGCCAAGAAAAAATATTCCCGGTCATAGATAGTGCTGCGGTCCATAAAGGAAATCACCGCTCCCCGGCCTACCCCGCACACCTGCTTTTCCGCTTCCACGCCGGCAATATCGGCGGCGGTGGTGGATTCCACCACGATGCAGGCCTGAGGCGCCACCGTATAAGCCGCGGTCTTAGCGCCCCGGCAGCCTACTTCTTCCTGCACCACAAAGGCAAAATGAAGATCAAAGGGCAGTTCCTCTTTCATGAGTTCGATCAAAAGGGCGCATCCCGCCCGGTCGTCGATAGCCTTGGATTTTACCATGCCGCCGCTCAGGTCAAATAGGGAGCAAAACGTCACCATATCGCCCAACGCCACATGGCCCAGGGCATCCTCCCTGTCCGCGGCGCCGATATCCACAAAAAGCTGGTCGAAAGGCAGGGTCTTTTCCCGCTCCTCGTCCTTAGACAGATGAATCGGGACAAGGCCAATGACGCCGGGAATCCCTTTCTCCCCTACCAGCACCCGCTTGCCGGGCACAACCCGCTTATCGATGCCGCCTACCGGCGCCATCTTCAAAAACCCGTCCTCAGTGACATGGGTGACGATAAAGCCCACCTCATCCATATGGGCGGAAAGCATCAGCTTGGTTTTCGGCCTTTGGGCCCCCTTTTTAAATGCCAGCACATTGCCCAAGGGATCCACGTCAATCCGGTCCGCATAGGGCGTGATTTCCTCTAAAATCAAGCTTCGCACTGTTTGCTCCTGGCCGGAAACGCCGCGGGCGGCGCAAAGCTTTTCCAACAGCTTAAAATCAGCCACGACGGCACCTCCTTGCCATAATATAGGCTGCCAAAAGCCTAGCGGTATTTTCCACATCCTCCAGCGAGATAACCTCCGCCGGAGTATGCATATTCCGCTGAGGTATAGACACCAGGCCGCAGGCAACGCCGCCTTTGGCCACCGACGCTTCATCCGCGTTGGTACCGGTAGCGCCCCCCATCACCTCTGTCTGGTAAGGGATACCCTCTTTTCTTGCCGTCTCAAACAAGAGCTCCGTCACCTTGGGGCTCAGGGCGGGAGAAACCCCGATCATGGGGCCCCCTCCCAGCTTCGCCGCCGTCGCCAAGGTCACCCCTGGCTGTTTGGCAAAGCTCACATCCACCACAATCGCCTCTTGGGGGTACACCTGGTAAGAAGCGGTTTTGGCCCCGCTTCCCCCTGTCTCCTCCTGGGCGCTGAACACCACCGTCACTTTGGCTTCCGGCTTCTGTGATGACAGCAACTCCGCTGTCCGCAGCAACGCCGCCACGCCGCATCGGTCATCCAGCGCGCCGACGGAAAGGCGGTTGTTTAAAAGCTCCTGAGGCTCGCTGTAAAGAATCCCCCGGCTCCCCAAAGGGATCTGTTCCTTGGCGGCTTCCCCCGATAAGCCCACATCCACGGCCATTTTGTCAAAGGGCAGGGCCTTATCCTCCCCGCCGTCGGACAGGTGGGGCGGCATACAGCACACGATGCCTGTGAGGGCTTCCCTGCCGTACACCGTCACAGGGCTGCCCGCCATGACCCGGCGGTCCAGCCCTCCCACTGGCGCAAACCGGAGAAACCCATTTTCATCGATGGCAGTGATGATAAAACCGATTTGGTCCAGGTGGGCGTCCAGCATGATGTGATATTCGCCGTCCGGGTTGCCTAGCTCGCCGATCACATTATTGTTTTGATCCACATGTACCTTTGCGTATTCGCTAAGCGCCCGCGCGGCGGCTTCTGCCGGCTCCTGCCCGGAAGTTCCTGGCGCGGCGCATAATTCAAAAATCAATTTTTTCAAATCCTGTGGCATTTTTGTTCCCTTTCCGTCTCCAATTTATTCAATTCATTACAATCGATTGACCAGATCCTTAAAATGGTTTCCTCTGGCCGCAAAATTAGGATAAAGGTCAAAGCTGGCGCTGGCTGGGGACAAGGACACCACGTCTCCCTTTTTCGCGTGAACGCGGGCCGCCGCCACCGCTTCCTCCATATCGCGCACCCGGATGATCTCAAGATCAGCCGGATGATAATTTTTCGCCTGCTTGACGGCGGCTTCGATTTTGTCCGCCGTGTTCCCCATCAAAATCAAAAGCTTTACTTTGTCATTGACCACCGGACCCATTCCGTCATAAGGAATTTTTTTATCGTACCCCCCGGCGATCAAAATGATCTTTTGAGGGTAGAGGGACAGGGTGCCGGAAATCGTCCGGGTGGGGCTGGAGGCGATAGAATCGTTATAATAGTCCGCGCCGTCCACGGTTCTGACAAACTCCGCACGGTGCTCCACCCCGGGAAAGCTTCTGGCTACCCCGCGCATCTGCTCCGGGGATACGTCGCCCCAAACCGCGGCGACGGCGGCCATATAATTTTCCACGTTGTGGTTCCCTGGAATGCGGATATCATTGGTATCCATAACGCTCACAGCCACGCCGTTTTTATGGTAGCAGATCACGCCGCCGTCCAGACACACGCCCCGGTGGGTGGCACCCAGCCGGCTGAAGTAGGAAACGTCGCCTCTTACCAGATTTCCAAACCCCCGGGTGATATCGTTATCCAGGTTTAAAACCGCCCTGCCAAACGCGTTTTGGTGGAGGATAATATTTTTCTTCGCGTCGATATATTCCTGCATATCCTTGTGGATATCCAGATGGTTCGGGGCTAAATTGGTGATTACCGCCACATCCGGGCTTTTCCGCATAGAGATCAGCTGGAAGCTGGAAAGCTCCACCACTGCCACGTCATCCTTCTGGATGGACTCTACCATTGGCAGCAGAGGGCAGCCGATATTCCCGCCCAAATGGACGGTTTTTCCCGCCGCTTTCAGCATTTCGGCGATAATAGAGGTGGTTGTGGTTTTGCCGTCGCTTCCGGTCACCGCATAAATCTTGCAGGGGCAGAGGTCGAAAAACACCTCCATTTCTGAGGTAACCACCACGCCCCGCTCCCTGGCCTTTACTAACTGGGGCAGGTAATAGGGCATTCCCGGGGTACGGAAAATCACATCCGCGTTTAGGTTCTCCAGATAGCTTTCCCCTAAATGAAGCTCCACCCCCTGGCGCTCCAGCTGGTCTCCGGTTTCCCCTAATTTTTCCCGTTCCCTTTTATCGCACGCCAGCACTATGGCGCCTTTCTTTTGAAAAATGGAAATCAACGGCAGATTGCTGCCGCCGATGCCGCAAAACGCTACCCTTTTGCCCTGAACCGCGGCATAAAAATCTTTTGCATTGGTAATCATTCGTTACCCTCCTATCATGGCTTGGAGCTCATAAAAAAACCTAACGTTATCATTATACTATTTTTGGAAGAAAGTGCAACCATTCCCATGATTGCTTGTATTTTAAAACTATTTCAGTTATAATGATGATAAAGATTCTAACTAAGGGAGGGTTTCCTATGATTTGTCCTCATTGCCAGAAACAAATTCCCAGCGACAGCCTTGTCTGTGGTTACTGCGGCCATAAAATAGAAGAAGCATTGCAGAAAGAAGAAAACCCAGCGTCCTTACCGGAGGAAAACGTCTCTCTCCCATCGAAAAAAGAGGCTGGCCTTTCCGCCGGCGAAACCGAAATCATCCCTGAAAACCCAGAAGAACCTGTGAAAACAGATGCAACCCCCGTTGAAGCTGAGGAAGAATCTATCCAGGCCCCAGCAGATCCTGTGAATACCGAACCCCTGCCCGATGATGCTGCTGAAGAAAGAATGAAGGTTTCTGAAGAGGGCACGGCGGAACCTGCGGCAATGGAAGAAACCATCACGGAAGCAGTTTCTCCCGCCCCCGCCGCCGAAGAGGCGGCAGCTTTCTCGGAAACGCCGGTAGAGGAATCCTTAGCCCAGGAGTCCTTCGTGCCGCCGGAGAGCAATTCCCATCCCTCTTCTTCGGCAGAACCAGTAAGTTCTGTCTCTACGGAACCCTGGGCAGGCCAAAAAACAGAGGGTTTTGAAAAAAAACCGGTAAGCCCGGAAAAGAAGCTGGAAGAGGCGTATCTCCGCCGAATGGCAAAGCGGCAGAGGCCGCTGAAAACCGCCAGCTTTTTCTGGACAGAATTTTTATTGCTGATCCCCGGCATCAACCTGGTGCTTTTATTTGTTTGGGCGTTCCGCAAAAAAGCCAACGCAAACCGCAAAGCCTTTGCCAGGTCAATTTTAATATGGCTTTTGATTTTTATCGTATTCCTGCTCATCGTTTTGATTGTAATGATAGTGTTAGGCGTTCCCATCGATAAATACATATGGCTGAAATCTTTCCAGGACTGGGTAGCCGGTCTCAGAATATAGCAATATCGAAAAGGCGGAATTTCCATATGATAGGAAATGCCGCCTTTTTCTTTCGGCTTACTTTTCATAGGCCAGATTTCTGAGCCTTTCTTCATCTGTAAGCCGAATGACTCCCCGGGACAAGGAAACCAGTCCTTCTTCCTGGAAATATTTCAGCATCCTGGTGACCACCTCTCTGGCGGTGCCCAAGTGCTTGGAAATTTCCTCATGGGTAATATGTAAGGTCCCGTTTTCCTCTATATTTTTCTGTTCCAGCAGAAATACGGCCAGCCGCCGGTCAAAGCTGGAAAACACAATCTGTTCCATCACCCACATCACGTCGGAAAAGCGGGAGGCCAAAATCTGGTTGCAGTAGGTAGCCAAGGGAAACGACCTCTCCATCAGCTCCTGATAAACCTTTGCGGGAAGCAGTAAAATCTCGCAATCCTTTTCCGCCTGGATGAACACGTCGAAATTTATATTTTTAATCACGCAGGAAGCGGAAAGGAAACAGCTGTCCCGTTCCAAAAGCCGGTACAGGGTGATCTGTTTTTCACCCGAGATCAAAAATACCCGCGCCTGGCCCTGACGAACCCAAAACACACCGGTGCAGTCCCGGTCACCCTGATAAAGGAATTCTCCTTTTTTGATTTTTTGTTCCGCTATGGTCCGTTCTAAAAGCCTTTGATGTTCCCGGTCCAGCTCCCCCCAACAGGGCAGGACCTGCGTAAAAAAAGCAAGCTGCTCTTGCGTCAACATATTCTTTCCCTCCCGCGGAAAATCCCCCATTGGGAAGAAGCGCCGGCATACGGCGCCGCTTCGGACATGAGGGATTTTTTTACATTAAAGCTCTATTTTCCACAGGCCATGCAGGTTGCAATAAGCGAATACCGCCACTGGTTCGTCATCTATCACACAGAAAACGGCCTCCGGATTATCCCCTGGATCAAACCCCTTGCGCTGGCCGCCGCGTTTTGTCTGTAAATAGACCCATTGGATAAAATGCTTTTCCTCCATGGGATGAAGCACTTCTCCCACGTTAACCCGCAGCTCATTGCCCTGCTTTGTCACCACCGGCACATGTTTTTCCTGGGCCGCGTCCACCGTATTCGGCTTTAGCTCCTCCATCGGCTCCCCGCAGCATATCATGGGTACGCCGGCGTTTTCGATCAAGCCCACTAGATTTCCACAATGGCGGCAGCGGTAAAATTTGTGTTCCTTTGTCATAATTTCTACCTCATTTCTTTTTTGTTTTCTCTTTTTATTTTTTATTGCTTACTGATACAGAAATTCCATCAGTTCCCTTTTGGGCTTTAAACCCACGGTATTTCCGGCGACTTTACCCTGCTCCATTAAAATCAGCGTGGGAATCGTCATCACGCCGAACCGTTCTGCCAGCTCGGGCTGTTCGTCAATATTCACCTTGCCAATCTTAACGCCGTCAGCCTCTTCCGCAATTTCTTCTACCACGGGGGCGAGCATTTGGCAAGGGCCGCACCAAGGGGCCCAAAAATCCATCAGCACCGGCTGCGGGGACTTTATTACCTCCCTATGAAAATTATCTTTGGTAATCGTTACTACTGCCAAGAAAAAGTCCTCCTTTCTTTTGATTGGTCTCTGGTTTATCATACGCAAGATCCCAAAAAGATTACGTGACAAAGTTACAAAGCCGCTTTTCTTCCTTTGAAAAGAAGGACCTATCCTAATTTATGACGGATTATCTTACATATTCCATAGGCGTATACCGAATCCCATCGGAAAGCTGCTCCTCCGCTAAAGGGCGAAAGCCAAGATGGCGATAAATTTCCACCGCGTACGGTGAAGAATTGACGGTAATACGATGGGCCTGGCTGCGCTTTTGCAAATGTTCCCAAAGATATCTGCCCACGCCTTTTCCCTGGGCTTTCTCCTCTACAAAAAACAAGCAAACGTGGCTGCAATTTTCTTTTGCCGCGATAACGCCCAAAAGCTCATCTTCTTCAAAAGCGCCGAAAAACTCCAACGCTTTCATTTGATCCGGGTCGCTCAAAAACGCCTCGAAATTCTTTACGCCTTCTATGGGATATTCCGGCGCCTCAAAACAAAAAAACGTCCGGTGGATTAATTTTACCGCTTCTGGATCCTGACAACCGAGAGAACATATCCGCATAAAGGCCACCTCGCTTTTCTAAAATGTTGGAATACAGGTTCCCGGCGGGCGCCGGTTCAGGCCGTTTGGCTTTTCGTAAGATCATTCGTGATTATTTCAGATATTATTATTTTACCACTTAACGTGAAATTTAGCCACCGCAATCCGTAATTTTTCTCAAAAACCCCTGTTATTTTCCGCTTTTTATTACGAAAATTTTCTAAAAAGCGCGATCAGGAAAAATATAATAATCGATTATATCAAAAGGGGCGCCTTTGATTGTTTACTAAAAAAACATGACAATCAAAGGCGCCCCTTTTACAGCCTAATCCGTCTCACGACAAAAAGGCACAAGATTTTATGAGAAGTATCACGACACTCTGTTTTTTAAGCTTCCCCGGAAAAATTCCGGGTTATTTTTCTTCAGAAGAGTCTGAAGCAGCGATTTGATAAGAGGATCCATACGCTTTTGCGATGGCGGTTCCCGGATCATAACAAAGAACGTCGGCCAACGGAATTGCCGGGCTGTAGAAATACCCTTGGAAAACCCTGCAGCCCAGTCCGATGAGCATATCCCTGGCTTTCTTTGACTCCACATATTCGGCGATGATCTGGAAATTCAGGCTCTGTCCAAGGGCGGCAATAGAGGCGATAATTTCCCGAGACCTATCGTTTTCCAGAGCCTCGCGAACCAAGCTTCCATCCAGCTTTACATAGTTGAAACGGTTGGTCCACAAATAATTCAGAGAGGTCTGTCCCATGCTGAAATCATCGATCGCCAGGGAAATACCGTTCTGGCCGTATTTGTCGATATTGGAGGCAATATTGGGCAGGTTGATCAGAGAAGTCTCCTCCGTCACTTCCAACACCAAATTTTCGCACACATTTTTTTCCTTGGCCAGCTGGATAATACGTTCCGTCAAATTAGGATCATTGAGCTGTTCCGCTACAATATTGACCGAAACATGGATGTCCGGCCCTATTTCCTTCCGAAGTGTCCCGATATCCCTGCATACCGTATTGAGAATACGCCAGGTCAGGTCGTGGTAACAGCCATCCTCCTGGGCTAAGGCCACCACTAAAGGCGGGAAAATTGTCTTACCTAAATGCTGCCAGCGCAGCAAAGCCTCCAGGCCCACCACCTTGTTTTGAGAATCCACCTGAGGCTGATAAAAAACAGGAACATTATCGTTTTCAATATCATCCAGAAGCTGGCCGATCATTCCTTTGGCCGTGATCCCCAGGCTGTCATTCCGATCCAAATAACCCGTGGCCTCCCCCGACTTCTGTTCCTGGAAATGCTTTGTCAGCTCGCCTACCAAATATTCCTCACGCCCCTCTTGAAGGCGTTCGGACAAACGCAGGAAAGGCATATAAATCAAAGTGCCCACGATTACGGTTACCAGCTGCACCGCAATTCCTTTCCAAGAGCCTGTGGCCATATACCCGCTGAAAAAAACCGGGGTCGTCCAACTCAGCGCTTGCTGCGTCACCGGCATCCAGCCAATGATTTCCGCACCATAGGCTAAAAGCATCGAAACGATCGGCGTGATAATAAACGGGATCGCAAGCACAGGGTTTAATACAATGGGCAGCCCAAAAATCAAAATTTCATTAATATTAAAAAACGCTAAGGGAATCGCAGAATAAGCCAGCTGCCGGTTGCTCTTTTGGCGGGAAAAAATGAGCAGCGCTATCAACAGGCACAGTGTGCTGCCGCTGCCGCCGATGACCGTAAAATTGTCCAGGAAGGATTTGGTGATAATCCCCTGAGAGCCCGCCTCCGATGTAAAAACCGTCTGGGCCACTGGATCCAAAGCATTGCCGCCATGGATTCCGAATACCCAGAGAAAATCCAAAAGGAAAAGAAAAACGATGCCGTTTGCCGGCTCATGCTTCAGCGATCCAAACGCGTTAAAAAGAAGCCCGCTGATCAGGTCATTGAAATTCCCCACATGAAAGCAGCTTTGCAGCAAAAGATTTCCAAGGGCGAATAACGCCACGCAGATGGCGGAGGGAACAATTGCTGACATGGAACTGCGAAAATGGATGTCACTGCCGGCCGCATAGGAACGGTAACGCTGAAAAATATGAGGGCTCAGCGCAAAAAACAGACGCGTCGCAAGAATCGAGCATACCATAGCGGTAAATACGCCGATGGTTCCAAAGCACTCCAGCGTCAGCGACCCGCTGGCGCCGCCAAAGGAAGCGATAAAGCAGGCGCTGGAGGTAATCATCGCCATGACCCGCAAAATCAAATTTTCCCCGGCAAGAGAAGCCGAATAAAAATAGCTGATGGCTAAAACCAAATACAGCGATAAAAAGCCAGTGGTGGAATCCACCACAAAACTCAGAAACGAAACAATGACGCCGGAACCAATTCCGGCTAAAAATTCCTGATAAGCGGGAATTGGAAAATTAAGCAACAGCAAAGCGAAGGAGCCTGTCAGCACCACGGGAATCATCAATAAGAAACTTTTTTTAATCGCACTGAGTACAAAATTATTTTCTACCGCATATAGTATTTTTGTTATGTGGGCAAACACAGGCCCACCTCCTTCTTCATGGTAACTCCCCACTTCAAGCACAATACTGTTACAAATAGAAAGCGGCTAACATCGTGCCCCTTTGTCAATGAAAACCCAAGCCGGTTCTTTTCGCTTTCAAGCCAATCACACAAAACCGCCGCCAAAAGGCACCTTAAATCAGCCTATTTACAATGACAACTTTTTACCAATAATTGTTATCTTTTGCTTTATCAGTGATCCCTTGGCAGAAACGGTAAGCAAAATAACTGGAAACATTTCTATCATCATAACATAAATTTAAAAATCGTTATTCCTAAAAAGAAATACTAATTAGCAAGCGGTGTAAATATGGTATCAGTCAAACGGTGATGCCCACACACGGGCATAGACCGTGGATAAGGTCCTTATTCACTGGGTAACCTTTCATGCTTTCCATTACCGCTGGTGCCACGAGAAACCTCGATAACCGCAAAAACATATTGCCGTGTTAAATTTCTTTAAAATTAATTTGTTGGTTTCCCGCGTTTTTTACCGCTTTTATGTATCATGCGCCGCGTTCTGCCCATAATACTTGCTGCCGTTTTAAATTCCCTGTGTTTTTCGTTTTCATTTCATTGTTATCCTGAGGGTAACAAAAAACGGCAAAGGCAGAAACAAATTTCAGCTGACAGCCCAGGTACGAATTATCAGTGATCTGTCCTCTTGGTGATCCAGGCTAATTTCAGCCCACTGTGCGGTTTTTCGTAAGGCCGGAAAGAAAAAGTAAAAACCACGTTCTTACACGTGGTTCAGAAAAATCCAGCAGGATGCCCTTCAGAGCAAGCCCCTAAAAAACATAAATAAAAGAACCGCCGAAAGCCTTGTAAAATCAAGGTTTCCGGCATTGTTAGTGGCGCGCCCGAAGGAATTCGAATCCCCGACCTTCCGCTTAGGAGGCGGACGCTCTATCCAGCTGAGCTACGGGCGCATATTATTAGTTGCTTTAGTATTTTACCCCTCAGGCACTATTTTGTCAACTATTGAGGCAGAAAAAGAGAGATTCCCTGCTAAATTTGGCTAAGGCTTAATAAACTATATCTTCATATTAAGCTTGTCTGAGAATTTTCCTCTAAAAATCTTGACAATCCTCTGTTATCTATTGTATAATAACATCTGCACTGTTATGGAGGGGTGTCCGAGTGGTTTAAGGAGCTAGTCTTGAAAACTAGTGATCCCGTGAGGGACCAAGAGTTCGAATCTCTTCCCCTCCGCCATTTCATAACATTCATAACAAGATAGGTTCATTTCCTTTATCATCTGGAGAAGTACTCAAGTGGTGAAGAGGCTCCCCTGCTAAGGGAGTAGGTCGGGTAACTGGCGCGAGGGTTCAAATCCCTCCTTCTCCGCCAAGCAAAATCGCGCTCCTCACAATTGTGGGGAGCCGTTTTGTTTTTGCCCGCGTTTTTCACGGGGATTTATTTTGTCAACGCTTCCCGGGATCAGCTTTTTTCATTCTCCCTTAGAGCAGACATGTGTTTTGTAACACTAGAGCCATCGGGGGTGACGCGCAAGCTGTGTTCGGGGCTCGCTTTTTGTTGTTTTGTGCTCGCGTCCAAATGGGTATCTATTTCGTTGCAGTCAGCCAAGCACAGTCTGGATGCAAGAAGCGTTCCCAGCTCTGCTTTTTCTTTCCTTTTTTGGCTGGCCAGCGTGTCCGCCCATTGGCCCACTATGGACAATAATTCATAGGTACCTGCTTTCAGAATGAGGAGGCAATGAGAATGGCTAAGCATTACGTCTATTTACTTCAATGCGCCGACGGGACCATTTACAGCGGATATACCACAGATCTTCTACGGCGAACCGCCGCCCACAACAAAGGCACAGGGGCAAAATATACGCGAGCCAGGCGCCCGGTTGTCCTAGTCTATCACGAATGCTTCGATACAAAAAATGAAGCAATGCGGCGGGAAGCCGCTTTGAAAAAGCTGTCTCACAAGGAAAAAGTGAAACTAATTGAAGTTTTTCGGGATGAAAAGACTGCGACAAAAATCAGGTGAAAATTTGAATGGCCATATATCTGCCAAAACACGATAACAAAGGACAGGCTCCTAATAAGGAGCCTGTTCTTTGATTTTAAAGGGTATTCACAGTTTTCCTGCCGATGGAATCATAAATTATTTTTTTGCCTTTAAATCGCTCCAAAGGATAGCAGTTGCGGCCGTCCAAGATGATAGGCGTTTTCATCCGATTGCAAAACTCCTCCGGAGTCAGGGACTTCACCTCTTCCCACTCGGTAAAAATAAAACACAAATCCGCGCCGTCTAAGGCATCTTCCACCCTATCGCAGTAGGTTAATTTTCCCGGATACAATGCGTCAAACGCTTTTGCCGCCACGGGATCATAAGCCTTGATCTCCGCGCCGTCATCCAAGAGAATGCCTACGTTGACGATGGAAGGAGCTTCCCGAAGGTCATTGGTTCCCGGCTTAAACGCCAAGCCCAAAACCGCTATCCGCAGCCCCTCGAAAGAGGAATAATACTGGCGCGCCTTTTTCAACAGCTTCAATTTTTGATTGTCGTTGACTTCAATGGCCGCTTTGATGGTTTTAAACTCCTGGTCATAATAGTTGCCCAGCCAATGAAGCGCTTTGGTATCTTTAGGGAAGCACGAACCGCCGTAGCCAATGCCGGCTTTCAGAAATTGATTTCCGATTCGGCTGTCAAAGCCCATACCGGTGGCCACATCCTCGATATTCGCGCCGATCGTCTCGCAGAAATTGGCAATTTCGTTGATATAGGAAATCTTCAGCGCCAAAAAATCGTTGGAAGCATATTTGATCATTTCCGCGCTGCGGCGGTCAGTCACCAATTTAGGAGCGTCAAAGGTTTCATATACCTTTTCCAAAGTCTCACGGCATCGCTGATTTTCCGCGCCGATGACAATTCTGGAAGCGTGAAGGGTATCCCGGACCGCAGTGCCCTGAGCCAAAAACTCCGGATTTGAGGCCACGTCAATCTTGACGGGATGCGCCAAATTCGAACGGATAAATTCCTCCACCTTATCATTCGTACCGATAGGCACCGTGGATTTCACCACGACAACGCAGTCCTGTTCCACTGATTGGGCGATCTGCTTTGCCACCGTATAAACATATTTTAAATTAGCGGAGCCATCCATTTTTTCCGGAGTTCCGACGCCGATAAATATTACCTCCGCATCCCGATACGCCGAGGCGTAATCGGTGGTGAAGGTCAGCCTTTCCATATTTTCAGCCATCAACTCCGGCAGGCCTTCCTCGTAAATAGGAGAAACGCCTTGCTTCATCAGTTCTACTTTTTTTCGTCTACATCCACACAAGTTACCAAATGCCCATGCTCGGCCAGGCATACGCCGGTCACCAGACCCACGTAACCGGTTCCCGCTACCGCAATCTTCATCATATCGGATCCTTTCCATGCTTAATATCCAAAATAGTTAAACAAGAAATATACAAAGCCGCTATAGAACAAGCTGATAGACGCTATGATCGAAATGATAACAGCAACCTTATGGGCTGGAAGCACTATCATTCCTTCCTGGCGGCACTCCAGTGTTGTTGGCGGGCGCTCCTTGCCTTCGGTCAATATTTGCAGCAGATAGACCGCGATAAACGCCAAAACAGGGAGCACGCATAGATAATACCTGGTTTGATAAGCCCCCGTATATCCAGCCACATAAAAATAGGTTTCAAACGCACGCTGGAATTGCATCCAAACTACCGCCGCTAGAGAAACATAAAAGCCAATCAGCATCACAGCATACCGCCTTGCTTTTTTCACAAAGAACAAAAGGATGGGTACAAAGAAAATTAAAAGCATCAATATACGGTCATAAGACGTCCAATGGTCTAATTTATAAAGGCTGGTGTGAGAGGCAATTGCAGTCCAGGTGTCAAAAAAGTTTTTCCAATACAGCAAGGAATAATCGAACATAGACAAAATGGTCCTGTCTTCAAAAGGAACAAAAAACGGGGACGCCTGATAATACGACGGGTTGACGCTGGCCAGATCAGGCTGCAACGTGTGAAACTTTAAATAAACAAGCACAAAATAAGCCGCCGCTATCAGATAAACCGGTAACGAGAGCAAAAATTCCTTGCAGAAAATTAGTTTTACCGATTTATGTTTCACACAATACCAAATCACATAGATAATCGCCGTTAAACCGATCAGCATCCCTGCGGTCACCTTGCTCAGCAGCGCTATCACAAAACCGCCCGCGATTAAGAAATACGTTCCATAGTTCTTTTTTTCCTCACAGACGCGCAGAATCCCCAGGAAAAACAAAACGCAGCCAAGCAGTGTAAACGTGTCGTTATTCACTCCGCTCAGGTTATATAGGAACATCGGCACACTGGTGATAATCGCGCCATAAAGCAGATGCAGGGCCGGATGTTTTTTGGAAATCCTGGTATAGCCGATATAAAACGCGATGGCCAGCGCCAGCAAGCCAAAAGCAGCCGAGAAAACCCGCAGCCTGGTCAAATGGATCAGGAAAGAATTTTCCCCAACAATTTCAATAGGATTACACAGCCGCATCACAAGATAATACAGCGGGGGATGGCCCAATTGATTGAGAGAGCCCTCCACAAAGCCGGCGGTAGTTCCAGAAATGCTCAGCATTTGCATCTGGGAAAAATCCGGAATGATTTTTCCGGTCTGCAGCAAATAAGCAATATAGGAAATATGCGCCGCCTCATCCGGCGTGTTACCTACATACTGCATATAAAACAGGACTTGCCCCACAGAATAGATAAACACCGCGGCGTAAATGAGAAATGTAGCCATTTCCGGTTTAATGCGCAGCTTTCGGTAAGCCAGTGTGAAAACAACCAAAACCAGCAGGCAAATCAAAACAAAGATCCTAAACTGGGGGATCGGAGAAGGGTTGGTGTAGCCGACGTCGCACCGCAGGGTGGTGCCGGAAACCGCCTGTCCATCCACTGTTAGAACCTGCCCCTCCTCAGCTAACCCGTTTTCAGCCAGCAGCTGCAGGTCAGCCGGGAAAACCTTGGATAACGGTTCTACCTCTATGGTATAAACAGCCCCAGGCTGAGAGTGGAAATTACGAACCTTTAACTCCGCATATCCCATCGCCTGAATTTCTTTTGCCGGGAATACGCCGCTGGCAGCCACCTCTGAATTACTGTCCAGCAGACGGATCCCAAGCTCTCCAGCCGCTTCCTCCTCCGTTTCGGACAGAGGCGTCTGGAAATACACTCTTACCATCTGGATTTCATCATAGGCCGCCGGAAAGCTCTGACTGACAGTGCTGTCTAAGGAAATCCCCTGGGATTCTGGTTCTGTCTCCAGTCCGGTTCCTCCCGCGTTTTCAGCTGCCTCTCCTGAAGCAGGAAGCTGCACCGGCCGTAAGGAAGGTTCCCGGTTGAAATCGGAATTAAAAAAGATGTAAATCAAAACAATACCGCACAGGACAAACAGCGCGTACCGCAAAAACTTATTCCAGTCTTTCTGGCGATGTTTGCTCATAAATAAAAGCGTTAGGGCAAATACAACGATAAAGACGCCGGTTAGAACCCACCGAATGCCTAGATTCTGATGAATGGCGCCATACAGCTGGTTCCTAATTGCGGAATCCAGCTCTAAGCTGTAAGCCCCCTGGTTCTGTAACTGCATCTGAGTACCAACCGCGGAAGTGTAAATCAAGGCGTCTTTCGAAATATCAAACTCACCGCTGTAGGCCTTTACGCTTTCCAGGACAGGCGCTTGATCGGTATTGGAAACCCGGAATCCTATGCTTTGAAAACCGTAGTACAAGGGATCAAAGCGGAACTGGGCTTGCTGGCTGAAAGCCGTCGCTTTGGCCGCCGATTCCTGCCCGGAGCCCCGGTCAATCATCAATTCCACTGCCGCTCCATCCTTCACGCCGGAAAACTCCGCTTGCAGCGTCACATGGGCCGCTTTTAACGGATACAGCCACGCAAAGGCCAGGCACACCACAAAAACGGCGGCGGCAACCAGCTGTTTCTTATGCTCCTGTAATTTCATAAACCCTTCCCCACTTACTTCCTAATTTTTGCAATCTCCCGGATTTTATCAGCCAGCTTCCCCGCGTTGCCCATTTCCACAAAATAGGTTTTATCATCCGCTTCAGAGTAAAGCTCCCGATTAGCGGGGTTTTCTCCAAGGATCATCGGCTTATTCATCGCTCTGTAAAGGTAGGCCTTGCCGGGAATCGTCCTCTGGGCCTTTCGGATTTCACCATTAAAATGGCCCGCCAGACACAGATCGGAAAAATCGATATATTGAGCCAGCTCCTCTTGGCTGAGCCAATGGCGGTAATGGATATTTTCTCCCTGAGGTTTTTTAATATCCTCACCGACCGGGCCGATAAAATAAAAACAAAAATCCGGATCGTCCTTCAAACGCTCCATGGCCTCCAGCACGATATCAACCCCCTGCAGCGGAAGGACGCTGCCGAAATAGAGCACCGTGAATTTTCCTTGGGCCTCCGGCGGCTTTTCTCCGTGTCTGGGATAATAAATACTTTCGTCAGCCTCCAGGTACAGCACCCGCAGTTTTTTGGGATCCGCTCCCAGTTCCTCGCAAAAATACCGTCCATGGGCCTTGGTATCGCAGAGAATCACATCCGCTTTTTTCAGTGTTTTCTCATCAATGCGCAAAAGCCGTTTTCCCACAAAGGAATTCGGAGAAAACTTTTTCCGGTCAAAGCACAAGGTATCATACATGGAAATAAAAAAATCGATGTAAAGCTTGGCCTTTTTGAACTTAAAACCAAAAAAAGGCACGATCAATTGCGGGGCAAACCCCACAAATGCCGCGTCGTATTGTTTGCAGGAGGTAAACAAAAGCTTAAAAAACACCTTAAGAAGCCTTAACGGATAACTTTTATCCTTGGCGCCGATGACACAGACCTGCCCCGCCTGCTCCTTCAACAGCCTAAGCTCCTGGGTGTTTCTCAAATAATCTAAATTTTTAGTTGTAATAAACAAGACCCGTTTGTTATTAAGTTCTTGAAACATTCCAGCTTTCTCCTTTATCCGGCACGCTCTTTTGGGAAAGCGCGCGGGAAGCGGCGGCGTTACGGGCGCCGCTTCCACATTCCCGCCGTTTTTGAAATTGGGTTAATTTGAAAAAGCGCTATTTCATTTTCACGAAAAACCAAAAGGTTGCGCGAAAGTTTATTATTCGTCTGTCTTTTTGTTTTTATCGTGGTCGTAATCCAACCGGCGCACCCTTTCCTGAATATCCTCCAAAAGCTTTCGATTCGAGGCAATCAAATCGGCCTGCAGGCCGGAGATAAAGGTCTGGAAGCCCAAAAGCAACAAGGTGCTGGCTAAAATCAAGGATTGGATATGCCCGCCGCTTTGTCCCATAAAAAGGTATACAAGGAAGCGAATACCCAGTATTAGACCGATGAGGAAAATAACGCTGCCGATAATGGTAAAAAACCTTAACGGCTTGTACATCATAAACGCCCGAACAATGGTCAGCATGGACTTTTTAATATATCCGAACATGCTGTTGAACAGCCTGGATTTTCTCAGCTCAGGATTGGTGCGGATGGGCACCGAGGTGATGGCCATTTTGTTTCGTCCCGCCTGGACGATGGTTTCCAGCGTATAGGTGTATTCATTCACTACATTCATTTTCAGAGCCGCCTGGCGGCTGTAAGCCCGGAATCCGCTGGGAGCGTCCGGCACGTCTGTTTTGGAGGCGACGCGAACGGTCCAGCTTCCGATATGCTGCAGCCTTTTCTTTAAGGGAGAGAAATGCTCCGTATCGTCAATAGGGCGTTCCCCGATCACGATATCCGCTTTCCCGTCTAAAATCGGACGCACCAGCTTTTCAATATCCGCGCCGCAGTACTGGTTGTCCGCGTCGGTGTTCACAATAATATCGGCCCCCTGGCGCAGGCAGGCGTCTAATCCCGCCATAAACCCCTTGGCCAGCCCTTTGTTGCACTTAAAATTCACCACGTAGTGGACGCCCCAATTTTTGGCCACCTCTACGGTATTGTCCTTGCTTCCGTCGTTGATAATCAAATATTCAATCTCATCTACGCCGTCGATCTGCTTTGGCAGGTCATTTAAGGCCACCTCTAAGGTTTCCGCCTCGTTATAGCAAGGAATCTGAATAATCAGTTTCATGAATCGTTTTCCCCTTTTGTTCCTTTATTTTATACAATCGCGCAAATATCTAATTCCTAGGCTGTGCCTTTTTTTCACGGAATAGACGGAAAAACAAAACTTTTATATTATTGCGCAAAAGCATAAACCGTCTAAAATTGTGTTCATTTTTTACACGTTAGCCACGATATATTGACGTGCGGTATTTTGTGTATTTCTACGTTTTTTCCCTTCGCCCGCCAAATCGTACTAAAATATTTTATCATACAGGACAAGGTTTTGCAATCTCAAAAGTAGACGAAGGAACGCCGCGGACGCCTTCTCTTTCAAGACAAATTGCCGCTTGGCGCCTGAAAAAAGAGGCTTTTGTGACTAAGCGATCTGTTCCAGTGCGGCAAGTGCGGTTACTTAGCCGTCCTCGCCTTCTTTTTTTCGAAAACACGCAGATAACGTCTCTAAAAGATGCTCCACTGTAAAGGGTTTACTTATGTGGCCGTTCATGCCGTATTGGATCGACTGCCTGGCATCCTCGTCAAAGGCGTTGGCGGTCATCGCGATCACCGGAATGGTTCGGGCATCTTCCTTTTCGGAAATCCGAATCGCCTTGGTGGCCTCCAGACCGTTCATCACCGGCATCTGAATATCCATTAAAACCGCGTCAAAGTAATATGGCTCATTTTTCAAATAAAGATCCACGGCTTCCCTTCCGTTCTGAGCGGTTTCCAGCTGAAATCCTTCCATTTCCAAAAGGGTAACAGCGATTTCCATATTCAGCTTATTGTCCTCAACCACTAAAAGCCGCTTTCCATCTCCGTGAACAGGTGTTTCCGCTTTTTTCTGCTCTTTAAGCGCCGCCTGCCCAGCAGGCTTCATCCTTCGATATTTTAAGGAAAGGGTAAAATAAAACTCCGAACCTTCGCCAAGCTGGCTTTTCACCTTCAGCTCTCCGCCCATCAGCTGCACCAAACGGCTGGAAATCGTCAGCCCCAGGCCGGTTCCGCCGAATTGCCGGGCGGTTATAGCGCTTTCCTGCTCAAAGGACCGGAAAATCCTGCCTAGAGCCTCCGGCGCGATCCCGATGCCAGTATCCGCAACACTAAATCTGATATACGCCACATCTTTTTCGATTCTTTCAATCTTTGCCTGCGCCGCCACGGTCCCGCCGGGCTCGGTAAATTTGATGGCGTTGCCGATCAGATTGATAAAAATTTGATTGAATCGAAGTGTATCCAAATAGAAGAAATCTTCTTCCCCACACTGTCCGTCAAATAACAGGCTGACGTTCTTTTCCTTCGCCTGGGGAGAAAGCATCTCATGGAGCTGGCGCTCCACAGACACCATTCCCACCCATTCGGGATTAATTTCAATTTTGCCGCTTTCAATCCTGGATACCTCCAGAATATCGTTGATCAGCCCCAGCAGATATTGGTTGGAGCGTTCGATTTTATTCAAACAGTCCAGCGCCTTTTCCCGGTTATCCAAAGACGCCTTGGCGATGGTGGTCATTCCCGCGATAGCGTTCATGGGCGTACGAATTTCATGGGACATCCGGGATAGGAATTGGGTTTTTGCCAGGCTGACCGCGTCAGAATGCGCTTTTGCCACAAAAGTAGAAATGACTTGAGTCAGTTCTTTCAGCGTTTTTCGATGCTCCTGCGTCCAAGAAAAGTCTTTTTGGCGGCTTTCAAATCCCAGGTGGCCGGTACAAATTCCAGAGTCCCAAATGGCGCACCGCAGGCAGGAAGCCATAGGGCTCTCGTCATGAAATTTCCAGCCGCACAACCCGTCGGCGTCATAGTCCCGGGAAAGCTCTTCCAGCCTTCCCGGTTTGATATAATAGGTATTTCCCATTTGCAGGTCGTTTTTCTCCCTGGCCCACTGATAGGAATAATGAAAGCTGTGGTAATCTCTTTCGATTTCCACAATAGAGACCCGGTCCAGCTGATAATTTTTTCCCACTTTGGCCAGAAGCAGGCTGACGGCGTCGTCAAGGCGCTTGGCTTTACCTAAAAATTCCAGCGCCGTATCCGCTATATTCCTCTTTTCGTCCGAGCTTTTGCTGATGATCTCGTTGAGCAGATACTCCTCGGTGTATACCTGAATCAGCTTAGCGCCCAGCTCGTTGGAAACATCCAGGTAACAGGCCGCCGCGCCTTTGCCGTGCTTTTTAACATATTGCAGCGTGCTTTCCGCGCACCGGTATAGGCCGTTGTATTCATCCACCACCTCAGTAACGCACATACCGATACTGGCGGACACGTGAAGCCCCTTTTCCTGGTTATAGCAAATCCCCTTGATTCGCTGAGCGATCATGGGGCCCAGATGGCCAGCGCGCTGTTTGCTGCAATTTTTCACAAACAACATGAATTCATCTCCGCCCAGGCGCAGGGCAATATCCTCTGGGCCGATGCTGCTTTTGAGCACATCCGCTACCTCTGCTAAAATAGCGTCACCAAATACCCAGCCCTCTTCGTCATTGAGTTTCTTGAAATCATCTAAATCTAAAACCATTATGGCGCAAACCTGGTCCTCGGCTTTTTTCTCCATATAATCCCGGATCTTTTTTAAGCCGGCTTCCTTGCTATATAACCCGGTAGCACTATCCAAGGAACGGGCCCGCTCCAAAGCCAGCTCCATTTCCTTCTCTTTGGTGATGTTCTCCACCAATCCCACCATAACGGTTGGGATGCTCCGGTCGTTCTCCTGAATGGCGGACATCGTAATTCGGCTCCACCGGCCATTTTTATCTCTGAACTCCGCCGCGGCCCGCCTTGCGCCCTTGCGGATTTCCCGGAACAGCCGAATAAGCTCCCCCTTGCTTTCGTCCGCCGCCATATGCCGCATAAGATAACCCGGCACGTTCCTTATCTTTTCAGGCAGCTGAAAATAGTCTCCGGTGCGTTTGGGATACACCACCCGGAACCCCTTTGGATAGTAGTAAAACTCGTAAATAGAGGTATTGCTTAAGGCAAGGCGCAGCAGCTCATTGCTGCCCTCATTCAGAATCAGCAGCTCCTTGTTTTCCTGCTCCATCATTTTCTGCTTGTGGATATCCAGAAAAACGCTTTGAACCAGCATGGTTCCGTCCGGTTCCGCCCGCATTACCTCCGCCGTGCCGATCACCCATAGGGGCGCCCCGTTTTTCTGCCGCAGCCGATACTCAAACTGGGAAGTTTCTCCCGGTTCTTTCATCGACATGGCCGCTTTCAAAGTTGCGGCCCGGTCTTCCTCCACGATTAAATCAGGCAGGTTCCAATCCGGCTTCCGCCAAAATTCTTCCGGTGGATAGCCGAAAATCCGAATAGCCTCCCGATTCGCTTTTACAAATTCCACCCTGCCTTCCCGGTCCATCCGGTATTGCACGATCCCGCAGAAAACGGAGTTGAAAATATGGCTGTATTCCTCAGCCTGGCGTTTCTTTTCCAGGCTTTCCTGCTCCAGCTCATCCTTTGCCGCTATTTCTTCGGTGATATCCCGCACCACGCCGATGCAAATAGGAACGCCGTTTTCATTCCAGGCCTTTTTGCCGATATCGCTTACCCAGATATAAGTGCCGTCTCTCTTTCGGATCCGGTACCGCACATCATACTCCTGGTCCTTTTTCATTGCCCGGGTGATAACATCGTCTAATCCCGGCCAGTCCTCCGGATGGACGCAGTTGGCGATTAAGTTGCCGGTAGCTTTTTCAAACTCGTCGTATGCATAGCCCAAATAGTCCAGCATATTTTGGTTGATATAATAAACCGGCAGGCCCGGCTGAAGGTAGCATCCGATCATACCGCCGGATACGCTTCGGTTTAAAATATCGAGAAAGCTTCCCCGCATGTCTCTGGAAAAAGACCGCTCCTCCTCTTTCCAGCCGCCGGGATAATATTCTCCCCCCGCCTGCTGAAGATTTGGAGTGGAAAAATGAATGGATACGATTTTCCATCCGTTTTCGCCTAAATGGCAGGCGGCGGTAATCCTGACGGGAATGGAAGAAGCGTCAAACTCCGGCGACCGGGAGGCCGCAGTCAGCAGAATAAAAAAAGTCTGCGTTTCCTCATCAATTTGCGTACATTGAAACGTCTGAAACCAGTAGCCGTAGGGCCAGGGCTCAGTTAATAGTTCCTCCTGCAGGGCGGATACCGTTTCCTGATAAGAGCAGCTATGTTCCTCCGCTCCGGTCCCAATCCATTGCACCTTTTTATCCAAATAAGAAACCGCTTTATGGAGGTTCCGCTCTCCCAAATAGGCTTGTAAAAAGCCCTTCATGGCCTGCTCTCCATAGTTCTCTTTCATATTTTCCCCTTCCCGCCCACACAGCAGCCTCCAATAAAGGGTTGGCCGCGCGCCCGTAGGCAACAGCCCCTTTTCCCAGAGGTAAGAACCGCTTTCCAAAAACAAATAAAGCTTAGTTTGTTTTCGTTTCTTTTTCCCACTGCCGATGGCAGCGGAGCAAGGCGTTTTTAATACTCCCGTCAAAAATATCTCCCAGCTTTTGAATCGCCAGGTTAGGATCCTCTTTCATGCCGTTTTGCAGCCACTGAAAAATAAACCCGGACAACGCAAATTGATAAAAGGACGCGATATAATTGATATCCTCCTCAGAAACGGCAAGGCCCTGGGCCTCCTGGCGGACAAACCCCACCATCAGGTCCCAGGTCATCTGGTACAGGTATTTTTCCAAGGGCTCTCTGCCGATGGAATTATAGATATGGTATACCGCCTTTTTATTTTCCAGCACAAACCTGGCGCTTTCCAAAAAGCCGGACTGCCAGGAGGTGTAGATTGCGTGCTCTTTGGTAATCCGGTCCAGCTCAGTTTGGAACACATCCTCCAGCAAAGCGTAAATATCGTCATAGTAGTAGTAAAACGTACTGCGGTTTAAACCGCAGTCCTCAATAATATCCTTAATGGTGATCTTATCAAAGGGCTTCTGAGACAGCATTTTCACAAAAGAATCCATAATCGCTTTTTTGGTGTAGATCGACATACGTTTTCTCCTATTCAGCGGCTCCTATCCACTTCTCCTCACGCAAGAAACCGTAATTGATTGATACCTTTGTTATACCATAAAAATTGACGTCTTACAATGGCGGGCTTCCCTCTTCCCAATCCGACACAACCGCGGCTGTGTCGGATTTTCCATCAATTAAGGCCCTGTGTTGAAAATTCCGTCACTGGCTTTCCATTGTTGATAGCGCCTCACACTCCGTTTTCTTATAATGGAACACGGAATTAAAAAACGCCCTTATCCAGGGTGCTGATAGTCACAAACGGAGGTGACAGTTAACATGAAGCGAATCAAGGCGCTGTATATCACCATTTCAGTCCTTTCCTTATTGGTGGGAGCCGGATTCCTGATCTGGCCCGGTATCTCGGTAATTACCATCTGCTATGTGGTAGGCGCCGCGTCAATTCTGCTGGGCGCCGTTCGGCTAGCGGGATATTTCTCCAAGGATTCCTACAACCTGAATTTCCAGTTTGATTTGGCAATGGGACTGTTTTTTTTAATCTTGGGCGCCGTGTTGGTGTTTCACCCCGGCGACGCGGTGAGCCTGCTTCACTTTGGCGTCGGCATCCTGGTTTTGGTGGACAGCGTCTTCAAGCTTCAGACCGCTTTGGACGCCAAGCACTTCGGCCTAAATAAATGGTGGGTTATGCTGCTGTGCGCCGTTCTCTGCGCCCTTTTCGGCCTGACCCTGGCGGTCCTCCCCTTCCGCACGGCAGAAATTCTTGCCCGGGTAACTGGGATTGCTTTAATCATCAACAGCGGCGAAAATATCTTCCTGGCGGCATACACCGTCAAAAGCAAAAAAAGGGTGGTTCCCCTGATGGTAGAGTACCGGGAAATCCAAGAAGAGACAAAATAATTGATTCTATTTGCATACCGGCAAAAATTATTGGAGGCGAACAAACAAAATGGTCAAATTTGGTAAAGGGGTGGTAAAATGCCGGATTCTGATTTTGGTTCTTGGCATTTTACTGCTCATTCCTTCCCTGTTTGGGATGCTGAGCACCCGCATCAACTATGACATGCTTACCTATCTGCCCGAGGACATGGATACGGTAAAAGGGCAGAACATCCTTTTGGACGACTTTGGAAAAGGGGCCTTTTCTATGGTGGTGGTGGAGGGCATGGAGCCCAAGAACGTATCCGCGCTGAAAGAAAAGATTCAGCAGGTGGACCATGTGGAATCCGTCATCTGGTATGACAGCCTGATGGACCTTTCGGTTCCTATGGAAGTGCTGCCGGAAAAATATTATGACGCGTTCAACGATGGGGACGCCACCGTTATGGCGGTTTTCTTTGACACCTCCACCTCCGCGGACGAGACGATGGATGCCATCACCCAGATCCGGCGGATCACGGAAGGCCAGTGCTTTGTTTCCGGCATGTCGGCGATGGTCACCGACCTGAAAAGCCTGTGTGAACAGGAGGAGCCCGTTTATGTAGGCCTGGCGGTGCTGTTCGCCACTATCGCCATGATGCTGTTTTTGGATTCCTGGATTCTTCCCTTTCTTTTTCTCGCCAGCATCGGCATGGCGATCCTCTATAACCTGGGCAGCAATTTCATGCTGGGGGAAATTTCCTACATCACCAAGGCTTTGGCGGCGGTGCTCCAATTAGCGGTGACCATGGATTATTCTATTTTCCTGTGGCACAGCTACTCGGAAGAAAAAATCAACTTCAACGGGGACAAAAAAGAAGCCATGGCCCACGCCATCGCCAATACCATCACCTCGGTGGTGGGCAGTTCTATCACCACCATCGCCGGGTTTATCGCTTTGTGCTTCATGAGCTTTACCCTGGGCTGGGATCTGGGCATCGTTATGGCCAAGGGCGTTTTGCTGGGGGTCATCTGCTGCGTTACCATTCTCCCCTCTCTGATTCTGATATTAGACCGGCCCTTGGAAAAAACCATGCACCGCGCTTTGCTGCCCAATATGTCGGGCCTGGCCAAATTCATCACCAAGCACGCCTGGGTTTTCTTGGCGGTATTCCTGGTGCTGGTCGGCCCAGCCCTTTACGGCTACAGCAACACGAAAATGTATTACGATTTCAGCGAGTCCCTGCCCCAGGACCTGGACTATGTCATCGCCAACACCAAGCTGAAGGACCACTTTGATATCAGCACGACCCATATGATTTTAGCGGATTCTAAAATGGCGGCCAAGGACGCCCAGGCCATGATGAAGGAAATTGACCAGGTGGACGGCGTTTCCTACGCCCTGGGCTTTCACTCGGTGGTGGGTTCCGCGGTTCCGGAGGAAATCCTGCCGCCTTCCGTCACCGAGCTGCTAAAAAACGATCAATACCAGTTATTCCTGGTCAACTCAGAATATGCGGTTGCCAGTGACCAGGTTAACCATCAGATCACCGAGATCAACGGCATTCTGAAAAAATACGACCCTAACGGCATGTTGATCGGCGAAGCTCCCTGCACCAAGGACCTGATCCAGGTCACCAACCACGATTTCAGCGTGGTGAACATTATCTCCATCATTTCTATCTTCATAATTATCGCTTTGGTGCTCCGCTCCGTCTCCCTTCCGGTGATTTTGGTGGCGGTGATCGAGTTCGCGGTATTCATCAACCTAGGGATTCCCTTTTATACCAATGTTTCCCTTCCGTTTGTGGCGCCGATCTGCATCAGCACCATTCAATTGGGCGCTACGGTAGACTACGCGATCCTGATGACCACCCGGTATAAACGGGAACGGTTCCAGGGCCGCGGCAAAAAAGAGGCCGTCACCATCGCGCTGTCCACTTCAATCTCTTCCATCTTGGTCAGTGCTCTGGGCTTCTTTGCCGCTACCTTTGGGGTTGGGCTTTACTCCAATATCGATATGATTAGCTCTATGTGCAACCTGATGGCCAGGGGCGCCATCGTCAGCATGCTGTCGGTTGTGTTTATCCTGCCGGCGATGCTGCTGCTGTTTGATCCCGTGATCGGCAAAACCACGTTAGGGTTCCGGCCGAAAAAGAAAATTTCACAATAAATTTCAGTAAAGTTTAGTTGTAAACAGTAATCAGGAGGTCTTTCAAATGAAACTTAAAAAAAGCGTGGCTGCCAGAATCATCGCAATCTCCCTTGCCGCCGCTATGCTCGTTGGAACCTGCGGCGCTTCCGCCGTTGCCGCACCCAATCAAAACACCGGCGGACAAAACACCCCATCCGCCGTTTCTCAAGTTTCTTCCGCCTCTTCCCAGGCCTCTAAAGAAGAAACCGTTTACGTACTGGCAAACGCCGACGGCTCCGTACAAAAGGTCATCGTCAGCGATTGGCTGAAAAATCCCGGCGGGGCCAGCACCATCACCGACGCCACCGAGCTGAGGGACGTGGAAAATGTGAAGGGCGACGAAACCTATTCCATGAACCCCCAAAATATGCGGGTCTGGGACGCCAAAGGAAATGACATTTATTACCAGGGAACCATCCAAAAGGACCTGCCGGTAGACGTATCCATCTCCTACCGGCTGGATGGCAAATCCATTTCTCCGGAGGAGCTGGCTGGCAAAAGCGGCAAGGTGGCTATCCGCTTTACCTACAAAAACAACCAAAAGGAAACCGTGGAGATTGACGGGAAAAAGGAAACGATTTATGTGCCCTTCGTCATGCTGACCGGGGCGGTTCTGGACAACGACGTTTTCTCTAACGTCCAGATTTCCAACGGCAAGCTGCTTTCCGACGGCGACCGCAGCGTGGTCATGGGCTTTGCCATTCCTGGATTACAGGAAAGCCTGAATCTGGACAAAGAAAAGCTGGAAATTCCCGATTATGTGGAATTGACCGCCGACGTAAAGAATTTCAAGCTGGATACCACCTTAACCATCGCCGCCAACGACGTTTTCAACCAATTGGATTTGGAAGAATTAGATACGGACAGCCTGTCCTCCGCCATTGACCGGATCAGCGGCGTCGCCTCTCAACTGGTGGACGGTTCCTCCCAGCTGTATGACGGGCTTTCCTCCCTGCTGGAGAAATCCGGCGACCTGATAAGCGGCGTCGGCCAGCTTGCTTCCGGCGCGGGAACCCTTAACAGCGGCGCCGCGGACTTGTTCTCCGGCGCTTCCAGCCTAAGCTTCGGGGCCTCCAAGCTGAATTCCGGGTTAAAGGACCTGGACAGCAATAGCCAAGCCCTAAGAGACGGCGCTAAAACGGTATTTGAAACGTTATTATCCGCCGCTCAAACCCAATTAGAGGCGGCCGGCCTAACGGTACCCGCCTTGACCATCGACAATTATGCCTCTGTGCTGGATCACGTGTTAGCCTCCCTGGATGAAACCGCTGTTTATAACCTGGCCTACAATACCGCCTTGCAGCAGGTCACCCAAGCCGTTAACGCCCAGGAGGGCGCCATACGCCCCCAGGTTGAGGCAGGCGTCCGCGGGCAGGTGCTGGAGGGCGTCCTGGCCGCCGCGGGTAAGGCGATGACCGCCGAAGAATACCAGCAGGCGTGTGCCGCCGGGCTCATCGACGGGGAGACACAAAAACAGATCGACGCCGCCGTGGCTGGAAAAATGAACAGCCAGGAAATCCTGGAAACAGTAAACGGCCTGGTTTCTCAAAAGATACAGGAGCTGATTGGCCAGAATATGGAAAGCGCCCAGGTTCAAGCCCAAATACAGGCCGCTGTTGAAAACGCGAAAAACGGCCAAGGCAGTATTGCCGTCCTGAAAAAGCAGCTGGAAAGCTACGATGAGTTTTACAGCGGCCTTCAGGACTACACCGGCGGGGTGGGCCAGGCCTACGCGGGCAGCAAGGATTTGGCCTCTGGCGCCGACCAGCTTAAAGGCGGCGCGGAAGAATTAAAAGTCGGGGCACAGCAGCTTTACGACGGCATCACCGCTTTGCAGGATGGGTCTTCCGCCTTGGCGGACGGCGTTTCCCAGCTAAAGGACGGCGGCATGCAGCTATCCGAGGGGATGAAGCAATTTAACGAGGAAGGCGTTCAGAAAATTACCGAGGCTTTCCAAGGCGATCTTTCCCAACTATCCGCCAAACTGAAGGCTTTGAGAGACGTTTCCCGGAGCTACCGCAATTTCTCCGGTATTGCCGACGGCATGCCCGGCTCGGTGAAATTCATTTACAAAACCGCTTCCATTGAGAAAGTTGAGGAGAAAGACTCCTGACCACGCTAGAAAAAGCTTGCAAAGCTATAATCACCAGCTTTGCCGGTGGCTTGAAAAGGCCCTAGAAGGGTCTTTTACCGGCTGGCACCTAAAACGCATGGAACATTTTGCCGCTTGCGTCAAGTGCCCACCGCCTGTAAACGGGCTATTCACCCACTTAACAAATATTTTTGCTAATCTACTCACTTTTTTATTTGCAACCCGCCTCTCTCATACTGGAAGAGAAAGCTTTTTACGGCATTCCTATACCGGCATAGCCGGGGGTGCCGAAACAGCAAAAAAAAGAAGAAGCCGGCGTCTATACGACGCCGGCTTCTTCTTTTTCAACTTCCAGCAAGCGAAGGCTTTTTCTCCGGGCATTTGCCTGCTGTTGGGGAAACACGGCAGCCGGTGATTTTCAGCTGATTTCCCTGGCAATTTGTAGCAACCGCTTCAGCCGGTGGTTTACGCCGCTGCGGGTAATGGGCGGGGTCAGCGCCTCGCCAAGCTCCCGTAAGGAATATTCCGGGTTTTCCAGCCGCAGCTCCGCCAGCTCTTTCAGCTCCTCCGGCAGGGAGGCCAGGCCCTTTTCCCGCTCTATTTTTTGAATCGCCTCTAGCTGCCCCGCGGCGGCGGAAGCGGTTTTCCCAATATTAGCGGTTTCAAAATTGGTGGTTCGGTTTACATAATTTCGAACCTCTTTTACCATTTTCACCTGCATGAATTCCATCGCCGCTTTGTTCGCCCCGATAAAAGCGAGCAAATCTGTAATCTGTTCGCTGCCCTTAATATAAACCACATATTGCTCCTTTCGCTTGGTAACGCCAGGCGTCGCTGAAAGGTCGGGGAGATTTATTAGAAAAGAAGCGAGGTTTTCCGCCTCCTCCAAAGAGGCGCAGGCAAACTCCAGGTGATAATCCAAAGCGGGATTGGTCATCGTGCCCTTTTCCAAAAACAGCGTTCTTAAAAAAAGGGCGTCCTGAGACGCCCCATTCGGCTTTAAAGAAGAAAGCTCCCGCTTGGTATCCGAAGAAAACGACACACGATTCCCCCCTTTTTTCATTGCCGCTATTTTTTAATATCCCGATGGTGTACGCTGGCCCTCTGCCCCTTTTCCAGCATATGGTTATACAGAAGCTGCGCCAAAGCCACAGAACGGTGCTTGCCGCCGGTACAGCCGATACCCACAAACAGCTGGCTTTTCCCCTCGGTTCGGTACAAGGGCAGCATATAATCGATAAGAGATAAAAACCGGTTGACAAAGCCTTGGGTCTGTTCCCACTGCATCACATAGTTTCTCACCGGCTCATCCAGTCCCGTCAGCTCTTTCAGTTCATCCACATAAAAGGGGTTTGGCAGGCATCTCACATCAAAGACCAGGTCCGCCTCGCTGGGCAGGCCGTATTTAAAACCAAAGGATACGCAATTGACCAAAAGGGATAAATCGGAATTATCCAGGAACAAGGCGGAAATACGGTTTTTCAGCTGGGCGGGAGACAGAAAAGTAGTGTCGATTAAGTAATGAGACGCCTCTTTGACCGGCCGCAGCACCTCCCGCTCATAGTGGACCGCCTGGACGATAGAGCCCTCAAAGGAATCCGACAGCGGATGCCGACGGCGCGTCTCCTTATAACGGTGAATCAGCACGTCGTCGCTGCAATCGAGAAACAATATTTTATACTTTTTCTCTTCCTGCTTCAGAGCGTCCAGCGTTTCAAACAGGCTGCTGAACATATCACCGCCCCGGGTGTCGGTAACAATAGCCACCTGCTTCATCTCGGGCTTCGCCTGCTCGCACAGGGTATAAAATACCGGGATCAGTTTGGGCGGAATATTATCCACACAATAAAAGCCGATATCCTCCAAAGCGTCAATGGCCCGGGATTTTCCCGCGCCGGAAAGTCCGGTTACAATGATAAAATCCATAGAATAAACTCCGTCTTTGTTATGTCATCAATTTTATTTCACATTCCAGCGCCACTTGCTTTTCCCGCTTTACCGTGTCCTGAATCAGCCTTACCAGGCTTTGCACATCCTGGCATGTGGCGCCGCCGGTATTGATAATGAACCCCGCGTGCTTTTCGCTGACCTGGGCGCCGCCTATGGCTTTCCCTTTTAGGCCGCACTGCTCGATGAGCTGGCCCGCAAAATAACCCTGGGGCCGCTTGAACACGCTGCCTGCGCTGGGATACTCCAAGGGCTGCTTGGATTTTCTCCGGCTCAAATAGTCCTCCATTTGTCCCTTGATTACGCTGTAATCCCCTTTATTCAGCTGAAAGGTCAGCCTGGTGATGACCAGCCGCCGGTCGGTATAAGCACTGCGGCGGTAAGAAAAATCCAGCGATTCCCCGGCGAATTCTCCCGGGTCTCCGTTTTCGTCCAGATGGCGGCATTGGATCAGAACATCCTTCATTTCCCCGCCGTAAGCTCCCGCGTTCATATAGGCGGCGCCGCCGGCGGAACCTGGGATTCCCCAGGCAAACTCCAGCCCGCTGAGGGAGTGCTCAAGGGCAAACTTGCACAGCTTCGCCAGAGTAACCCCCGGGCCGCAGACAATCTTCGTCTCGTCCTCCAGGCGGATCTTGCAAAAATCCCCGCCGAAACCGATCACGACCCCCCGCAGCCCCTGGTCGGGAATCAACAGGTCTGAGCCGTTTCCAATAATATAAACCGGAGCCTGCGCCTCCCTGCATTTTTTCAAAACCCCGCTCAGGGATTTTTCATCCGATACCGTGACAAACGCATCTGCCGGGCCGCCGATTTGAAAGCTGGTGTGCAGGCTCATCGGTTCGTTTTCCTGCACCTGGGCGCCCAAGCGGCGTAAGCTGCCGATAAGCTCTTGGGTGATCGGTTGTTGGTTTTGCTGCGTCATGGATGCTTAGTCCTCCAAATAAATATTTCTTTCGTGTAAATAGTGCTGGAACCGTTCCACACTGGAGTTCACCACCAGTTCCTCCGGGAACCCGATTTCTTCCAGCATGGCCAAAGCCAGGTCCGCGTGGCCCACCTGGGTGGCAAAATGAGAGTCTGTATTGACAATCACCCGGACTCCGTGCTTTTTGCAGAGCAAAGCGATCTGTTTACAGTTTATGATGGCATCCTTGCGAACATGAAAAGAGTTGTTGTTAATTTCCACCAGCTTACCGGATTGGCCAAACACCGGAATCACCGTTTCATAGTCAAACCGGAATTTAGGCATCCCACAGTGGCCGATAACACAGACTCTGGGGTCCTTTGCAATTTGCAGCCAAGCGTTGGTGCAGCTTTCCACCGTTGGGGCTTCCTTGGTCAATAGGGTGGAGGAATGAATGGAGGCGATAACCCAGTTCAGGTTTTTATGCTCGTCGTCCACATAGTCGATGTTCCCGTCAAAGTCCACCACGTTGCTCTCTACTCCGGTGAGCAGGTAAACGCCGTCCACCTGATGGGGGATGATTTTCAAGTTTTTAAAATACCATCTTCCCGGCGAACCGGGCATGGTGGGGCCGTGGTCGGTGATGGCAAGATAAGAAAGCCCCGCCTCTTTGGCGGCATGGATATTTTCCAGCCAGGTGCTGTAAGCATGGGTGGAAGCAATGGTGTGGCAATGGGTATCCGCAATAATTCTCATAGTATCATCCTTTTGTTAGGGTTTCAAACAGTAAACCGAAAAAGCTTTTAACGCCCGGCGCTTTGCCGCAGAAGGGAGCCGTTTTACGCGAAAAAGAAGCTTGGGATTATGACTTCCCCGGTTCCCCGGTTAAGTATCCCAGTTGATTTTCGTGTTGCCGCTGTCATCGTCGGCATAACTCATGCCCAGATTATTAAGAAGCTCTTTGGCGGCGTTATAGCCCATCTTCTTCTGCCGGTTGTTCATGGCGGCAACCTCGATAATCACCGCCAGGTTTCTTCCGGGCTTCACCGGTATGGTCAGCACCGGCACCTTCAGACCCAAAATTTCGGTATATTCGTTTTCCATTCCCATACGGTCGTATACCTTTGTTTTGTCCCAAATCTCCAGGTTAATGACCGTATCTATTTTTTCCGTCAGCTTAACCGCGCCCATACCAAAAATCCGGCGGGCGTTGATGATTCCAATCCCCCTCAGCTCGATAAAGTGGCGGATATTCTCCGGCGCGGTGCCTACCAGGGATTTTTTTGAAACCCGGCGGATCTCTACCGCGTCGTCGGCGATCAGGCGGTGGCCTCTTTTAATCAGCTCGATGGCGGTTTCGCTTTTGCCCACGCCGCTGTCGCCCACCAGCAAAATTCCCTCGCCGTAAACCTCCACCAAAACGCCGTGGCGGGTCACCCGCGGCGCCAGCTCCACGTTCATATAAGAAACCAAAGCCGCTACCAGGCTGGAGGTGGTATCGGCGGTGCCCAGCAGGGCCACGCCGTGGCGTTTGGCCGCTTCCAGCATTTCCGGATAGGGCTTTAGGCTCCGGCAGATAATAATTGCCGGCGGCTTTCTGGAAATCAGCTCCTCAAGAGCCTTTTCCCGTTCCTCCTGAGAAAAACGGCCTAAAAAGGCGTTTTCAGTATGTCCTACCACCAGAATACGCTTGTTATCGTAAAAATCTAAAAAGCCGGTAAATTCTACGCCGGGACGGTTCACATCCTTGGAAGAAACCAAAATTTCTTCCCCTTTCTCCGGCATATAAATGATTTCTAAGCCCAGCTCTTTCATCACGCTGGATAAGGGCACTGTAAATGTTTGACTCAAAAAACACACCCGCCTTCTGTCGTTTTCAGCTTGTCATTTTCTCCACAGAAGCGTCAACGCAGGCCGCCTCTATGTCAGAAGTCTCCAAATCAGGACGCAGCAGCAGCCCGAGTTAGATATTATTATTATACCTCATGATAAGACAAGTTTAAAGCAAAACCACAAAATTTCTTTTTTACGTGCAATAGGATGGAAAACCTGTTATAATAAATTCAATGACTTTATAAGAAAGCGGGTGTCTCTTTTTGAACATCGCTATTTTTACAGAAAGCTATCTGCCAAGCACTGGTTTCGTCCCTTCGGAAAGCTATCTTTTGGCGCAATGCTACCGCCAGATGGGGCACCGCGCCGTGATCGTCACCTGTGATCCCAGATGCAAAAAAATAGAAGCCCGGCAGACCGTGGTCAAGATTCCAGGCAAGCGGGCCCGAAATCAATATGGTTTTTCCCCGGCTAAAAAAAGGAAAGCGGACCAAAACGAGATATTTTCCGCCCTGGAGCCTTATGAATTCCAAATCGTCCACGTATTTTCCTATGGAAAAATGGCGGTTCACGGCATGCAGTTTGCCAACCGCTATGACCTGCCTATGATTCTTTCCATCAATGATTTTTACGAGGACGCGGTTCCTTACCTGACGAATTCGAAACTAACGGAGCCTTATGCCGCGTTCCGCCAAAAAGGGCGGTTCCGCGAGATCGCTGACTTTGCGGATATCATCACCTCTACCAACAAAAAGGCCGGAGATTACCTTGCCGCGGCGGGTGTGAAGCGGAAATTTGTTCTGGTTCCTATCAACGCCGATCTGGAGCGGTTCAACAGGCAAAACGTGGACCCGGACCAGGTAAACGCGGTCAAATTGAAATATCATCTGACGGACAAAACCGTCGCTATTTTCGCCGGCAGGCTCTTCTATGAAAAAGGCGTGGACCTTCTGCTGCAGCGGTGGTCAAGCCATCTGAAGGTGGAACGGAACATGCGCCTGCTGATTGTAGGCACCGGACCGGAAAAAGAGGCCCTTAAGCAGCTTAGCAAGGATTTAAAGCTGGAAAACCAGGTGATCTTCACCGGCGAGGTCTTAAACAAGGACATGCCATCCTACTATGCCGCCAGCGATTTATTTGTCAGCGCATCGGAAATGCCCTTCATGTCCATGGCGGTGTGCGAGGCCTTAGCGTCCGGCCTGCCCTGCATCGTCAGCGATAAAGGCCGGTCCGCCGGGCAGCTGGAACATGGGAAAAACGGCTTCTATTTTTCCAGCTCCAATGAGTTCACCGATTACATCCGCCGGATCGCTTCCCTGGATTACAACGGCAAGGAGGCGCTCCACCGTATGGTGCGCAGCACCGTAGAGGGCATCCCAAAGGAAACTCAAGCGCAGGCCATGCTCACCCTGTATAAAAAGGCGCGCCGCCTTCATTACTACGACCCCCGGCGTCTGGAGGCAGCCAAGCAAAACAACCAATTATCCAAAGAAAGATAGCCAAAAGCCCAGGATTTAAAAATCCTGGGCTTTTTATTACATCAACGGTGAAAACAGCCGGAGCACGCTGCAAAACAGCCGCTTATACACCGGCACCCGCTTGCAATCCTCCAGGGTGACCTCCTGGCAGCTTTCCAGCGTTTTTAAAAAATCCTCTTTTACCTGCCATAGCGCCTTGGTCCGGTACATCCAGACGCCGCACTCGAAATGCAGGTACAGGCTGCGGAAATCAAAATTAATGGTTCCCACCGTCGCGGTCTCATCGTCGCACGCCACGGTCTTGGAATGGATAAATCCTGGCAAGTACTCATAAATACAAATTCCCGCCTCAATCAAATCCTGATAGCCGGCCCTGGTGGTCATATGCACCAAGACTTTATCGGGAATAAAAGGGGTGATGATTTTCACATCCACGCCCCGCTTCGCCGCAAGGCACAAAGCGTGCTTCAGCTCGCTGTCCATAATCAGATAAGGCGTGGTAATATACAAGTAATCTTTGGCCCCGTAAATCAGGTTTAAATACACGTTTTCCCCCACCGGCTCGTTATCCATCGGGCTGTCGCCGTAAGGCAGCACAAAGCCCTCGGACACAAAAGCTTCCGCATGGTGATAATAGGGGCGGTAGCGTTCAAAATCCTCCCGAGGCAACGCGCACAGCGGGGCGGGGTTGTCACAATGCCACATTTGAAGGAACATCAAGGTAAAGCTCCAAACACCCTCGCCTTTCACCAGGATAGAGCTGTCCTTCCAGTGTCCATATTTCACATAGGCGTTAATATATTCATCCGCCAAATTGATGCCGCCGGTGAATGCCGTATGGCCGTCGATCACGGCGATTTTCCGGTGGTCACGGTTGTTATACACAGTGGAGAGCACCGGAACAAAGGGATTGAACACCTTGCATTGAATCCCCTTTTTTTGAAGCTCTCTCTCATAATCCGCCGGCAGGGTGGTCAAGCAGCCCATTCCGTCGAACAGAAGTCGTACCTCCACCCCTTTTTTCACCTTTTCCTCCAGGATTTCCAAGACGCTGTTCCACATAATGCCTTCCTGGATGATGAAATACTCTAAAAAAATATAATGCTTGGCCTTGCTCAGTTCATCCTTCAAGCGGGCAAATTTAATCTCGCCAGTGCTTAAATATTCAGTAGTGGTGTTTTCATACACCGGATATCCCGCGTCCCGCAAAAGGTAATCCGCCTGGGCCGCGGCGCAGCGGCTTTCCCGCCGCAGTGCTTCCAGCGTTTCCGGCTTCTGTTCCAGCAAGGGCTGGGTGGCCTCTAAAATAGCGAGCAGCCGCAGACGAAGATGCTTGATGGATGCCTGCAGCCGGTACAAAATGTAAAGCAATCCTCCAAACAAAGGGAAAATCAGGATAGGAATCACCCATGCCAGCTTATATTCCGGGTTTCCGGGCCGGTTAAAAATATAAATGGTCACGGCAATGCTTAGGATCCGCAAAATCGTATTGACATAGATGAAATAATCCGATAACACATACAGGCCCACGATAGGAAAAGCGGCCTGCACCGCCAAAAGCAAAACCACGGTCACCACCCGCCGGCTGAACAGCCTGCTGGGATGCTGGCGCTTGTGCCGCCTGGTGACTTCTCTCTGCCCGGCTAACCGGTCCATTTACGGCTCTTCCCCCTCCTGCGTCTCTTCTTTCTCTTCCCCCGGGGCCTTCTCCAGCTCTTCCGGCGGAGGCGTTTCCTCCGGCTCTGGCGGGGCCGCCGTCTGCGGCCCTTCCGTTGCGACCTTTACCCCTTTTTTCTGCAGCCGTTTATTCACTAACTCGCTTACCAGCAAATATAGCACCGCCAAAATCGGAACGCCGATGACCATACCGGCCACACCCCCCAGGCCGCCGCCCAAGGTCACGCCCGCCAGCACCCAAATCCCGGAAATCCCCAGGGAATCCCCTACGATCAGGGGGCAGATCACATTGCCATCCACCTGCTG
The DNA here is from genome assembly GCA_902490005.1 of uncultured Ruminiclostridium sp. Lineage (GTDB taxonomy): Bacteria > Bacillota > Clostridia > Oscillospirales > Acutalibacteraceae > Clostridium_A. Next base: position 122,291 of record CABUCM010000003.1, read on the forward strand.
CAGGACGATGACAAAAATGATAAACCAAAGGCCCTTCATGGGGTCCACCATGAGTAAAATCAGCGCGCTGGGAATCCCCCCCAAAAACGGCCCGAACACCGGGATGATATTTGTAACGCCCACCACAACGCTAATCAGCAGCGCATAGGGCATCTGAAGAATCGACATTCCGATAAAGCAAAGCACCAAAACGATCAGCGAATCATAGATGCGCCCCAGCAAATATTTGACAAAAATCCGGTTGGAAACCGTGCCTATCTCCAGCACCCTATTAGAAATCTTCTGGGGCAAAACCGCTACCACCAGCTTTTTCACCTGGCGGATCAAGGTTTCCTTACTGTAAAGCATATACACGGAAATCACCAGGCCGATCACCCAATTAATCACCCCGGTGGTGAAATTCATAGTGAAATCAATCAGCTTAGGGGCCACCTGCCCCGCAATGCTGGTGATCTGGGTGCCCAATTGATTCCAGAACAAATCCACCTGCTTTTGGAACACATCGCTTAAGCCCATGCTGGCGATAAAATCGGTCACCATCTTTTCCGCCGATTCCACATAGCCTCCCACATTCTTTCCCAATTGGGAAACGCTGATTACCAGCTGAGGAATCACAATCCACACGATAGCGGCAACGCAGAGGAACACCAACAGATAAGATACCGTTACCGACAAGCCCCGTGCCTGTTTGGCGTATTTGCCGTCTTTTTTCTCCGCCAGGCGGCGAAATACCTTCTGCCGGAAAAACTCATAGGGCCCGTTCACCAGGAAAGCCAGCACGACCCCGTAGATAAACGGTGCCAATACACCGGAAACGTAAGAAAACATATCAGAGAAGAAGTTCCATCTAATAATAACCATGGTCAGCAAAATGCCGTAGGTGATTAAAATGATTCCTTTTTTTAAATCTAAATGTTTCAAATGCAGCCTCCTTTGCGGCGTTTGGTCTTATTTCTACTTATCATAAACGATTTCCCGTGGATTTTCAAGGAATTACCAAAGGAAACTGCATTAATTGTATAATTCGCACTTGCGCTGAAAAAAAAACGATGCTATAATGGGTGTTAAAATTTTCTTAACGTTTCCTGTGCTTCCATCGGTTTTTTCCCGGGAATTACAGGACGCAAACAGCGAAAAAGCAGCTTTGGCGGCAGGGAATTTTGTGTAGAACCATAATTGAATCTTTTCAGCCGTTATGTTATCATAGGAAAAGGAGTATTTTATCATTTAAATTGTGAAAGCGCCTATGCTATTCTTTACCCAAGAGATACGATTTATCAGTTTTATCGCTTTTAAAATAGGCAAAGAAAGGGGGCCGTATCGATGGTGAACGGAGCGCAAATCATGGTGAAATGTCTGGAAGCGGAGGGCGTAAAGGTTGTCTTCGGTTATCCCGGCGCCGCCATCTGCCCGTTTTATGACGAGCTGTACCAATCCGAAATTCATCATATCCTGGTCCGGCAGGAACAAAACGCCGGACATGCCGCCAGCGGCTACGCCCGCGCCTGCGGAAAGCCCGGCGTTTGTATCGCCACCTCTGGCCCCGGTGCGACGAATTTAATCACCGGCCTTGCCACCGCCTATATGGACAGCATTCCTCTCATCGCCATCACCGGCCAGGTAAGAAGCGACCTGCTGGGAAGAGATGTGTTCCAAGAGGTGGACATCACCGGCGCCTGCGAGCCCTTTACCAAGCACTCTTATCTTGTGAAAAACACGGCGGACCTTCCCCGGGTGTTCAAAGAGGCGTTTCATATCGCCGCCACCGGCCGGCCCGGCCCTGTCTTGATCGATATTCCCATCGATATCCAGGAAAACAAAATAGAAGAATTCCATTATCCGGAAAAAGCCGAGATCATCGGCTATAAGCCCCGCTCCAGCGGCCACCCCTTGCAGATCAAGCGGGCGGCGGCGGCCTTAAAAGAAAGCAAACGCCCTCTGATTTGCTCCGGCGGCGGCGTGCTTTCCTCCGGCACCAAGCTGAAGCTGCTGGCTTTTGTGGAAAAAACCGGGATTCCGGTGGTTTCCACCATGATGGGCATCGGCGTGATGCCCTCGGAGCATCCCCTGTATTTGGGCATGCTTGGCTCCCATGGAAAAGCCTGCGCCAACAAAGCGATCCATCAGGCCGACTGTATTATCCTATGCGGCGCCAGGGTGGGCGACCGGGCGGTGGCATCTCCCGGCCAGATCGCGGAAAAAGCCACCATTATCCATATTGATATCGACCCCGCGGAAATCGGGAAAAACATGAAAGCCCATATCCCCATTGTGGGCGACATGAACAAGGTGTTCACCAGCCTGTCTGAGCAGACCGATTATCACGTCTCTAAGGAATGGGCCAGCGCCGTGGACGACCTGAAGCACGAGCCAAGGCGCGTCCCCCCCACCTTTGACGGCTATGTGGAGCCAAGGACCTTTATCCGCAACTTTTCCGCCACCATGCCGTCTAAGGCGATTCTGGCGGCCGACGTGGGACAAAATCAAATTTGGTGCGCCAACAACTTTGAAATCCGTGACGGCCGGTTCCTGACTACCGGCGGCCTGGGCACCATGGGCTATTCTATTCCCGCGGCGCTGGGCGCCAAGCTGGCCAGGCCCACCCGCGAGGTGGTGGCCATCTGCGGCGACGGCTCGTTTCAAATGAGCATGTGCGAGCTGGGCACCATTGCCCAGAACCATATCGGGGTAAAAATTATCATCATGCGCAACACCCGGTTGGGCATGGTCCGGGAGCTTCAGGATAACCTGTACGGCCGCCGCCACGCGGCCACGATTTTAGACGAAACCCTGGATTTCCAGAAAATCGCCGAGGCGTATGGGATTCCCCACGCCATGGCCTCTTCCAATGATGAGGCGCTGAAATGCGCCGAGGTCATGATGGGCACCCCCGGGCCTTATTTATTGGTCTGCAACGTCCACCCCGATACCCCGTCAAGATAAGGAGGCGCCGTTTATGAAATACACCCTTTCCGTTCTGGTGGAAAACCATCCCGGCGTCCTGTCTAAGGTATCCGGTTTGTTTTCCCGCCGGGGCTTCAATATCGACAGCCTGGCTGTGGGCGTCACCGAGGACCCCGCCATTTCCCGCATGACCATTGTGGTGGACGGCGACGAATATATTGTGGAGCAGGTAGAAAAGCAGCTCAACAAGGTGATCCCTGTCATTAAGGTAAAGGCATTAAACCCGGAAGAACTGATCAGCAGAGAGCTTTCTCTGATTAAAGTAGGATGCACCTCCAAGCAGCGGCCCGAGCTGATACAAATAGCCGAGCTGATGCAGGCCGGCGTTGTGGACGTCTCCCCCAGCAGCATCACGCTCCAATACGCTGACACCGGCGAGCGCACCGAAACCCTGATCAGCCTAATTAAGCCCTATGGTATCCGTGAGATCGTCCGCACCGCGACGATCGCCATTGAAAAAGGCGCAGCCACTGTGCGTAAGGCCACGGTTTAACAGATATCATTCAAAATTTGTACCGCGAAAAGCGGTCAGGAGGTAATTTTTATGCCAAAAATTTACTACCAACCCGATTGTGACATCAATGTGCTGAAGGATAAAACCGTTGCCATTATCGGTTACGGCAGCCAAGGCCATGCCCACGCGCTGAATCTGCATGACAGCGGCGTCAACGTGATCGTCGGCCTGTATGAAGGCAGCAAAAGCAAGGAAAGAGCCCAAAAGGCCGGCTTGACCGTCATGGCGGTTCCCGAGGCTGTCAAAGCCGCCGATATCGTCATGATCCTGATCCCCGACGAGCGCCAGGCGGATATGTACAAACAGGATATCGCTCCCTACATGACCGAAGGCAAGGCCTTAGCTTTCGCCCATGGCTTTAATATCCATTATGGCCAGATCGTTCCCGCCAAAAATATCGACGTGTTCATGATCGCCCCCAAGGCGCCGGGCCACACCGTCCGCAGCGAATATGTAGAGGGCAAGGGCACGCCGGCCTTGGTTGCTGTTTATCAGGACTATACCGGCCACTGCCTTGACGTCGCTTTGGCCTATGGCGCTGGGATCGGCGCCGCCAGAGCGGCTGTTATGGAGACCACCTTTAAGATTGAAACCGAAACCGACCTGTTCGGCGAGCAGGCCGTGCTGTGCGGCGGCGTTACCGCTTTGATGCAGGCCGGCTTTGAAACCCTGGTGGAGGCGGGCTACGCGCCGGAAAACGCTTATTTCGAGTGCATCCATGAGATGAAGCTGATTGTAGACCTGATCTATGCCGGCGGCTTCAAGATGATGCGCTATTCCATCTCCGATACCGCTGAATTCGGCGATTATGAGACCGGCAAGCGGATTATCACCGAGGACACCAAAAAGGAAATGAAGAAGGTTCTGGAAGAGATTCAGGACGGCACCTTCGCTTCCAAGTGGATCGCCGAAAACAAAAACGGCCGTTCCCACTTCAACGCCTGCCGCCGCATCAAGGCCTCCCACCAGCTGGAAGAGGTTGGCGCGGAACTGCGTAAAATGTACGCCTGGAACGACGATAAATACAAAGACTAATGAAATGAATCTCCCCCAAAGGGCCGGACAAATATGTCCGGCCCTTTCTTTTTGCGCCCGCCAAGCCTTGTATTTCTTCAGTCACTTGAATTTATAAGAATTTTTGGTATAATGAATGTGTAATTGTGAAGGGAGGCCAATGATGTCTCTTTCGCTTCAAGTGGTTTTAGTGGTTTACGGGGTTTTCGTCGCCGCTTATTGCTTTCATAAAAAATTTGAATCCAAGCGGCTGATCCGGATTCTATCCAAAACCCTCTGTTCCGCCGGGTTTTTAACGGCGGCGGTTTTATGCGGCTTGGAATCTGGATTTCAGAAGGAGCCCCTATGGAGCTGGGGGATTCTTTCCGCCTTAGTTTTTTCCGCCGTTGGCGACCTTCTTTTGGCGCTGCAAAAAGGAGAAGCGGGGAAAAAGAAATTTGACCGCTTCACCCTCGGCGGCATTTCCTTCTTTTGGGCTCATATTTTGTTTTCCGCCGTTTTCCTGCGTTATCAGGGCTTCCACTGGATTTCGGCGGCGGTTTCCCTGGCGCTGGTAGGCTTCCAGTGCTGGGTATTAATCCGGGCGAAGCGGCCGTTTGAGCTATTTAGCGTTTTTTCTCTGATTTATTTGGCGGCGTTAGGCTTTATGGCCGGCAGCGGTTTATGGTTTTTTACTAAGATTTCACTGGCGGGGCCTTCCCCCTATTTGGTTTTCACCGCTGTGGGCGCGGCTTTATTTTTGGTTTCTGATTTGCTTTTGTGCTATAAGCTCTTTCTTAACAAAAAGGCCGATTGGGTCAATGTTGGCAACACCATCACTTATTTTGGCGGGCAGATGCTTTTTGCCATGACCATTTTATACGTTTAAATCGAACAGGCAGGAGGAACTTCACATGCCTAAGGAAATTACAAAGCCTACGCCTTTGTTAAAAGCAGACGGCTCAACCACGGTTGGCTGGGCCAGCAGCAATCTGCTGGATTATAATAAAATAGATTGTACGGCGTCTTCTACCCGAATCAAGGAGTGGGACCGGTATACTGTGGTGAGCCCGGAATGCGCCGTTACCCTAAGTATTGCCGATTTGGGCAACCTGGGCTATGTTTTTGCCTCCTTGACGGACTTTACCAAGAAGCCCTGTCGCACCTTCAGCCAAACCATTACCAAGGCCTATCCTATGGGACGCATGAGCCTTCCCCTTTCCCCCAAGTCAGGGGACGCCACTTATACCAGCAAGCAGGTGGGAATGCGGTTTTCCCGCTCCGCCAATTCCCGCTTTCTGAACTGCGAGTATGTGAATTTCTGCGAGGGCAAGACCCTGTATCTAAACCTTTCCTTAGACGAGCCGGATCACTATGCCATTGCCTCGGCCACTGACTTTGGGGATAAAAAGGGCCTGTTTGCTTACCGCTACCAGGTCAGCCGTATGCCCGCCTCCGGCGTTATCCGCTACGGCGGAGCGGAATATCGATTCCGCCCGGATTCCAGCTTCGGCACGCTGGGCTGGTGCCGGGGGGTATTCCCTTCTAAAACCTGCTTTAACACCGCCACCTTATTCGGGCAGGCGGATGAATCCCCGTTTGTACTATTCGCCGGAGATTCTCTGCAAAGCGCCCTGTATTATGGCGGCCGCTTTTATAAACTAGACGAAATCAGCGTTTCTTCTGAGAAAGACGGTTCCTGGAAACTACGCTTTCCCCAGGCCGATTCCAGATTGGAAATGTCTGTTTTAGGAAAAAATGAGGTGCGTTCCAGCTTTTTAATGAATTTCTGCCAGTACCGGCAGGCGTTCGGCAGCTTCAGCGGCATAATTTCCGTCAATGGTATTACTGTGCCGTTAAAGCATATCTCTGGATTTACCGAACAATTTGAAAGCCGCTTATAACGTTCCGAAAGGAGTTCTTTATGTATCAGCAAATGCCTCCCTATCAACCGCCTTACCAACCGCCCCAGCCCCCCTATCCCCCTTATGAGCCGCCTTACGGCTATCAGGCTCACCAGACTCCCCGCAAAGGCGGATTGAGAGCCTGGGCAGTGGTGCTCATCGCCCTGGGCGCGTTTCTCATTGGAATTTATACCGGTACGGCAATCGCCAGCTTGAACAAGGCGATTTCACAGGTCCAGAATTACGATTGGAGCGAACACGGCGATTCCAGCGGCAGTGAAACGGCCGCCTCCTATGGGCTGAACGAAACCGCGGCGGTAAACGGCACCCTTTACGACGTATCCTTTGCCGCCTGCTCTTTTGACGCGGATATCACTTTGACCTCCTATCTTCGCGGAGACTGGGCCGCTGAAAAAATAAAGGAAATGGGCGGGGATTTGAGCAGCCTGCCTGAGGGAAAAGAATATGTGACCGCTAACTTTCAGATCACGCTGAACAGCACAGACTCCGCTTCCGCCGTAATGTTCAACCCACAATATTTTCGGTTCGATATCGCGGAATCCAACGACGACGTCCGGGTGGGCAATTATCCGGAAAACGGCGTTGAATTGGAAAACCTGTCGCTGAAGACCGGGGAATCCGGCACCATTACCGCTTTTGCGGTGATCGATCAATCCGCCGATGATCCCGAGCTTTACTTTTATACCGGCGACGTTTATTTGACATTTACTCCGTAACATAAATTTAGAAAGGTTCCATCCATGAAGAAAAAAGTGATGCTAGGCATGAGCGGCGGCGTGGATAGCTCCGTAGCCGCTCTTCTTTTATTGCAGCAAGGCTATGATGTCACCGGGGTTACCATGAAGCTGCGCCCGGATGCATACATGTCCGAAAGCCAGAGCGGCGGGTGCTGTTCCTTAGACGACATCGACGACGCCCGCAGGGTGGCGTACAAGCTGGGGATTGAGCATTTGGTGCTCAATTTCACCCAGGTGTTCTCAGAGAAGGTTATCGATTATTTCGCGGCGGAGTATTTGGCCGGAAGAACTCCAAATCCCTGCATCGCCTGCAACGCCCATGTGAAATTCGATGACCTGCTTCGCACCGCCCTTTCCCTGGAATACGATTATGTGGCCACGGGCCATTACGCGGTGATTACACAAAATGACCAAGGGCGGTGGCTGCTGAAAAAGGCGCCCTGTTCCAAGGATCAAAGCTATGTGCTTTACAGCCTGACCCAGCACCAGCTTTCTCATACCCTGATGCCTTTAGCCGGCATGGAGAAAGCCCAAGCCAGAGAGCTGGCCCAGAAAGCCGGCCTGCCGGTAGCCCACAAGCCGGACAGCCAGGAGATCTGCTTTGTTCAGGATAACGATTACGCCTCTTTCATCCGCCGGTATACGGGCAAGGAGCCGCCGCCGGGAGATTTCATCGACCAAGAGGGAAATGTCTTGGGCAGGCATAAGGGGATTACCCACTACACCATCGGCCAGCGGAAGGGCCTTGGCCTGGCATTCGGCAAGCCGATGTTTGTCACAAAAATTGATCCCGCCGCCAATACGGTTACCTTGGGAGAAAACGGCTGCCAATACGCTTCTTCCCTGACCGCCGGGCAGGTAAACCTGATCCCCTTTGATACTCTCACTGCTCCCATTTCCGCCCAGGTAAAGGTCCGCTATCAGGCGGCGCCGGCCCGGGCGCTGCTGACGCCTTTGAAAAACGGAAAGATCCAGGTGGAGTTTGACGAGCCCCAGCGTTCGGTCACGCCAGGACAAGCCGCTGTGTTTTACGACGGTGATCTTGTATTGGGCGGCGGTATCATTGAAACGCCATAAGAGAAATAAAAAAAAGAGAGCGTTTGCTCTCTTTTTTTATTTCTCTTTCTTCTTTTTCACCTGTTTCCGCTGAACCGCCTCCTTCATGTGGCGGATAGAAGCGGGGTGTTTCCCCGCCCTCATGCCGGGGAACGCTTTCAGCAACCGGCGCTGCGCTCCGGAGTTCAGCCCCTTGCTAATGGCTTCCATTCTTTCCTGAAGGCGTTCACTGGAAGCCGCCTGCAGCTCCAAAACCGCCTCCCGGGTGGCGTTGACCTTACTCTCAAAGCTTTGCTGTAGCCGCTCCCGGTTTTCCTCGCTTTTCGCCTTTAGATCCTCCAGCACCTTTTCCAGCTCATCCAGCTTTCCGTTCATGGCGAGAATACTGCGGACGGTTATCACGCTGTCAGTGATGAAATAGAACAGGAATACGAAAGCGATCACCGGCAGCAGCGGTTCAGGGATCCAGCCCTCCAGCTTTTCAACAAACGGATTGATAAAGTGCACCAGCAGTACAGACAGCACGCCGAACAGTAAAGAATTCCGCAAGCAAACCCTGCCGTTAATATTAAACCTCCTCTTGCTGTAATCCCACCAAGTGGTGTGGAACAATTTTTCCAACAAAAGGCTTGTAATATATTCTACCACACTGGTAATCAGCACCCCAAAAACAAACAGTACCGCAATGTTTTTCGTAAAAGGGCGCAGGAGAAAAATCACCAGTAAAGCGCCTACCCCATAGATCGGACAAAAGGGGCCGTTTAAAAACCCACGGTTAATGAATTTCTTAGCGGGGATGGAGCAATAGGTGGATTCGCAGGCCCAGCCCAATAAACTGTAAAGCGCGAAGCTGATCACCAACTCGGAAATAAAAACCGCGCTTTGGGTCAGTACCACGTTATCAGCTCCTTTTCTTGTTTTCAGAATAATATTAGTGTAGTCCGGGCGGCGGTCTTTGTCAAGTTTTGTCACTTTTCCTGCCAGCAAAACCGCCTTGTTTCTGTTTTTAATATATGTTACAATGTAATCCGTCGGGAGGTGCCTTATTTTGTTCCAAAAATTTAAAAAATTATTTTCTGTGACATTGCTTGCCGCTTTTCTTTTTCTGTTTGCAGCGGGCTGTGCTCCTAAAATAGAGCCGGACCCGCAAAACCCATTGCAGGGGCAGTGGAAAGATACTTACGGCCTGACGCAATACAGCTTTTTAGACGACCACAACCTGGTTTTAACCGCATATGGATTCGCCGATTTTCCGGGTACATACACCTTGAACAGCGATGGTACCATACAAATCCGTTATTCCCTACTGGGCAAAGAGCGGGTAAACACCTATTCGTTCTCCTTTTCCGGCAATCAGTTTTTTCTGGATAAAAACGAATTTGTCAGAAAAATATAACACAGTCAAAATTGAAAAGTCCTTCTCGGGTAGATTCCCAGGAAGGACTTTTCTTTATTTTAAACCGGTTTTTTTCTTTTCCCGCAGAGACAGGAAAAACGCGCTCAGCTCCGCCGAGCATTCCGCTTCTAAAACGCCGGCAATCACCTGGGGGGTATGGTTATAGGGCAGCTCAAAAAGATTGACCACCGATTGGCAGGAACCCGCCTTGGGGTCGCTGGCGCCATAACACAGCCTTCGGATCCGCGCGTTAATGATAGCGCCGGTACACATGGGACAAGGCTCCAAGGTGACGTATAAATCACATTGCCATAGCCTCCAGCCTCCCAGCGCCTTACAGGCGCCGTCAATGGCTTCCAGCTCCGCGTGGTACAAGGCGTTCTTGCCAAACTCCCGGCGATTTCTTCCCGTAGAGATCAGTTGGCCATCCTTCACCACTACCGCGCCTACCGGCACCTCGCCCTCGGCGGCCGCCTGCTTTGCCAGCTTCAGTGCCTCACGCATCCAAGCTTGGTCTGTAGACTTATTCGCTTCCATTTACAAAACTCCTATAGTACCTAAAATAATGCAGAGCCCAAACAGGACAAAAGCGGAAATCATCACACCGGACGAGCAGAAAATCGCGACTCTCTTTTTCAGTGTAAAAGCCGATTTTGCCCTATCCGGGAAGGACACCAAGCCTTTGGGAGATTTGGAAAGCTTCCACACGCAGAGAAGTCCTATTCCTATCAGCAGATAAGTCGCGATATAGAACACTAAAATATAGATACCCTGAGAGACATTATGCGAAAGGGCGTCGATAGCGGATGCAAAAAAGTTATTAAAGAAATGGATCAGAATCCCCGGCAGCAGGGAGTTGGTTTTCACCACAATAAAGCCGATCACCAGTCCCAAAATAAACGCCATGGGAATCTGGGTTATATAAAAGTGGGTCATACCAAACAACGCGGCCGACACGATTACGGCAAAACCGTCCCCGAACCTGCGAAGAGACCCCAAGATAACGCCACGGAACGCAAACTCCTCTAGGAGCGCGGGCAGCAGCGCCGAAGTCAGCACGCTGACGACGATGTAAGGCGCGCTGTTTTCAAACGGGCTTTCCGGAAGCGGAATATGGATTCCCACAATCTCGCCGACAGTCAGCATCATGCTGGTCTGAAGGTTTAAACTCATGCAGACGCCCATGCCTACCAGCACCAGCAGCGCAGTGGTGGCTCCTCCCACCTTCTCAAACGGAAACAGCCGGTTCATGGATTCCTTCCCGGCTCTTGCCAAAATCAGGAATGGAAAAAAGAAACAGACGCTGTAAATAATCATTGAGAAAAGGGTTGTTCCAGTTAGGTCATACGTAATGGCGCCATTGGCATAGTTCACGCTCATTAGGCCTATCCATACCAAAAACAGGCTGCTGAAAAAAGAAAACAGCAGATAAAAGAAGCGGTTTCCGATCAACGCCAAGCCAATTCTGTTGGCACATCTCTTGATTTGATTTTTTTCCTCATATTGCTCATAGGTAGGCATAGGACGGCGGTAATTTCTTAAATCTTGCGGCGGCATTTGCTGATAAGGAGGATAATACATGAATAGCACCTCACAACGTTTTTCCTAGTCGTTCTTTCTACATTATAGGGAATCCTAAAACGAAAATCAACCTTCATCTTTCATTTATATTTAGGACTCTTTAAAACGCACAAAAGCGCGACCACTGACGCGGCCGCGCTTTTGTGAAGAAACCCTTCTTCTGGTGGATAAGCCAAAAAGAGAATGATTTACTCGTCGTACGCAATTGTTAATTTTTTGAAAAGCGAACTATATCGGATCCGCGTTTCAAACCATGCCGTCATATCAAGACTCTTTGCAGAACATTTCATAATCACGCTGCGAATCCTGATATTCTGCAATTCCAGCTATATGACGAAGGGGTACTCAACAATAGAGCCAATATCAAATCCGGATGATTTTTAGCTCTTGATCGCGCCGGCAGTTAAGCCTTCTACCAACTGCTTCTGCGCTAAAATAAAGAGGATCAAAATCGGAATGATATTGATTACCACCATTGGGAATAGTACATCGATGAACATCAGGAAATTTTGCACATAGGTCTGAATGATAACCGGAGCGGTTCTGGAGTCACCATACAGGAAAATCAAAGGCATATAGAAGTCGTTGAAGATCTGCAGGCCGCAAACCAGGGTCACAGTACCGATCACAGGCTTACACAGGGGCATCATGATCTTATAGAAAATCTGGAATTCATTGGCGCCGTCGATCTTAGCGCTTTCAGACAGTTCGCCGGGAAGCTGCTTAAAGAACTTCATGAACAGGAAGCACGCTAGGGACATATTGCCGATATAAACCAGCATCAGGCCAAGCAGAGTGCTGATCAAGCCCATGGCGTTAATCACCTGATAGTTTACCAGAACGCCCAATTGGATCGGGAACATCATACCGAACAAAATAAAGGTTTCCAAAAATGCTTTTCCTTTGAAATTGTAACGGGACTGTCCATAAGCCAATAGGGAAGAAACGATCAATAGCCCAATAACAGAACCAACTAAAAGAATCAGGCTGTTGAGCATATAAGTAAGGAAATGCTCGTCTTTAATAACTCTAACGTAGTTTTCGATCCTCCACTGCTGAGGCAGACCAAACATATTTGTGGTAATTTCGGTCTTGCTCTTAAAAGAGGATACGATCGTCACATAAAGTAGAATGAAAACGATCAAACCATAGATTAGAAATAAAATGGTCGGAATCCAACTGCTCCTCCCAATCTTCTTTTTCATAGTAACACCTCGGTTTTCAGTTTTGAGACGGTAGTGAATCCGCTTTTTACTCGTTCCATACTTTTACTCTTCTTAAGCCAGACTGTAAGAAACCAGTCAGCACTAAGATAACCACAAAAGTAGTGGTACCGATCGCTGCGGCAAGACCATAATCGGTCTGTACGGAGCTGACAGCGCCGCTGCCGAAAGCAGTACGATAGAACATCATATTGACAAAGTCAATAGCACCGCCGCGTCCATAGGGTCCGCCTAAAACGTAGGGCAGGTCGAACGCTGTAATTCCCCAAATAGCATCCAGTACGATAATATTAATCATACCAGGTCCGAGGTCAGGTAAAATAATATGAATGAACTTTTTCCATTCATTGGCACCATCCACGGTAGCCGCTTCCATAACATCTCCAGGAATATTCTTCATATTGGAGAGAAGGATCATCATGCCGATTACGGAACTATACCAAATACCAGTGCCCATCATCAGAGCGAAGGCATGGCTGGTATCCGCATAGAATACAGGTAAATTTACTTTTGAAACGCCCAGCGCCATTAAAACCTTATTCACCATGCCGAAACTCTCGTTGAAAACGATGGTGCTGAAAAACCCGATAACAGCGGCGCTGAACACATAGGGCAGAAAGAAAACGCCCTCTAAGAAATTGTGAAAATGGATTTTGCGGTAAAACGCGTAAGATACAAGCAGCTGAATAGGAATAATGATTACATATTCAACCGCGATAAACTTCAAGTTGTTGATTAAAGCATTCCAATAAGTAGCGGAATTTGTAGGGTCAGTAAATAACTTCACATAGTTATCGCCGCCTACCCAGGTCAGTGTATTCCAGTTAACACCGTTAAACCCGGTCAAGCTGATTAAAGCGGTTAAAAAGATCGGCAAAATCATGAAAGCCGAATAAAAAATCAAGCCTGGCAGCATATACCAGATATAAGGCCTTGACTTCTTCATACAACCATTCTCCTTTTTGGCGATACGGCCAATTTTAAAAAGCCGCATCCCTAATATGAATTACGGACAGGGGGGTGAAGCCCCTGCCCGTCACAATACATTCAACCAAATAAGATAAAAATCAATTATTTAACAGCGTCCTGCTGCTCGGAAACTCTGTCAGCAAATTCCTGAACAGTGATCTGGCCGTTCCACAGCGGAACCCAGTTTTCTTCGTCAGCTTTGCTGGGATTGCCGGTTTCAGCAGTAGCAGCCAGCAGCTCATAGTAACCAGAGATTTGCTCTTCAGCGGTACCGATTTCAGAGGCGATCGGATCAGCAGCTTCAACCTCCGGGATACCAGGTACAGAGTTCATAGCATCCATCCAGGTCTTCTGGGCTTCAGCAGTGCACATCCACTCGATGAACATCTTGGCGTTGTCAAGGTTCTGAGTGTTGGCGGCGATGCTGTAAGCGCCGTTAGCGGTGATGCAGGAATAGATCTTGCCATCTTCTTCGTTGGCCAGCTTGTAAACGCCGAAGTTCAGGTTTTCGTTGGCGCTCTTCACGTTAGACAGCAGCCAGGAACCGCAGATGATCATTGCGGTGCCGCCGGTGGCAAACTCCAGAACAGCAGCGGAAGCGTCGTTACCGGTAGAAGCAGCAGAGAAGTAGCCCTTGTCTCTCCAGGACATATACTTTTCAAGAGCGTATACGCCTCTGGGATCGTTTTGCTTCACTTTGACAGCCTCGGTCCTTAATAAACTGAGGGCCGCCCTTAGAGGCACAGAGGATAAAGTCATAAACGTGGAACAGAGAAGAAAACTCGGTAGCAGCAACCGTCAAAGGCTGGATACCATCGGCCAGCATCTGGTCGCACATAGCTTCGAAATCAGACAGCTTGGTGCTGGGCTCATAGCCGTGCTCCTCAAAGATATCCTTGTTGTAGTAAATGGTACGGGTATCAACGGCAGCGGTGGGAACGCCGTAAAGCACGTCGTTTACATAGCAGATACCGCTGATCATGGTCTTCTCGCCGTCCTTCTCGAACAGGGACATATCGGCGATATCGGTCAAAGGCATAACATAGTCTTCATCAACGATGCTCTTCAAGATACCGTTCTTGGTACCCCAGTTCCAGAACACGTCGGGGCCCTGGTTAGCGCCGAAAGCGGAAGACAGAGCGCTTTGATAGGTGTTCTCAGTCTTGGTTTCCATTTTGATTTCCAGATTCGGATACTTCTCAGCGAAGTAAGCCTTGTAAGCGTCGCCGCAAACAGCTCTGGAAGGATCGCCTTCCCAGATGGTCAAGGTACCGGAATACTCTCCGTCTCCGCCGCCAGTAGACTCAGCAGCGGAAGAATCATTGCCGCCTTTAGACTCGGTGCTGGAAGTCTCTCCGCCACCATTATTGCAGCTCGCGAGAGACAACACTAAGGAAGCAGCAAGTAAGCCAGCCAATAATTTCTTAAACATAACTTCTCCTCCTGTTTTCTGAATTAATTGACTATTCGAAAATGTTTTTGACCGCTTTGTTTTTTAGCTACCGTCTTCACCACGTTAACTAAACCTAAAACAAAAGCAAATCATTACAAACATTTTTACCAAAATTATTATAAAGATAACCTATAAGAAGAATTTCCCCCTTATTAAAAGGAGTTACACAATAAAAATCCTGTAAATTTCTTAACCTGGTTTCTAAATTAATTTCCTGGCGCTTTAACAGCCACGGCTTTAACAGGAGATTTGCATAATTTTTTCTTTTACAAGTTCCTTAATTAGCTTATAAATTCCCAAAATCGCTCTCTTACCGGCTTTATACAGCCTGATAAAAACACTAATTACTTTTTCGATAAAAAAATTAAATTCTAATTTCGATCAATAGCATTTACTAATTTTGACTAGTTTTTCTATATCTCAAAAAAGTTTTTTGTCAAAGTGCTTTTTAACTTGGTATTAGTATACAATTTTATAATAATTTTGTCAATAATAATTTAAAAAAATAGTTTCTTTCTTTGTTAACTAAACCAGATTTAATTAAATATAGTTAACTT